>NZ_PGGC01000020.1 GCF_002795305.1 Aeromonas cavernicola
GGGTCGCTTGCAGAGCAGCATTGCACTTCACGTTCACTTCACTGAGCAGGGATAGGGTAGGCACAAGTTTTCATTTGGAGCTTTACGATATGCCCACCATAGTCACCCACGCCGCCGTGCCCCTCTGCCTTGGGCTGGGGTTTGGCAGCCGGATCATCCCGCCGCGCCTGCTGCTGGCTGGGGTTGCCATCGCCATGCTGCCCGATGCCGATGTGCTCGCCTTTAAACTGGGGGTCGCCTACGGCCATGTCTTTGGTCACCGCGGCTTTACCCATTCCCTGTTGTTCGCCTTTGCCCTGCCCACATTGGCCATGCTGTTTCATCGCCAGTTAAGGGCCCGCGCCGCCACCGTCTGGTCATTTCTGCTGGTGTCGCTGCTCTCCCACAGCCTGCTCGATTCCCTCACCACCGGCGGCAAGGGGGTTGGCTGGCTCTGGCCGTGGCGTGACGAGCGTTTCTTCGCCCCCTGGCAGGTGATCCGGGTTGCCCCCTTCAAGCTGGAGGCCTATCTCACCGCCCGAGGTGAGGCGGTCATCCTCTCCGAGCTCTACTGGGTATGGCTGCCGGGGGTTGTATTGATGCTGATATTGATGGGGTGGCGGGTGTGGGGAAGGGGGCCTAGGGGATGCTGAGACTGGCGGCCAGGTGATGAAGATAGTCATAACTGTGCCACTGGACGGCACAGAGGGCGAGCAGGGCTGATGCCTCCAAGGCACCTCGATCCCGGTTCCGGAGCAATATCCACAAGGCATGCAGTATGCAGAGACCCAGACTTACCAGATATATGAGGGCTAACGCCACTTCAATTAAATCCGATATACCGTAGGGATCATTCGGATTGTGATAAAGCAGGTCATAGCCAAAGGCGCGAAACCCGAGTCTGATCAGAAACAGGGAAAAGCAGAGGGTGGCCAGTTGCTTTGTTTTTTGGCTGATTTCTGTCATGCAACTTCTCAAATCTTCCAACGCTAACTTTTGGGGCTGAGATGCAGCAGAGCTGGGATGCCCATCTTTTTGAATGTTGGCTATGCTACGCCTTGCTCAAAAAGGTGGGTGTCCCAGATTTGATTTATTGATCTCGAATGTTGGGCTATAAATCGAGGTTGGTGCTGAACGAAGTGAAGCCAGATGTTTACCGCGAAATATATCTATAAATCTGTTTTACGAATATTCTACATCCCTGTTTATTCTGCTCTGATTGACGGAGTAAAGCTCGCTGACGGTTATGAAACCTCCTGTAAATGAATTCCAAACTCCGATGCTGACTCACCTTCTTTTGTTGTGATTGACATCACTTTACACTCGATCTTATGTTTGGTTTTATGCTTTCCTTTACCGATATCATAATAAGAAAGTTCTAGTGTTATATTTGGAATATTAAGGTTTTCAAATTTTATATCATTACAAGCTTTCAATGATAGGTAAGATGACACTAGAAATGTATATGACGGTGGCAACCTTACTTCTCTACCTGTATTGTCTTGGCTGAGAGGTAACAAATATTCAAACTCTTCAGTGTCTACGTTTACAGTTACCATGAATTTATCGCTGCTTTTATGCTTTATTGAAAGCATATGAGCAGTCTTTTCAATATAGAATGGCTGGTGTGTTTTTTGTGCAAGATAGTTTACTTCATCAAGTAATCTATCCATTTCAAAAATCCACTTCGCAGTAACATTTTTGGCAGCACCAAATCCAACATTCACTACCGTTAAACCAGCAAAATAAAAAAGATCGTCTCCTTCTTCGTTGAGCTTACCCCATTCTATAGCTAATTCTACATTAGAAATTTTCCTTGAGCGTAGTTGAAAATTATTTTGCAAAACACTGAGGTCAGGCTTATAACTAGACTTTCGTTGCCTAAAGAGTTCAAACAAAGTGCACGCAGCTATGATTGCAGTTACCAATGTCCCAATACTAGAAAGCAAAGATATCCATTCAGTTGTATTCATTAACTCTCCTAATTATATTCATCTAAGGGGGAAGTAATGTAATTCCTGTACCATCTAAATCACTTTGAACACCGAACACAACGTATTTCTAATTACTCTAAAATGTATCATGGAGACTTAAGTAATGAGCCACTTCAATTTTGTTACGTTACAGAATATATTAAACGCCAAATAGTCAACAGTTGCTTCAATCTCAAAATAATTATCAATTTCCATCAACCTGTCGTGCAAGCGTAAATAGTATTTTGAAACGGGATTATGTTCGTGAGTTTCATTGCAAACATCCAGAGCACATTGGTGTAATAGTCGAAGGTTTTCCGAGAAATTGTCATTGTTTTCATTAAATTTAACTGCTTCATCTACCATTTCGTAAAATGGTAGATCTTCAATATTTTCTGGCTCGGAGTGTGCGACACCACTGGTACCTGATTTAAAATAATTCCACTTTTTATGATTTTGTAATCGTTCAATCTTAACAAAGCTTGTATTTTCTACCATCGTTTGAGCTTCAGTAAAGTCGTACAAGTTATCTAGGGTATGGAACGCTGGTGATGCGTATACAACTAAAGCCCTTCTTCTAAGGTTTTTAGCAACCTTTTCCAATATCTCCTGCTGGTGCGGAGTTATTTCGAAGCGCCAATACTTTGATGTGAAGCCATGTTTTTTTAAATCTGAAGGAACTCTGCTTAATACATCAGGGCGTTTAGCTTGTATTAGCAAATTCGTATTGAAAGTAGGCAAGCGTCGTTTATGGCCAAGGCGATTCCACATAAAACCCCAACGCAGATCGTTTAAAATAACGCCTCTCGGGATGTTTTGATACCCAAATGAACTCCAAAAGAAAGAGTATTTTGCTTCTAAAGCTGCGTCTATGCCAAATTTCCCTTCAAATACTTGACCTGGAGTCGCAATTCGGTGGCTACCAAACATCAACTCATTGTATAGTGGAGCTTCAAAATCCTTTTCTTCAAATTCAGCTTTCATAAATGCCTATATTGATAAAGTAAAGTCATAATGCCATTGTTAATGAGTAAACAACGCAATATAAATAAAAGAGCCGCCACATACGGCCTTAAACACAAAGACAAACGCATGGCAAAAATACCACGCACTGTGTCCCTTATGAACAATTTTTAAACTATTTACTCCAAGCGCGAGTCATATTTAATTTGCCAACAAAAAAACCTATTGCGGTTGCAGCTATCAATTTATGTGGCTGGCTAGGAATTAAGCTGACCGTACCAACAAAGACCCCAACTAACCCGAGCCAGGTACTCAATCTTACTGCTACCTGCGGGTGCATGGTACATGCTTTTATTCGTTTGCTAACATCCCACTTGGTAACAAAGCTAACTTGAAGGCTATGATTTCTTTGAGTATCATTTATTCCAAGCTTTTCTCTATACCACGCATTCATCAAGACAACATTTGGCATATCCAACAATTCTTTATTCGTTTGGGATGGAATGCTATATCGATATTTCTTTTCAAAGTTACGATCTACAGAGAGTGCTTCGCATACAATAGATTTGCCGTTATTTTTATTTTTAATTTGAACAAGGCTTCTATTTGAAACATCAGAGCCTTTGATCCAGCACCAACCTGAGTTTATATCTTCAGCTAAAGAAGCCAAAACATAATAGTTCATCAATGTAATCACTTTCTCTATTTTAATTTAACAATAACCAGGTAGATAGGAGCACCATTTAGCTAGTGGAACCTTCCGTATAATTCCGCTCTTCCTTGATAGTCGCCACGAAAAAATGAATAAACATATTACCAGTCTGTCTCTGATACTTTGCCGTAATTGCTTGACGTCCTCTTTTTAACGCCACCATTAGCACTGTATAAGGAGACAGTTAAGGAACTGACTATAGTAAGTGCCGACAAAGCTACCGCCCCTGAGTGACAGCTCCCAGCCCGCTGCTGTTAACCTGCGAGATAGCAACAATCGCTGTCATGGCGTTCTTCCGAGAGGTTGATTGTCATTCGGGTATCTTAAAGGGAAAGGCTGAGTGTTGAGAAGCACGTTTTGACAGGAATCTGTGCAGGATCAATAAATTAGTCATTAGGGCGTGTGCTGAGTGAGCAACTCATTCGGCAGGGAATGCACAATCCCCCTCACCCTAGCCCTCTCCCGGAGGGAGAGGGGATCAACATGCAGGGCGCGGCAAGCGGCAAAGAGAAAGGGAGCCGGTCAGGCACCCTTTTACGTGGTTATGAAAACTGGCAATTTGGGGGGAAATCCGCAGACAGTTGACCCCAAATCCGACCTTATCGATTGGTCGCGGCCTTCATCCCTTCCACAAACTCTTTCAGGCGGGTCAGCATATGCTCCGGGTTCTGGTGGTGGGTCTCGATGATCTTCACCACGGCGGAGCCGGAGATGGCACCGGCGGCACCAGCGGCGATCGCTTCACGCACCTGAGCCGGTTCGCTGATGCCAAAGCCGAGCAGGGCGGGGGGGGCGTTGAACTCGCGCAGGGTATTGATGAGACCTTCTACCGGCATGCCGGCCTTGGTCTCGGCACCGGTGACGCCAGCGCGGCTCACCAGATAGGTGTAACCATTGCCAAGCTCCGCCACCTGTTTCAGGGTCTCGGCGTCGCCATTGGGCGGGGCGATAAAGATGCTGTCGATGCCGAACTTGTCGGCGGCCGCCTTGTAAGGGGCACACATCTGCACCGGCACGTCGGCGACCAGCACCGAATCGACGCCCGCCTGCTGGCATTTTTCATAAAAGCCGTCAATGTGACGGACATAAACCAGATTGGCGTAGACCAAGAGGCCAATGGGCAACTGCGGATACTTGGCGCGGATGCGGCCAAGCAGCTCGAAGCAGTGGTCTGGAGTGGTGTGGCTGGCAAACGCCCGCAGGGCGGCGCCCTGAATGGTGGGGCCGTCCGCTACCGGATCGGAGAAGGGAATGCCGAGCTCAAGGGCATCAGCGCCCCCTGCGACCAGCGCATCGACGATGGCCAAGGAGAGTTCAGGAGTGGGGTCTCCCAGCATCACGAACGGCACAAAGGCGCCCTGATTGGCCGCGTCCAGACGGGAGAAAAGTTGTGCGTAACGGTTCATGACAGGCTTCCTTCTTTCTCGAAAATGTCAGCGACGGTGAAGATATCTTTGTCGCCACGGCCGGAGAGGTTGACGATGAGTACCTGCTCTTTTTCCGGTTCACTGCGGGCCATCTTGAGGGCGTGGGCCAGCGCGTGGGAGGACTCCAGCGCCGGGATGATGCCTTCGGATTTGGCCAGCTCTTGGAAGGCGTCCAGCGCCTCCTTGTCGGTCACTGAGGGGTACTCGGCGCGGCCGATGGCGGCCAGATGAGCGTGCTGCGGGCCAACGGAGGGGAAATCCAGCCCCGCCGAGACGGAGTAGGACTCCTGAATTTGCCCTTGCTTGTCCTGCATCAGGTAGGAGTGCATGCCAAAGAAGACCCCCTTGCTGCCGTGACCGAGCGGCGCGCCATGCTCGCCACTTTCGATGCCGTGGCCACCCGGCTCGACCCCAATCAGGCGTACCGAGGGCTCATCGATAAAGTCGGCAAACATGCCGATGGCATTCGACCCGCCGCCGACGCAGGCGATCACCGCATCCGGCAGCCGCTCTTCCTTCTCGAAGCACTGGGCCTTGGCCTCTTCGCCAATCATCTTCTGGAACTCCCGCACGATAGTGGGGAAGGGGTGCGGGCCGGCGGCGGTCCCGAGCAGGTAGTGGGCCGACTCGTAGTTGGCGGCCCAGTCGCGCAGTGCCTCGTTGCAGGCATCTTTCAGGGTGCTGGAGCCGGAGTGTACCGGGATGACGGTGGCGCCCATCAGCTTCATGCGAAAGACGTTGGGCTTTTGGCGCTCGCAATCCTTGGCGCCCATATAGACCCGGCACTTGAGGCCGAGCAGGGCGCAGGCCAGTGCGGTTGCCACGCCGTGCTGACCGGCGCCGGTCTCGGCGATGATCTCCTGTTTGCCCATCCGCTTAGCCAGCAGCGCCTGACCCAACACCTGATTGGTCTTGTGGGCGCCGCCGTGCAGCAGATCTTCTCGTTTCAGATAGAGGCGGGTCTTGGTGCCCTTGGTCAAATTGCGGGTTAGGGTGAGCGGGGTCGGGCGGCCCGCATACTCGGTAAGCAGCGTTTGAAATTCGGCGATAAAAGCCGGGTCATCCTTGGCGTCGACGAAGGCTTTTTCCAGCTGGAGCAGGGCGGGAACCAGAATTTGCGGTACATACATACCGCCAAATTCACCAAAAAACGGGTTGAGCAGGGTCATGACTTCTTCCTTGTATTAGCTAAATCGAAACATCAAAAAGGGTTACGTTACAGGTTGCGCAGTGCGGCAAAGGCGGCCGCTAGCTTGTGCGGATCCTTCTGGCCCGGGGCAATCTCTACCCCGGAGTTGAAACCAAGGCCGAGCCAACCGACCTGGGCGGCCTGCAGGGCGTTATCGGGGTTAAGGCCCCCCGCCAGCATCAGT
>NZ_PGGC01000199.1 GCF_002795305.1 Aeromonas cavernicola
AGCAGGGCACCCAGCGGGATCCCTAAGCACCATTTCGCCTTGGGGCGCGCCCACAGGCGGCGCCACCACGAGGTGTGTTGTTCTGTCACAAATTGCCCCCTTACTGCTGGCTGGCGTAAAACTCAGCTAACGCCTCTAGATCGGCGCTGCTCATCCCGCTGAGGGCCTTGGTCATGTTCTTGTCGGCGGTGCGCTTGCCCCCTTGATACTCCTGCAGCGAGGTCAACAGATAGCCCTTTGGCTGACCCGCCAGAATGGAGGACTCATCTTCGGCCACGCTGCCACCGCCCGAGTGACACTTCTCACAGCTGGCTTTGTGCAGTTTCTGGCCCGCTGCGGCCTTGGCTGCATCAAAGGGCTGCTTCATGGCGGTGTAAGGCAGGGCAGCAAAATGGGCCGCCAGTTCGTCAATCTGCGCTTCGTTTAGCCCTTTGACCACCTCGCTCATGTTGCCCTGCTTGCTAGTATCACCACTGACATGCTTGACCGTCTTGGCTGGGCGGCCATCCAGATAGGTGCGTAGCTGGTCACCGATATTCGCCTCTGCCAACCCGGCAATGGTGGGAATGTCGGTGTGACTGCTCACCCCCTGCTCACCGTGACAAGCAGCGCAGGTTTTTAATGGTCCATCCACATTGGCTGAGGCCACACCCAGTGGCCCCAACATTAATGACATGGCTAACAGTGCTTTTAATTTCATGGTATTTCCTCCTGTTGAAACTCATTATTTTTAACGCATATGCAACGGCTATTCCGAACTATTAATCAATGATGCAATACAATCTAGCGACTTTATTTTTCTCTATTTTATTATTTTTCAGTAACAGCAATCCCTCTTTAAAATATATTTAAAAAGGATCTTTAACTTTCTTTATACGGCATTTAAACAAGTTCGTTTCTGGCAATGCTGTACCGTATGACACTCACTTATAAAATCACGACTCAATCTTTCTCCCCAGCCCCCACCGCTCACGTAGGAATAACCTCACAACCTTGTTTTATAAGGATTTTACTTGTCTTTCTGTTTTATCATGCCGACCATGATCTAGATCAATAATATGCCTAATAGCAATATTGAAAATAATGTATTTAATATTGCAATACTCAATTAAATGGCAATGAACATCCATTTTCATTTATTTAGCTATCCCTAAAAATAGGCTTTGAGTGACTTTTGAGATCTTGATCAAATTTGGCAAAAAGCGAAACGCTACAATACCTAATATCTCTAAATGATGCACCAACATGAAAAACTTTGTGTTACCAGTGATTCATAACAACACGTCATTAAATATACCGCAGCAGCCATTAATGAGTGCTCAGTTAATTATTTGTTCCGGCTCATCACAACGATAAAAAATATAAAATTAAGATAAGGGAAGACTTATATGAAACTCTGGAAAGTGGCACTGACAACCGCCCTGTTGGTGATGCTCAGCGCCTGTGGTGGTGGCGAGGGAAATGAACAGACGGCGCCACCGGTGGCGCCGAGTGAGGTCAATCGCCTCACCCTCTCGGCTGATACTCCCCAGCTCAGTGAGGGGGGCAAACTCTCGGTGCGCTTTAAGGTGACCACCCCACAGGGGCAAGGCTACGACCTAGGGACGATCGTGCCAAACTTCACCCTCGCCAAGCTGGTCCCTGGGCGCGACAGCGCGAGACAGGAGCTGCCGCTATGGAAGAGTTACATCTACCTCTCCAACAGTCGTTACACCAATCGCCCCGGCCCTGACAACAAGGGCGCGCTAGAGGCCTTGGGCAATGGCCAGTATCGCTATACCTTCTCGTTTGATGTGACTCAGGTCAGCGATCCGTTCCCCGCCGATTCGGCAGATAACAACGGCATGATCCGCTGGGATGAGCAGGCGCTGCACCGCATCGTGATCTACTTTGGCGGCAGTGACGGCGTGCCGGTTGCCGAGCAGGTCATCAGCTGGGTGCCGGCAGGCACGGCCCCGACCCTGAGCAATGATCTGGTCACCAAACAGACCTGTGATGGCTGCCATATGGGCAAACCATCCCGCCACGCGAACCGCACCGATCCCAAGGGCTGTACCACCTGCCACAACGACAGTGTGCCGGGCAATGGGCGCGCCTCGTTACTGACTTTGGTGCACAAGTTACACGGCAATCAAGATCCCACCGCCACCAGCTTGGTGAGCCACTTCCCGCAAGATTCCCGCAATTGCGATACCTGCCACAAAGGGGTTAGCCCCGCCACGCCAGACGGCGATAAGTGGACCTTTGCCCAAGAGAAGCCTTGTGGTGCTTGTCATGCCGATTCGGCGACCGCCTCCACTTACGTGCAGCACATCGACAATCAAATTAACAACGGTCGGCTCTGTACCCAGTGCCATGCCGAGCAGCCTGACAACGTCCGTTCCCCCACCAATGCTCACTTAGGCAGGATGGCCAACGAGGCCGTAGGCCGCGATAAACTGCAGTGGCAGATCAGTGATCTGCGCTACGCCGCCCCCAATATTGAAGTGGTCCTGAACGTCACGGCCAATGGCGTCCCTGCCGAGACCATGGCGCAAGTGCTGCCCTACGTAAAGTTTGGTGACGCCAACCGCGCCCCCTACGTGCTGGTCAACTGGGATAAAGGCGATGGCTTTGAGCTGGGCTATACCAACCCGCAGACCTTCGTCAATCGCAACCGTATCGACTTTCCCCAGTGTGAAGCCCAAGGGGGCGGTCAGTTCCTCTGTCGTAAAGAGGTCGAAGGGGAGGTAAGCGGCACCTTGGCGGCCACCATCGCCGAGCTGCAGGTCTGCGTTGCTCGCAGCGCGGATCGCAATGGCGCCTTTGCCGCCGGTGACTTGCTGCCTTGCAGTAGCACTGCCAGTTCCCTCTCTTATGTGGCCATCAATCCGGTCAAGGCCTACTACCGAGTCGAAGGAGGGGTCGATAACCGCTATGTGCTCAAGGTCGGGGCAGATCTTGCCTCTTGTAATGGTTGCCATAAAGATCTGGCCGCTCATACCGCAGGGAACGCCGGAGCGGCCCATGCAGCAAAGGATTTTGCCCAGTGCACCAGCTGCCACAATGCCACCCGCACCTCGTTCTATCCCGGTATTCCGGGGGATCTGAAGTATCACGTCCACTCTTATCACGCCTATGGCCCGCACCGTGGGGGCGAGGCAGTGTTCCCAGGTCAGTTAAACAACTGTGAAGCCTGCCACACCAAGGAGCAGTACAACCTGCCAAACCAGCAAAATGCGCGCCCCTCGCTGGCAGCCACCACCGCGGATAACAAGCAGCCCAAGTTCTTCAGCCCAACCTTGGTGGTCTGTGCTAGTTGCCACTTGGCCTCACCGCTCGGGTTGGTCAAGCCAGATAGCCCAGCCGCTGGCGATGAGTGGGCCAGCCACATGAAAAATAACGGCGCCGTGTTTGGGGCAGCGACCCGCGAAGAAGTCACTGGGGTGGAACAGTGCGCGTCTTGCCATGCCGTGGGGCAGGAGCAGGGCGTGGACAAGGTCCATAAGGTGTACAACTTCCGCTAACCACGTTGCACGACACATTGGATGCCAGGGGGAAACGCCCCTGGCCTTTTGCGTTGCAAGGACACGATAGAAAGGACACGATATGAAGATGACCCCCCCGCGCTGGCTGTTGGCTGGTTTACTGGCCATCAGCTGCCTGCCGCTGTGGGCCAAGGATACTGGCCAGTCTGCAGCCGCCGACACCGACCCCCGGTTACAGGTCGAGGCGAGCCTTGATAGCAAATTTGCGCAAGGTAAATACTCACCCAAAGGCGCGGATACCTGCCTTAAATGCCACGATGCCGAATCGAGCAAGCCTGCCACTGGTATTTTCCATAACGTGCACGGCAACCTCGGCAACCCGAATGGGCCGATGGCCGACAAGCAGTGCGAAGCGTGCCACGGCCCAGCGGGTAACCACCCGCGTAATCCACGTAAAGGCCAACAGCGGGAACCGATGATCACCTTTGGTCCTAACTCGCCGGTGCCGGTCGAGAAGCAAAACAGCGTCTGCCTCTCTTGTCATACCGACGCCAAGCGGATGGCGTGGCACACCAGCAGCCATGCAGTGGAAGATCTCAGTTGCACCAGTTGCCATGCCCTGCATCAGGCCAAAGACCCCGTACTTGACAGCAAACTGCAAACCGCAACTTGTACTAGCTGCCACGCCGAGCAAAAAGCCGATCTGCACAAGCGCACCAGCCACCCGATCCTCAATGGTGAACTGGTCTGCAGCAGTTGCCACAACCCACATCAATCAGACAATCAGGCCAGCCTCAAGCAGACGACGGTCAATGAGACCTGCTATGAGTGCCACGCCGAAAAACGGGGCCCCTTCTTGTGGGAGCACGAGCCGGTCACCGAAGATTGCGCCCTTTGTCATAGCCCCCATGGCTCCATCAATCAGGCACTGCTGAACAAGCGGGTGCCGCAACTGTGTCAGGAGTGCCATAGCGTGCCTCATGCCAACGTGGCCATTCCTGAGGGCGACCTCAAGGTGCGCGGGGGCAGTTGCCTCAACTGCCACAACCAGATCCACGGCAGTAACCACCCCACCGGTCAATCGCTACGGCGCTAAGGAGAGACATGATGAAATACTCAACCCTGTGGCTCTCTTTGCTGGCGATCTTCTCCGCCCATGGCAGCGACGCGCCGCCCAGCCCACTTGATTACTCCCTGCAAGCGGCCAAGTCCGCTAAGACCGAGCGCTGGCGCTGTGCTGAGTGCCTAAGCGATGAGGGCTGGTTTGGTGAACTGAGCCTTGGCGCAGGCTATAGCGCTGATGATGGCGCCAGCCGCTTTCACAACTGGGTGCCCGCTAATAACGAGCAGGGCCTGCTTGGCATCGTCAATACGGATTTGCACTACCGTGGCGAGGGGGCCCGCTACGGTCGCCTGCAAGCAGAGGATCTGGGGCTACGCCGTTTTAAGCTAGCGGTCGAGCAGGGCCATTATGACGGGGTACGGGCCAAGGTGGGTTATGCCGAATCGCCGTTCTACTGGAACCGCCATGGCACCAGCCTCTATCGCCCTGACGATCAGCCGATGGCCGCTGGCGCGCTGACCGCCTTTGCCAAAGAGAGCCTGCGCAAAAAGTTGAGCGCGGGCCTGCGTTATACCCCCAACAGCCCATGGCGGCCCTATGCCGACTTCTCGTATGAGAAAAAAGAGGCCACCTTGGCCAGCTATCAGCCCACCACGCCGGGTATCGGTAATGGGCCGGGCTGGGTACCCAAGGCGGTGGATGGCGCCACCACCACCCTAGTCAAAAGCGGGATCAGCTACCTTGGCCAAGGCTGGCTCACCGATTTGGGCTATCAGGGGTCGCTCTATCGTCATGATGAGAGCGCCTTCTATTTCGGCCCCACCAGTAACCCTTATGGCAACGAGCGGGCCTATGAACCCGATAACAGCTTCCACCAGCTCACGGCGTCGGGCCAATATCGCTGGGGCAGCCAAAGCCTGACTGGGCGGGTGCTGGGCAGCCATGCTACCTCTAGCAGCCATCTAACTGGCTTTAGCCAAGCGCCGATCCGTCAAGCTGAGTTCCACGGCGACATTGACACCCTGCAGAGCGAGGTCAAATGGGTAAATCGGTTCAACCGGGATCTGACCTTGCGCGCAGGTGCAGCGTACCGAGACCGGCAAGATCACTCTGACCGCCAAGTGGTTATCGGCAGCCAGCGGCAAGCAGGGGACCGCTCCCACGGCAAAGCGCAGCTTGAAGCCGATTACCGGCTGAGCCGCGCAGTCAAGGTCACTGGGGGCTATCACTATCGGGCGGATGAGCGCGAGTATGCCGATCGCCGGCAAACCGATGAGCAGACCTTGTTTATCAAGAGCCGCTACCGTCCCGTCGGGGATTGGCAACTGAGCGGTAAGGCCTCGTGGAGTCGGCGCGGAGGCGGCGAGTGGCAGAATCAGAACAGCCAAGTCAGCCCCACCTTGCGCCAGTTCTATCTGGCAGACCGAGATCGGGTCGAGCTGCGTGGGGATATGCAGTACGCCTTGAGTGAACAGCTCAGTTCGACCCTCGCGGGGTGGTGGGCGCAATCCGACTACAAAGAACCCAATATCGGCCGCAGTGCGGGCGGGGATCGCGGGCTTGATCTGACCCTCAACCTGCAACTGGACGAGCAGCTTAACGCCCACCTGTTTGGCAATCAGCAGTGGCTGACTTCGCGCCAGCATCATGCCAACAGTCAAGCGCCCGATTGGGCTCCTTATGCCACCGAGGTACGCGATGAGGTGACCACGGTGGGAGTGGGGTTCACCCAGAAACAGGCCTTTGCCGAGACGTTTAGCCAAAACCTGACCCTCGGGCTCGATTACAGCCTTGCCTATGGTCGAGGTCATACCGACGCCAGCCTAGGCTATGACTACCCCACCCTCACCAGCAAGCAACATCGGCTAGCAGGCTATGCCCTCTACCCGCTCAATGAGCAGCAGTCGCTGCGCTGGGATATGCGCTACGAGTTCTATCAGGATGTGGACTATCTCTACGCCGGGGAAGAGCTCAGCATGGGCCATATTAATCAGGACTATCGCGGCTACTTCACTGCAATCTCGTGGCGTTACGCATTCTGACCTGATGGCGTGACCTGAAATTGAGTGCCATACGAGGGAGCGCAGCTCGCGCCCCCAGTCACTCGAAACAGAGAGTTAAGAGGGGGGAGCTTGATGCTCCCCCCTCTTATATCTTGCATTGCGCCCCTGACCGGTTATCACCCAGCGCAATACCACCCTGCATCATGGCCTCGGCTAACGCCGTGGGTGGGGTTCAAGGGGTAAGCTCAACCTAACCAGTAAGCCCCCCAGCTGCGGCGCCGCCAGCAGCGATACCTCACCATGATGGTAATGGGCAATGTCGCGCACCAAGGCTAAGCCAAGGCCGGCCCCCGGCTGATCGGCGCCATGTTCTAGCCGTAAAAAGGGCTGCCAGACTCGCTCGGCTTGCTCGGGGGCGATGCCGGGGCCGCTGTCTTCCACCTCTAGCCAAACCTGCCCCTCTGCCCGCAGCACCCGAGCGGTCACGATGCCGCCAGAGGGGGTGTATTTGATCGCATTGTCGAGCAGGTTGGCGCACAGCTCCCCCAGTAGCAGTGATTCTCCCGCCACCATGACCGCAGGGTCGGCCCCCTCGTAGCCCAGATCGATCTCCTTGCTGCGAGCCTGAGTTAAACGCGACAAACAAGCTTGCTGCACCAGCGTCACTAGCTCTAATGGCGCGCGCTGGCGCAGTCCCGAGCGCTCGTCAGCATTGAGCTGTGCCAGCAACAACAGGCGCTCGGTCAGGGCGATAGTGTGATCCAGCCGCACGGCCATGGCGCCGAGACTCTCGGCGATCAAGCTAGGATCGGCACTGGTGCGGGCTACCTCTACCTGCGTTTTTAAAATGGTGAGCGGGGTGCGCAGTTGATGGGCGGCATCGGCGCTAAAGCGCTCTTGGCGTGCCACCAGTTGGCGCAGCCGTGCTAACTGGCGGTTAAACGCCTGCACCAGCGGCCGGGTCTCTTGCCAAGGGAGCAAGTCCGGCAGGGGGGCCAAGTCGGCACCGTCACGGCGCAGGATCTCCCGCGATAAGCGGCGCATCGGCCTAAGCACCCCTTTTAGCAGCAGATAGGCCAGCAGCAGGGTGAGGACAACCAGCGCGCCCTGAGTCTGCAACGCCGAGCAGAGCAGCTGCTCTGCTAGCTGCTGGCGACTAAGCAGGGTCTCGGCCACCGTGATCTTGGCCATGCCGTTGACGCCCCCCTCGCCCACCGGTTGCAACAACACCACAGCGCGGATGGGCGCATCCTGATAAACGCCATCATAAAAATAGGCCAGCGCGGGGTAGCGGTCGGTGAGCGGAGTGCCCAGCGGCATCGGCGGCAGATCGGCAAACCCCGAGATCACCGCCCCTTGAATATCCCGCACCTGATAAAAGAGCCGATCGCGCATATTGCGCTCAAAACTGTCGAGCACCACATAGGGCACATCCACCTTGAGGGAGCCCTCGCTCACCGTCAGCCGCTCGGCCACGGTGCGGGCAGAAGCAAGCAGGGTGCGATCATACGCGGCGGTGGCTGCCGCCAACGCGCCGTAGTAGCTATACCACGCCGACGCGCCCCAGAGGATCAGCAAAGGGCCACCGAGAAACCACAGCAGTTGATGGAGTAACGAGCGGCTAATGGGTCACCTCCGCCGCCGCGTCCAATACGTAGCCCAAGCCACGCAAGGTGGTGATCACCACCCCGCTCCCCACCAGTTTTTTGCGCAGCCGATGGATATAGAGATCGATGCTTTCGATCCCGACCTCATCATCGAGGTTGAACACCTGCTCAAACAGCTGCCCCTTGGCCACCGGCCGCCCTTGGCGATACATCAGGGCCGTCAGCAAGGCAAGCTCGCGCGGGGTCAGGGCTAGCGGCGTGTTGGCGACCATAAAATAGCCGTCGGGGTGGCGCGTCAACTGCCCTAGGCGCAGCTCGGTGCCGCCATGTTCACAGCGCCGCAGCAGGGCTCGCAAGCGGGCATCGAGCTCCCCTAAATCAAAGGGCTTGGCCAGATAATCATCAGCCCCAGCATTGAGCCCGCTGATCCGCGCCTCCACCGTGCCACGGGCGGTGAGCAGCAGCACCGGCAACCCCTGACCACGGCGGCGCAGGCGGCTAAGCACCGCCAGCCCATCTAATTGAGGCATCTCGATATCGAGCACCGCTAAAGCATAGTGTTCATGGCGCAACAGGTGATCGGCTTTGGCACCATCCGCCACCCAATCCACCGCAAATCCCGCGCGGGTCAATGCCCGCGACAGCCAATCGGCCAGCTCATGATTGTCTTCAGCCAGCAGTAGGCGCATGTCGTCACTCCGATAATGGGGCTGGATGAGGGCAAGGTGCGACCTGCGTCACCCTCTCATCACCCCAATAGTCAATGAAAGGTAAATGAAAGGTTGTTGTTTTAACAATTGCGCTTCACCTCGTCTAGCGACGGTGTCACATCCTAGCGCAATGGCCCACCTTACTGGCGTGGTCAAAGAGGGCAGCCTGCCGCACCGATTACCGCAGGCGTGCCGCTGACTGGTGCAGCTTATGCCTGACAGGCGGCAAGTCGGATCGCTTCACGGCGCTCGCTGACATGGGTCAGCCCATAGGCCAGCAATACGATGAGGGCGCCGATCCAAGGGGTATGTATCAAGCCGAGGTGCTCCACCACCACACCACCGACCACCGAGCCCAGGGCAATGCCGACGTTAAAGGCGGCGATATTGAGACCCGATGCCACATCCACCGCGTTGGGGGTGTGGCGCTCGGCCTGTTGCACTACCAGCACTTGCAGGCCCGGCACGTTGCCAAAGGCAAAGGCGCCCCACACCAGCACGGTCAGTACCGCCGGCACCGGATGGGGGGCGGTGAAACTGAAGATCAACAGCACCAGCGCGAGGCCAGCAAATAGCAGCTTGAGGGCGGGCAAAGGGCCCAGACGATCTGCCAGCTTGCCACCCCAGATATTGCCGATGGCAACCGATACCCCGTACACCAGCAGGATCAAGCTCATCTCAGCGGCGCTAAAACCGCTGATCTGCTGCAAGATGGGGGCGAGGAAGGTGAACGCAGTGAAGGCACCACAGCAACCGAGGGCAGTTTTGGCATACACCAGCAACAACGGCTTCTTGGTCAACACGCTCAGCTGCTCAAGGATGGTCGAGGTTGCCCCCTTGGGCAGATTGCTCGGGATCAACAGCAGGCTCCCCACCATGGCGATCAGCCCCAGCAGGCTCACCACCAGAAAGGTTTCGCGCCAGCCAAAGACCTGACCAATCCAAGTGCCCAGCGGCACACCGGTCATCAGCGCCACCGTCAGGCCGCTGAACATGATGGCGATGGCGCTCGCCGCTTTCTCTTTCGCCACAAGGCCAGTGGCAATGGTGCTGCCCACCGAGAAGAAGACCCCGTGCGCCAGTCCCGTGAGGATGCGGGCCACAATCAAGCTCTCGTAACTGGGAGCCTGCCACGCCAGCAAGTTACCTGCGGTAAAGAGCGCCATCAGCCCCACCAGCAGCCACTTGCGCGGCACCTTGCCAGTCAAAGCGGTGAGCACGGGGGCACCGATGGCTACCCCAAGGGCATAGAGGCTGACCAACAGGCCCGCCGAGGGGAGCGAGACATTGAGCTGCTCAGCGATGGTGGGGATGAGCCCCACAATCACAAATTCGGTGGTGCCGATCGCAAAGGCACTCAGGGTGAGGGCAAATAACGCCAGTGGCATAACAGCTCCTTTTGGGTAGTGGCTCCCGACGGAAGCAGGGCGCCAGTATGTGGTAGCCGTTTGCTGACAACAATGACGCCGACATCAAATGACTTTTTGCAAATAAGCAACAATGGGGCGCTGGCATGGAGGAGTCAAAACGTGAAGGCATGAGAGCAGTGGAGCCGTGAGCACTAAAGCGGGCCGCATAAACAATCGGCGCAGGTTAGTTGTCACGCCGCTAACGGGGCAGGATGAGGGCAAGGTGCGACCAGAGTCACACTCTCATCACCCCAATAGTCAATGAAAGGTAAATGAAAGGTTGTTGTTTTAACAATTGCGCTTCACCTCGTCTAGCGACGGGGATCACCTTCGGGAACAACAACAAAAAAAGATGGAGAACACCATGAAGCAACGCACCTGTCACGCGCTTACTCTGATGGCGCTGCTTGGCGCCCTGCCCCTGCAGGCTGCCGAGACTGCCCCCGCCCCCAGTCGTACCGAATGTATCGCCCCCGCCAAACCGGGCGGTGGCTTTGATCTGACCTGTAAGTTGCTGCAGGTGAGCCTGCAAGAGACCGCCACCATCGACAAGCCAATGCGCGTCACCTATATGCCCGGCGGCGTGGGCGCGGTGGCCTATAACGCCATCGTGGCCCAGCGTCCCGCCGAAGCGGGCACTGTGGTCGCCTTCTCCGGTGGCTCCTTGCTGAACCTTGCCCAAGGTAAATTTGGCCGCTACGGCGTCGATGATGTGCGCTGGTTAGCCGCAGTGGGCACCGACTACGGCATGATTGCCGTGCGCAGTGACGCCCCCTACCAGAGCCTTAAAGAGCTGGTGGATGCCATGGCCCGTGATCCCAACAGCGTGGTGATTGGGGCGGGCGCCTCTATTGGCAGCCAAGATTGGATGAAGGTGGCCCTGCTGGCCCAACAAGGGGGCATAGCGCCACAAAAGATGCGCTATGTGGCCTTTGAAGGGGGCGGCGAGGTGATCACCTCCCTGCTCGGCAATCATGTGCAGGCCATGTCGGGCGACTTGAGTGAAATGGTGCCACACATTGAGGCAGGTAAACTGAAGGTACTGGCCGTGTTCGCCAAAGAGCGGCTGCCCGGCAAACTGGCCGCTATTCCGACCGCTAAAGAGCAGGGTTATGACTTGGAATGGCCGGTGATCCGTGGCTTCTATGTCGGGCCGAAAGTCAGCGACAGCCAATACCAGTGGTGGAAGCAGACCTTCGATCAGTTGGTCAAAAGCGATGCGTTTAAAGCCCAGCGCGAGTTACGCGGTCTGTTTGAATTCAATCTCACCGGCGCAGAGCTCGATAGCTATGTGAAAAATCAGGTGACTCAATACCGCGAGCAGGCCAAGGCCTTTGGCTTAGCCAAATAGGAGCGCCAGCCATGAGCGATCGCATTTTTGCGACCATCTGGTTACTGCTCTGCTTGGCGGGCGCCGCCATTGCGTGGCAGATCCAGACCGAGTACAGCTATGAACCACTGGGGCCCCGCCCCTTTCCCCTTGGCATCATCAGTCTGATGGCGCTGTGCGCCCTGCTGCTGCTAAAGCGCCAGCCCGACCCCGTCAGCTGGCCACCGCTGCGCACCCTGCGCCAGCTCGCCATCATGGTGGCGGCGCTGGCTGGGTATGCCACCGGCTTCGAGTGGCTGGGCTTTCCGCTCGCCACCGCCTTGCTCACCTTTGTGCTGGGGCGCCTGTTTGGCGCCACCGTCAAAGCGGCACTGCTCTCAGGCATTTGCAGCGGTCTGCTGCTCTATGTCGCGTTTGACAAGCTGCTGGATGTCACCCTGCCGCTTGGCGTTTGGTTCTCTTAAGGAGTAAAAATGGATACCTGGATGTACCTCTCCCAGGGCTTTGCGGTGGCACTCACCCCAGAAAACTTGGTGATTGCCCTGATCGGCTGTTTTGTCGGTACCGTGGTTGGCCTGTTGCCGGGGCTTGGCCCCATCAACGGGGTCGCCATCCTGCTGCCGCTCGCCTTTGCCTTGAAACTGCCCCCCGAATCGGCACTGATCCTGCTGGCCACCGTCTATATCGGTTGCGAATATGGCGGGCGGATCTCGTCGATCCTGCTCAATGTGCCGGGGGATGCCGCCGCCATTATGACGGCGTTAGATGGCTACCCCATGGCCCAGCAAGGTCAGGCGGGCGTCGCCCTGTCGATTTCGGCCGTGAGCTCCTTTATCGGTTCACTGCTGGCCATCGGCGGCATCATATTGTTTGCCCCCGCGCTGGCAAACTGGTCGCTGGCATTTGGCCCAGCAGAGTACTTCGCGCTGATGGTGTTTGCCATCGCCTGCCTTGGCAGCATGATGAGCGAAAACCCGCTCAAATCCTTTATGGCGGCGCTGATTGGGCTGGGGCTGGCCACCGTCGGGGTCGATGCCAATACAGGGGTCTATCGCTTCACCTTTGACAGTGTTCACCTCTCCGATGGGGTGCAATTTATTGTGGTGGTGATTGGCCTGTTCTCGGTGAGCGAAATTCTGCTGATGCTGGAGCAGACCAGCAGCGGCGGCAAACTGGTGCGCACCACGGGGCGGATGCTGTTTAATGCCAAAGAGTTTGTCCACTGCACCGGCACCATGCTGCGATCCTCTGTCATCGGCTTTTTCGTCGGCATCTTGCCCGGCGCCGGGGCGACCATCGCCAGCGCCATCACCTACATGACCGAAAAACGGTTAGCTGGGCCCAGCGCCAAATTTGGCGAAGGGGATATTCGCGGGGTAGCCGCCCCCGAGGCCGCCAACAACGCCTCTGCTTGCGGCTCCTTTATTCCGATGCTGACCCTGGGGGTGCCGGGCTCTGGCACCACCGCGGTGATGATGGGGGCACTGACCCTCTATAACATCACCCCCGGCCCGACGATGTTCACCGAGCAACCCGACGTGGTATGGGGGCTGATCGCCGCCCTATTGCTGGCTAACGTGATGCTGTTGGTGATGAATATCCCGCTGATCGGGCTGTTCACCCGGATGCTGTCGATCCCGCTCTGGTTTTTGGTGCCAGCCATTGCCTGTATCTCGGCGGTCGGGGTCTATGCCGTGCACAGCACCACCTTCGATCTGCTGTTGATGGTCGGGCTTGGGGTCTTTGGCTACCTGCTGCGCAAGATGCACTTCCCCATGTCACCGCTCATTTTGGGCTTTGTGCTAGGTGAAATGCTAGAGCAGAACCTGCGCCGCGCCCTCTCCATCAGCAATGGCGACACCGCCATCTTATGGAGCAGCAGCATCAGCCAAGTGCTATTGGTGCTGGCGGTGTTGGTGATCGCCCTGCCCCCGCTGGTTCGCCTGCTGCGCCGCCGCAACCGCACACCAGATCACCCCGCCGAGCAACATGGATAACCGGTGAACGCCTCATCACCTCATCACAAGGGCGACCCACGGGTCGCCCTTTCATGTCATGACTGCCAACTCTGCTCAATTCACTGCGGCGCAAGCAGTGTGAGATGCTGACTGTCAAGATCGAGCGACACCTCGATGCCAATCGGCAAGGTCAGCATGGGGTGGGTATGGGCGCAATCAAACTCCGCCAGAATGGGAAAGATCGGCTCACCCACCACCTCCAGCAGGATATCGAGGGGGCGCTTGCCACTGCCCTGATCGTTAAACAGCTCGTGCTTGCCGAGAATAAGGCCGCCAATCTGCTCAAATACGCCACACAGCTTGAGGTGGGCAAAAGAGCGCTCCAGCGTCTCGGCGGATTTGAGGCTGTCTTCTAGCAGCAGAATGTCGCCACGCTCGATGGCAGGCATATAAGGGGAGCCCCAGATCCCCGCCATGGTGTTGAGATTACCGCCGATCAGCCGGCCCACTACCCGCCCAGTCCCCACCGATATCAACCGATTAGGCTGGCTGCCCTTGGCCCGAGTCTGGTTCTCCCAGTCCAGCCGTTCATCGGTCCACTGCGCCGGGGTCGGCAGCAGATGGGGCAGTGCCCCTTCACCTGCCAATACAATCTGTAAAAAACTGGCCAGCGTCTCGTCCACCAGCGGCGGCAACTCGCCAAAAGAGGCCACCAGCGCAGGGCCATAAAAGGTGACCAAGCCCGTTTGGGCATAAATGCCGAGCAGCAGCGCCGTCACGTCGGAGTAGCCGACGATGATCTTGGGATCCCGTTTCAGCGCCTCAAAATCGAGATAGGGCAGCAGGGAGTTGGAGTTGCTGCCGCCAATCACCGACATGATGCAGCGCACTTCGGGGTCGCGAATAAGGGTGTTGAGCTCTTGCGCCCGCGCAGCAATGGAGCCGGATCGCCAGTGATCCTGCTGACCGGTCAGGCTGCCCGCCTTGAGTCGAAAGCCCTGCCCCTCAAGAAACGCCTTGGCGCGGGCAAAACGCTGGGGAGCCCAAGCGGTCGCCGCACTGGAGGGGGAGAAAAAACCGATGGTATCGCCACGTTTGAGTAGCGGGGGAAGCACTAACGCCATGACACACTCATCCTTGCCAACAACCAGCCAGCACAGAACCTTTGAAATTCCTACATTACCCTTTTTATTTCAATCACGTTTACCGTGACTGATAAGTAACAGAGGGCCGATAACATCGTTATCGGCCCTCTGTTCTGGCTGCCCATATGGCTGCCATCACTACCGTCAACCACATAGTCAACGCCTTACACCACCACAGCGGTGCCGCTGATACTGACCATCAGCATGCTGCCGTTTTGCCCCACCACCTCATAGTCGATATCGATGCCGACTACCCCATTGGCACCCAAGGCGGCGGCACGCTCTTTCAGTTCATCGAAGGCAATCTCACGGGCACGGGCCTAATGCCAGTCAGTTAAGCCTGACTGGCATTGTTTTTATTGGCTTTTTGCACCGCATACTTTTGTGGTCTTGCCTTCACACTGCGGGGATAACTCCGCTCCCTTCGCTCCGGTAATACAAACTGCCCCGCCTGCTTATCCAGCTCCGCCACCCGCTTCGGGATACTCCCCGGTGACAGGTACGGCATGCAGCTCAGTTCATGGATGAGATAGACCGATGC
>NZ_PGGC01000200.1 GCF_002795305.1 Aeromonas cavernicola
AGTGGCTTTTTTGTCATCTGAATACGCTGGCGATTAGACGCGAACGAAATCCAAGTGAACCAGCTTGTAACGTACAGGGTGACGCTGGATCGCTTTCACTTTGACGTTAACTTCTTCGCCATTGATGACGAGGGTCAGTACTGACTCATAAAATTCAGGCTTCTCTTGAGCCAAGATGAATTTCTTGTGGTCAACAGTGATGGACTGGGCTTCTTTACCGGCACCGTAAACGATGGCAGGAACTTGGTCAGCGTGACGCAGGCGGCGGCTCGCACCTTTCCCCAGGTCAGAACGGACTTCAGCTTGGAATACGAAAGACATAGTGTTTATCTCATATAGATGAATGTATGGTGTTGACTGCGACCGGTCACCACCTCGCAAAACGAGCGCGAATACTAGCACGGGGTAATCGGGGACACAAGCCAAGCGCCGTAGGGTTACTCGCTTTGGGCGAGGCGCGCAAACTGTTGCTTGCGCTGGCTGGGGCCTAACGCCTCAAAGTGCGCCAACGTCTGTGCACGCGGGCAGTAGAGACGAGCCCCGGTATTGACCTGAGTGGTTGCTCGGTTACCGACACGATTCTCTTGGGCCAGTGCCAATAAGAAACTGTAGGTATCCGTCCTCCGCTGCTGAGCGAGGTGGCTTGCAATTTGCCACAATGTCTCACCTGCTGCCACCTGATGACACAGCTGCCGCCCTTTACTGACGGCGGGTTGGCGTGATGTCGCCGCCACGCGCTGCTGCGCAGGTGGGGAGGGGGGAGAGGCATGGGAGACAGGCTCTAAGTGGGGGCGAGTGGGCTTTATGGCCTTGGCGCGTTGGGCGCTTCCCTCTCGTACCCACTGCGGCATGCCTGTTACCATGGCCCCTCCAGCGATTTCTATGGGCAGTATAAATTCTGGGATAACAGGGACGATCGGGGCCCCATCAGGCCACTGGTTTGCCTCAAGACGAGCCGCCGCTTGGTTCAACGCGACGCCATAAGCCAGTTCATCAATGCGCTTTAAGCGGGCCAGATAAGCTTTAGAGAGTTGCGCCTCTCCTTCAAACAGGTCAAAGGGCGGCACCAAACGAGCAGGAAACAGGAGCTGCCAACGGCCATTTTTCTGCTGTTGGTCAAGAGGGGGGTACTGATTACCACGCCACGCCACAAAGATGCTCGGTGGGGTGCGCGCCAAGGGATAATACTCTGGATTTAGCTGCACCCACGTTTGCTCCGCCAGCGGTTGATAACCGCTGATCACCACCTGCATCGCACTTAACCAGATCCCCAGCATCCTTGCCTCCCCCCAGCTTAAAGGCAGGGAAAATAGCCTTTCCCCACCTGATTCATGATGTAAATCATTTAGTTAACATTGACGGTAGCTTAACACTGGGCGATCGCATTGAGCACTCGTTTATCAGAGATCGGATAGGGTGTGCCCAGTTGCTGGGCAAAAAATGACACCCGCAGCTCCTCGATCATCCAGCGGATAGCGGCCACCTCGGTGGGAATAAGCTGGGATTTGGGGATCTTGGCCAGCAGCGCCTTGTACTCCGACTCCACGCTGTGCACTTTGAGCATGTAGACCCGATCCCGGTTGGGATCGATAGCCAGCTTCTCCAGACGTCGTTCGATGGCGCGCAGATAGCGCAGCAAGTCTGGCAGCCGCTGCCAGCCGGTCTCGGTGACAAAGCCCTTGTGAATAAGGTTGCCCAATTGCTGCTGGATATCGGACATAGCAAAAGCGGTGTCGAGCTGCATCTTGCCCTTGAGCCGCTTCTTGATCTCATGGGAGAGGGTTAGCACGGCTTCTACCTGCTTGGCCACTTCCACTACCGCATCGTTGAGCTCGGCGCGAACAAACTCCTTGAGCGCCTCGAAACCGGCTTCATCCCAGGCCAGCCCACCGTGCTGCTCAATCAGCTTGTCGCAACCGCAGGCGATACAGTCGTCAATCAGCTCCGCCACCTTGCCAAACGGGTTGAAATAGAGCCCGAGCTTGGCTTTGTTGGGCAGCTTCTCCTGCAGGTATTTGATGGGGGATGGCACGTTGAGCAGCACCAGTCGGCGCTGGCCCGCCCACATCAGTTGCTGCTGCACCACCGGGCTCTCCACCAGCTGAATGGCCACCGAATCTTTCTCGTCTACCAACGCCGGATAGGCTTTCACCTCGAAGCCGCCGCGCTTCTGGCTGTACTCCTGCGGTAGCTCGCCAAAGCTCCACAGGGTGAGGCCGGACTGCTCGATATCATCGTCTGCGACTTGGGAGAGGGTCTCCTGTACCTTGCCGCGCAGCGACTCTTTAAGCGCCTCCAGGTCCTTGCCTTCGGCCACCTTCTTGTGTTTGTCGTCCACCACCCGGAAGGTAAGTTTCAGGTGATCGGGCACCGCAGCCCAGTCCCAGGATTCGCGAGGTACAGTGACACCGGTCATGCGGCGCAGCTGACGTTCCATCTCGTCCAAGAGCGGCCCCTGCTCGGAGTTGATGCTGGCGAGCAGTGCATCGGCATAGTTCGGCGCCGGCACGAAGTTTTTGCGCATCGGCTTTGGCATCGACTTGATGAGAGCCACCAACAGCTCATGGCGCAGCCCCGGGATCAACCACTCGAACCCCTTCACCTCTACCTGATTCAGGAGCGGCAGCGGGATATGCAGGGTCACGCCATCCGCCGCTTCCCCCGGCTCGAACTGATAGGTCAGCTTGAGCTTGAGGCGCCCCTGCTGCCAGAAGTTGGGGTAGTCGAGATCGCTGATGTGGGCCGCATCCCCCTTCATCAGCATCTCTTTTTCGAAGTTGAGCAGCTCGGCGTCTTGCTTTTGTGCCTCCTTCCACCACTTGTCGAAGTGGCGGCTTGATATCACCTCCTCCGGCAAACGGGCATCGTAGAAGCGGAACAGATCCTCGTCATCCACCAGAATGTCGCGCCGACGGGATTTGTGCTCCAGCGCCTCCACCTCGGCCAACAGCTTGCGGTTATCGCTAAAGAAACGGTGACGGGTCTCGAAATCCCCCTCCACCAGGGCGCGGCGGATAAACAGCTCGCGGCACAGCGCCGGATCGATACGGCTGAAGTTGATGATGCGCTCATTGATGAGCGTCAGGCCATACAGCGTCACCTTCTCCTTGGCCATCACGGCGCCATTTTTCTTCGACCAGTGAGGATCGCTGTGGTGCAGCTTGATGAGGTGGCCTGCCAGCGGCTCCACCCACTCGGGCTCAATCTTGGCATTGATGCGAGCGTAGAGGCGCGAGGTTTCCACCAATTCTGCGGCCATCACCCACTTGGGCGGTTTTTTGAACAGCCCCGAGGCTGGGAAGAGGTGGAAGCGGCCATTGCGAGCGCCAAGGAACTCGGGCTTTTCCAGATCCTTATTGCCGATATGGCTCAACAGGCCGGTCAGTAGGGCGCAGTGCAGGGTTTTAAAATCGGTTGGTACTTGGTTGGCTTTAAAGCCCAGCTCTTTCACCGTCTGGCGTAGCTGGAAGTGAATGTCCTGCCACTCGCGTACCCGCAGGTAGGAGAGAAACTCTTTCTGGCACATGCGCCGGAACGGGTTGCTGCCAAGGTCGTTCTGCTGCTCTTGCAGGTAGTTCCACAGATTGACGAAGGCGAGGAAATCGGAATCTTTGTCTTCAAAGCGTCGGTGCTGCTCGTCGGCGGCCTGTTTTTTCTCCATGGGCCGCTCGCGGGGATCCTGAATGCTGAGGCCTGCCGTGATCACCATCACCTCACTCAGGCAGCCGGTTTGCGCCGCGCTGATCACCATCTTCGCCAGACGGGGATCAAGGGGGATACGCGAGAGCTGGCGACCGGTTTCAGTCAGCTGTAATTTGGGTTCATGATCCCGCGTGCCAGGCAGCTCTTTGACTGC
Organism: Aeromonas cavernicola; assembly: GCF_002795305.1. Classification (GTDB taxonomy): domain Bacteria; phylum Pseudomonadota; class Gammaproteobacteria; order Enterobacterales; family Aeromonadaceae; genus Aeromonas; species Aeromonas cavernicola. The sequence goes on from NZ_PGGC01000200.1 coordinate 3,857, forward strand.
CTCCAACTCTTTGAGCAGGGTCAGGCCATCCTTGATATGACGCGACTCTGGCGGCTCGACGAAGGGGAAGGCCTCCATGTTGCCAAGGCCGAGCGCCAACATCTGCAAAATGACCGATGCCAGGTTGGTGCGCAGGATCTCGGGGTCGGTAAAGGCCGGACGGTTGTTGAAATCTTCCTCGGAGTAGAGACGGATACAGATACCGTCCGCCACCCGACCGCAGCGCCCTTTACGCTGGTTGGCGCTGGCCTGGGAGACCGGCTCGATAGGCAGGCGCTGCACCTTGGTCCGCCAGGAGTAACGGCTGATGCGGGCGGTGCCCGGATCGATGACGTAACGAATGCCCGGCACCGTCAACGAGGTCTCCGCCACGTTGGTGGCGAGCACGATGCGCCGGCCGGCGTGTTGCTGAAACACCTTGTTCTGCTCGGCGTTAGAGAGACGGGCGTAGAGCGGCAGCACCTCGGTATCGCGCAGGTTGAGCTTGCGCAGGGCATCGGTGGTATCGCGGATCTCCCGCTCGCCGTTCATGAAGATGAGGATGTCCCCCAGCCCTTCGCGGGCCAGCTCTTCCACCGCATCGAAGATCCCCTGCAGTTCATCGCGCTCTTCCAGCCCTTCACTTTTATCACTGCTTTTTTTATCAACAAATAGCGGACGGTAGCGCACCTCCACCGGATAGGTGCGGCCGGATACCTCGATCACCGGCGCCTTGTTGAAATGGCGGGAGAAGCGCTGCGGGTCGATGGTGGCCGAGGTGATGATCACCTTGAGATCGGGGCGCTTGGGCAGCAGCTGTTTCAGATAGCCCAGAATGAAGTCGATGTTGAGGCTGCGCTCGTGGGCCTCGTCGATGATGATGGTGTCGTACTGGGTAAGCATCCGATCGTTCTGGATCTCGGCCAGCAGGATACCGTCGGTCATCAGCTTGATGTGGGTCTGTTCGCTGACCTGATCGGTAAAGCGCACCTTGTAACCCACGTAATGCCCAAGTTCGGACGCCATCTCTTCGGCAATACGGGCCGCCACGGTGCGGGCCGCCAGACGGCGCGGCTGGGTGTGGCCGATAAAGCCCTTCACTCCGCGCCCGAGCGCCAGACAGATCTTGGGGATCTGGGTGGTTTTGCCCGAGCCGGTTTCCCCGGCGATGATCACCACCTGATGATCTTGGATCGCCTTGGCGATCTCCGCCTGCTTCTGGCTGACCGGTAAATTATCCGGATAGGTCACCTTGGGCGCACCGGCTAGGCGGGACTGGTAACGCGCTTGTGCGGCATCCAGATCAGTAGCAATGGTCTCAAGCACGGCGGCCTGTTTGCCTTCAGACAGCTTCTTAACCCCATGCAGACGGCTGGAAAGGCGGCGGGCGTCGAGATTCATACACGCAGAGAGACGGCGGCGCAGCGCCTCGATAGAGAGAGACAAGGTACGAATTCCTTAAATAGGTGCCCAGAGGGGCCATATCGATAAGCTGCGAGCGATCCTAAAGAGCGAGCGGGAACGGTGCAAGCTTAATGAGTAGCATGGTGAGCATGCGCAGTTTCAGTAACTAATACAGCGCGTTGTGTTCGGGTGATTTGGCTGGTTCTACTTGCCATGTCGGAAGTGAGCATGAGGAGTGGGCGAGGGCAGTTATCCGCTTGCTGGGCTGGAGATGTTGGCTCCAAGCAAGGGCATTGGGTCATAATAGGACGTTATGATAGAGAACATATTAGAGGGAATGCGGGAACAATGGGGTGGCTGATGGGGCTCGAACCCACGACAACCGGAATCACAATCCGGGACTCTACCAACTGAGCTACAGCCACCATCGGGATAGAAATCAATCCGTGCTCGCACCAATTAAAAAACGATGGATCAGGAGTTGGTATCTACTCTACCTAATGGCGCGCCCTGCAGGATTCGAACCTGCGACCCACGGCTTAGAAGGCCGTTGCTCTATCCAACTGAGCTAAGGGCGCCTTTCTTACCCGCTTGTATGCCGATAAGAAAACGATGGTCGGTGATAAAGGATTCGAACCTTTGACCCTCTGGTCCCAAACCAGATGCGCTACCGGACTGCGCTAATCACCGAAAGTGGGGTGCATGCATGATGTACAGGCCATGTCATGCGATTGGGGCGGCATCATACCCAAGCGTATTGACTAGCGTCAATCCCTTTTTCTTCTTTTAAATTCAAACGTCTACTTATTACTCACAACGTGGTTTGTCCGCGTCAGTGCTAACATCCGGACTAAAAAAATGTGATAATGGACGGCAGTGTAGTTAGGCGTAAGAGGGAAGCATGTCGGCCAAAATTATAGATGGAAAACAGGTTGCGCAAACGATTCGTAGTCAGGTTGCAGAAAAGGTCCAACAGCGATTAATGGCAGGGAAACGGGCGCCTGGTCTGGCCGTTATTCTGGTTGGCGCAGACCCTGCTTCTCAAGTGTATGTCGGTAGTAAACGACGTGCTTGTGAAGAGGTTGGGTTTATCTCTCGTTCTTATGATCTCAGTGCCACTGCGAGCCAAGCAGAGTTATTGAATTTGATTGAAAAACTCAATGACGATGCTGAGGTTGACGGTATTTTGGTTCAGTTGCCATTGCCTAGCCACGTTGATGCTACCCAAGTATTGGAGCGGATCCGCCCAGACAAAGATGTCGATGGTTTTCATCCCTATAACGTTGGGCGATTGGCTCAGCGCATTCCTGCTTTGCGTCCCTGTACACCGAAAGGCATTATGACGCTAATCGCAGCCACCGGCATTAAAACCCATGGTTTACATGCGGTTGTGGTCGGAGCATCGAATATCGTTGGTCGGCCGATGACGCTCGAATTACTGCTGGCAGGTTGCACAACCACCACGTGTCACCGTTTTACTCGCGACCTAGAGGAGCAAGTGCGTCGTGCCGATTTGTTGGTCGTCGCGGTGGGTAAGCCTAATTTTATTCCTGGCGAGTGGATAAAACCCGGCGCGCTTGTGATTGATGTTGGGATAAATCGTTTGGCTGATGGCTCTCTTGTGGGTGATGTCGAGTTTGAAACGGCGAAAAGCCATGCCGCATTTATTACTCCTGTGCCGGGGGGCGTCGGTCCAATGACGGTGGCGAGTTTGATGGAGAACACATTAGATGCTTGTTGTGATTACCACGATAGTGTTGATATGAGTGTCAGCTGATTTTTTTGGGTAATGGCCATCCGGTTTAGAACCTGATCAGTAATTTTCCTTATCTAAAATAAAAAACCGGTTTCTTTAAAGAAACCGGTTTTTTATTTATCCAATGTTTAAAATTACATATTTTGTGCTTCGTTTGGCACAATTGATGCGGCATGGTTCCCTTTAGGGCCCTGCTGAAGTTCAAAATTGACTGCCTGGCCTGCTTTTAGGGTTTTGTAGCCGTCCATTTGAATTGTGGAGTAATGAGCGAAGATATCTTCACCACCCCCTTCCGGACAGATAAAACCGAATCCTTTTGCGTTGTTAAACCACTTAACTGTTCCGGTTGCCATACATCTACATCCTTTTATTGATTACCCAGAAGTCGTTGAGTAACCTGCGCCTGCCCACTATAACTAAAATTGGGGTGCGCAGATTAGCAAGTAACCAATTTAGTCTAACTTTTGAGCTAGTCAAGAAATTGTTAATAAATGATGTGATCTGGTTAACATGTCTGTTGACAAGCTTCTAAGAGACGGTAGTAATCTAGAGGTGTTAAAGCGCGACTATGAGCAAGCTAAAAGAACTCACTACTAATGAAGAGATTGCGGAAACAGCTAAAACCAAACTAGAACCGCCACCAATGTATAAAGTTATATTGAATAATGATGACTACACACCAATGGAATTTGTGATAGAGATCCTGCAAAAGTTCTTTGGTATGGATTTGGATAAGGCAACTCATATTATGCTTAACGTGCATTATAGTGGTAAGGGAGTCTGTGGCGTATTTACTGCCGAGATAGCTGAAACCAAGGTGGTCCAAGTCAACACCTATTCACGTAACAATGAACACCCACTGCTGTGTACTATGGAAAAGGCTTGAATCTGATGACTGGATAGATAACGTGACACCACATTGTTGCTGTACTTAGGGGAGGTGCCTATGTTGAATAAAGATCTGGAAAAGACGCTAAATGAAGCGTTCAAGCTAGCTCGTGATGAGCGCCACGAGTTTATGACTGTCGAGCACCTGTTGTTAGCCCTTTTGGATAACACCTCGGCCCATGAAGCGCTGAGTTCTTGTGGTGCAGATGTTGATCAGATGCGCAAGGATATTCGCACATTTATTAGTCAAACTACACCACTGATCCCTTTAAATGACGAAGATAGGGAAACCCAACCAACGTTGGGCTTTCAGCGTGTATTGCAGCGGGCGGTATTCCATGTTCAGTCATCTGGGAATACGGAGGTGAGTGGTGCGAATGTATTGGTGGCTATTTTTAGTGAACAAGAATCACAAGCAGCATACTTTTTGAAAAAGGCTGAAATCAGTCGTCTTGATGTAGTTAATTTTCTCTCTCATGGTGTACGTAAAGACAATAAACCGGAGGTTGGGAATAATTCGGAATCTGATGATGATGTATCAGCTGCTCAGATAGAGAGCTTTGCAACTAATCTCAACCAAATGGTGCTAGAAGGGCGTATCGACCCACTTATTGGTAGAGATCAAGAGCTCAATAGAACTATTCAAGTTTTATGTCGTCGCCGTAAAAATAATCCCTTATTAGTTGGTGAGGCTGGTGTAGGTAAAACAGCTATTGCGGAGGGACTCGCTTATCGAATAGTTAAGGGAGATGTTCCTGAAGTTATCGCAAATAGCACCATATATTCACTCGATATGGGGTCTCTGTTGGCTGGGACCAAATATCGCGGCGACTTTGAGAAGCGACTGAAAGTATTATTAAAGCAAATAGAACGCCAAGAAGGTGCGATTCTATTTATTGATGAGATCCATACAATCATTGGTGCTGGCGCAGCATCTGGTGGGCAGCTTGATGCTGCAAATCTAATAAAGCCATTACTCTCAAATGGTTTACTACGTTGTGTAGGCTCAACCACATATCAGGAGTACTCGCAGATATTTGAGAAAGACCGTGCGTTAGCGCGTCGCTTCCAGAAAATTGATATTGTTGAACCAACTATTGATGATACAACTCGCATTCTTATGGGGCTTAAAAGTCGTTATGAGTCTCATCATGGCGTGCGTTATACCGTCAAAGCGATCCGTGCAGCTGTCGAATTATCTGCCAAATACATTAATGATCGCCATTTGCCAGACAAAGCTATCGATGTAATCGACGAAGCTGGTGCAAGTCAGCGTTTGTTATCAGCAAGCAAACGTAAAAAGGTGATCAACGTACCTGAAATTGAAGCAATAGTTGCCAAGATAGCTCGGATCCCTGAAAAGTCAGTCTCTTCTTCCGATAAAGAAGTACTTAAAAACCTAGAACGTAATCTCAAAATGGTGGTTTTTGGTCAGGATAAAGCCATCGAGGTGCTCACGGATGCCATCCGTCTTTCTCGCTCAGGTTTGGGAAACGAACGACGTCCAGTAGGTTGTTTCTTGTTTGCTGGACCAACCGGTGTGGGTAAGACTGAGGTAACTCAGCAGTTAGGGAAAGCGCTTGGCGTTGAAATGCTACGGTTTGATATGTCTGAGTATATGGAGCGTCATACCGTCTCTCGTCTGATCGGTGCTCCTCCGGGATATGTGGGCTTTGAGCAAGGTGGATTGCTGACCGATGCAGTACTGAAACACCCTCATTCAGTAGTGCTGCTTGATGAAATCGAAAAGGCTCATCCTGATGTGTTCAATTTGTTACTGCAAGTGATGGATAACGGCACGCTGACGGATAACAATGGACGTAAAGCGGACTTCCGTAATGTGATCTTAGTTATGACAACCAATGCTGGAGTGCAGGAAACACAGCGCAAATCGATAGGGTTCCAACAACAGGATCTGAGTCATGATGCGATGGCCGTGATCAATAAAACGTTTAGCCCTGAGTTTCGTAACAGGCTGGATCACACTATCTGGTTCAATCATCTCGATATGACAGTGATCCATCAGGTCGTGGACAAATTTATCGTCGAATTACAGGTCCAGTTGGATGCTAAGGGGGTATCGCTAGAACTGTCAGAAGATGTACGGCATTGGTTAGCTGAAAAGGGATATGATAGAGCAATGGGAGCAAGACCTATGGGTCGGGTGATCCAAGAGCATCTTAAAAAGCCGCTAGCCAATGAAATCTTGTTCGGTTCATTGGTTGATGGGGGGATTGTGAAAGTGGATTTAATTAATGACAGCCTCAGCTTTGATTTTCATGTCAATGTTGAAGCTGTTCCCCACTAAGCGGCAGTTATCAGGAAATGACAAAAAACCCCAACCGAAAGGTCGGGGTTTTTTGTTGAATTCCTGGCTTAGCGAGAGCGGAAAACAATACGTCCTTTGGAAAGATCGTACGGTGTCAGAGCTACCGTTACTTTGTCTCCAGTCAGGATACGAATGTAGTTTTTGCGCATCTTGCCGGAAATATGAGCGATAACCACGTGACCATTCTCCAGTTCCACACGGAACATGGTATTGGGCAGGGTTTCGAGAATAGTGCCCTGCATCTCAATACTGTCTTCTTTAGCCATTGAATCCTCTTGATAAGCCACAACAAAAATCCGGCCGATCATGCCGGATTTAAGGCAATGTGTAAAGTTTACTCGGACTTACTGTCGATAATTTTCCACTCGCCTTGGATCAGTCGCTCATGGGGATGGTATTTGCGTTTGTAATTCATTTTGCGACATGCCTCTACCAGATAGCCAAGATATAGCCATTTACGGTTAGTTTTTCTGGCCAAATCTAGTTGCGAGAGAATGGCAAACGTACCTAAAGAGCGATCAGCAAAGTCGGGGTCAAAGAAGGTGTACATAGCACTGAGTGAGTGTGGGAGTAAATCAGTGGTTGCGACCCCCACTAACCGATGCTGGTGGCGCATTTCTAAATACAGGGGGGGCATCCAATCACAATGAAGAAAGCCTTGATATTGGGAGTGGCTCGGGGGGTACATGCTGCCGTCATGATGGCGCTCACGGATGTAGCGCTCGTAGAGCTGATAATATTCGGGCTTATCATCGTAGCTAAAAATCAGCTCAATATCTTGATTGAGTTGGCGGATGCGTTTTTGGCTACGGCTTGGTTGAAATTGTTCGCTGTGAATACGCAAGGATTGGCAGGCATTACAAGCTGGACAGTGAGGACGATAGATATCGTTGCCGCTGCGGCGAAAGCCTGCGGTGAGTAGCCGCTCGTAACCGGTTGCATTGAGCAAACTATGGTCCATCAACACAAGCAACTGCTCCTGCTCATGTCCCAAGTAGCTACAAGGATGCTGAGGGGTTAGCCCTACTTTTAGGATCACTTCTTCCGTCATAGGCTGATTTCTCCTTGCTGCCAGCATGATGCCTGTAGGGGTTGTTTAGTCAGCTCCGCTAACTCAGTCAGAAATAGGGCTCTTGGCCACTCTGTTATCCCTAGTGTGGCCAAAAAAGGATTCTGCATTTGGCAATCGATCAATGTGCCCCCGTGGCGGGCGAAATGGCGACAAAGCGCGATCATGGCGAATTTAGCGCCATGATCGATCCGACTGAACATCGACTCGCCACAAAATAAACGACCGAGCGAGAGGCCATAAAGCCCTGCTTGTAGCTCTCCTCGCTGCCATATTTCGATTGAATGGGCATGCCCTTGGCGGTGCAGGTGTTGATAGGCACTGATCATGGGCTCACTTATCCAGGTGCCACTTGCAGTGCGACGAGGTCCGGCGCAAGCAGTGATCACTTCATCAAAGGCGCAATTTACCGAGATATCGAATGGCGTATTGCGTAATAGCTTACGCAAGGTACGGCCGACATGGAGGTGGTGCGGCTCTATCACCCCCCGAGGATCGGGTGACCACCACAGGATCGGCTGATGGGGTTCATTCCAGGGAAATATTCCCTTGTGGTAGGCTGCCAGTAATCGACCTGGGGAGAGGTCTCCGCCAATTGCGAGCAGCCCATTAGGCTCTTCCAAGGCATGAACAGGGTCGGGAAACCAGTAAAGCTCATCATCCAACTGGGTAAGATAGCGAGACATAAGGCAACGAGGTTCACATAATGAAGGCCACTATTCTGATAGTATCCAGCTTGATCTGCTTTGTCACGGCACCAACACAGGCGAAAATCTATGAGCGCAATAGCGCTCGCCCAGTCAACCAAGTGGTGTTTGGACAAATTGAAACACTGCGCAATATTACTCAGCGGCAAATGTTGGAATCCGAACAATCAGGTTGGAAGACCCTAGGTGGTGCGGTGCTCGGAGGGCTATTAGGCAACCAATTTGGTGGTGGTCATGGCCGTGAAATTGCCACGGCAGTGGGGGCATTAGCGGGGGCGGCTGCCGTGCAACACTATCAATCTAATGAGACTGTCGTCGAAAACAGATTAGTGGAGCTGCTGATCCGCAATGAACAGCATACGTTGATTAATGTGATCCAAGATTACGATCCGGCCATGGTCTTTAGTCAGGGAGATAAGGTTCGGATCCTCTACTTTGACGACGGGGTTCGCGTCGATAAAACATATTAAGATCAGAGCAACATAGCCCCAGTCTGGCCATGTGCGTCATGGCTGGGCAGTATCTCGATGATCCGGTAGCATCATGCCCTTTGTCATGGTTGTTTATGCCGTATCAACAAATGAGAACACCGATGGATGATTTGTTAGCCCCCGTGCGCCAGTTTTTGCATTGCGAGACCCCTGATGAGTGGATTGCAATGGCGCAAGACCCAGCCAATTTGCCCACTTTGCTGATTGATCACGCGAACTGTGAGAATAAAGCGGCCTTAACAGCCCACAGCTTGGTTCGTCGCTACTGTTTACCGAAAGGAAAGCGCCATCTATTACCCCAATTGGCGTTTTATCGGGAACTTGATGCTTTACCAGAGAAAGCAGAAATTCTTGGCAAACGGACCATGGCAGACGTGTCACGCACGGTATTTGCTGAACTAGAACGTAATCCACTGCTGTTTCCCATGGTGCGTCTTATCCAAGAAGAGCTGCACCACTTTGAGCAGGTATTGGAGATCATGGCCGCACGTAATATCCCATATGGCCCTGTCAATGCATCCCGTTATGCCCGAGCGCTGATGCAACATGTACGTACCTATGAACCAGCCACTATTGTCGATAAGTTAATCATCGGTGCTTATATAGAAGCGCGTTCTTGTGAGCGTTTCGCCAAGTTAGCCCCCTATTTAGACGATGAGTTAGCGCGCTTTTACCTATCGTTACTGCGCTCTGAAGCGCGCCACTATCAGGACTATTTGACGTTAGCGGCTCACTATGCCGGTGAAGATATCAGCGAACGGGTGAGCTATTTTGGCCAGCTTGAAGCGGCGTTGATTTGCGCGCCCGATGAGCAGTTTCGTTTCCACAGTGGTGTGCCACGCTCGCGGGGGGAGCGCTGAGTAGCGTACCAGCGTGGTGCGCTTATATCTGCGTGACATCCCAATTCAGACCGGCCATGAGCCTGTGCATGTTCACTCATTTTTTCGTTAGCCTCATCACATCCTATGGCCGTTATATCCCGATGTTTTGGTGATAAAATGGCCACTCAAATGGGCTTAGCTTGTAGAGATGACTGAAACCGTGTACTTTTTTGCCTTCGCAAGATTTGAATAACCAATCAATAGGAGCGTGTATGCGCATTGTTCTGTTGGGGGCTCCGGGTGCTGGCAAAGGCACTCAGGCTCAGTTCATCATGGAAAAACACGGTATTCCCCAGATCTCTACCGGCGATATGCTGCGTGCGGCAATCAAAGCGGGCACTGAGCTGGGTATGAAAGCCAAAGCTGTGATGGACGCGGGTCAGTTGGTCTCCGATGACATCATTATCGGGCTGGTCAAAGAGCGTATTGCCCAACCTGATTGCGTTAGCGGCTTCCTGTTGGATGGTTTTCCGCGCACGATACCTCAAGCACAAGCCATGAAAGATGCGGGTGTCGTGGTCGACTTTGTACTGGAGTTTGATGTGCCAGATGAAGAGATCGTCAAGCGCATGAGCGGCCGTCGTGTTCACTCAGGGTCTGGTCGCACCTACCATGTGGTCTTTAACCCGCCGAAAGTCGACGGTAAAGATGACGTAACTGGTGAAGAGTTGGTGATCCGTGCTGATGATGAAGAGAGCACAGTGCGTAAACGCCTAGAGGTGTATCACCAACAGACCGCACCGCTGATCGGCTTTTACGGCAAAGAGGCTGCGGCTGGCAACACCCACTATGTGAAGATTGATGGCACTCAGCCAGTGGAACTGGTCAGCAAGCGGCTTGCCACTATATTGGGGTAACGGGTTTGTTGATGCAGCGATGTGCCATAAGATAGATCAAGCGAAGGGTCCGATAGGGCCCTTTTTTGCTTAACGAGATGAGATAGGAAGCCACAGTGACCACCAAAACCGGAGTATTGCTGGTTAATCTGGGAACCCCAGCCGCCCCAACCACTGCCGCCGTCAAGGCGTTTCTTTGCCAGTTTTTACACGATCCTAGGGTGGTCGATCTCCCTCGTTATCTTTGGTGCCCACTCCTGCACTTCATCATTTTACCGACTCGCTCTCCCAAGGTTGCCAAGCTGTATCAGCAAGTATGGACCGAGCAAGGCTCCCCACTGATGGTGATAAGCCAACAGCAGCGCAGTGCATTGGAGCAAGAACTCAAGCGGGAAGGAGTGGATGTCCCGGTGGCATTAGCCATGAGCTATGGTTCCCCATCCATTGATGAGGGATGGCAAGCACTGAAGGAAAAGGGGGTCAATCGAGTTATTTTGTTGCCGCTCTATCCACAATATTCCGTCAGCACCACCGCATCGGTATTTGATGGTTGGGCCAAAGTGATGAAGCAGGAGCGTAATCTCCCTGTGATGCGGCTGATCCGTGATTACCATGCCCATCCAGAATACATTCAGGCCCTCGCCATGAGTGTTCGTCGTCATTGGGAGCAACATGGCCAAGGTGATCACCTATTGATGTCATTTCATGGGATACCTGAGCGTTACGAACATGAGGGCGATCCCTATGGCCACCAGTGTCGACGTACCGCAGCATTATTAGCCGAAGCACTGGAATTGACCGACGGGGGGTGGACGGCAAGTTTCCAATCTCGATTTGGTAAGGAAGAGTGGCTAAAACCCTATACCGACGAAACGATTGCCAGCTTGCCTACACGGGGAATAAAACGTCTCGATGTCATCTGTCCGGCATTTGCGGCAGATTGTCTCGAAACCCTCGAAGAGATCCAAGTACAGAATCGGGAGGGGTTCCTCGATGCGGGGGGCGAGCAGTTTAGTTATATTCCGGCACTCAATAGCGATCAGGCCCATATCCGGATGATGGTCTCACTGATCTGCCGCGAGTTAGCATAAGGGGGCTGGCAATCACATCGCCCCAATTGAGCAAAATTTAAAATGAGAAGAGGCCAAGTATGTCATGCCAGTCAGTTAAGCCTGACTGGCGGGGAAGAGTATATGGTCGGGGAGTTCAGGCGACGAACCCTTCTGCCTCTGGACGACTCGTTGGGGCATTTGCGCGAAGCCCTCCCACAACTCACTCGTCGTGCCCTTCATCGCTGTCTTATACGACATGGCATTAGCAAGCGCCCCAATCAGCAACAGAACAAAAACCAACGTGAACAGTTTGAACCGACAAAAATGGGTTACTTGTATATCGACAGTGGCGAGTTACGTTTGGAGGAAGGCAAGCAACACATGTTTTTAGCCATTGACCGGCGTGAATGGGATGGTCGCCCCTCCCCAAAACGGCATCTGAGTGCCAAAGTGGCGAATGTAAGTTCCCACTGATTAGAGAGGCGACCACCATGAAG
>NZ_PGGC01000201.1 GCF_002795305.1 Aeromonas cavernicola
GGTCGATCCGTTGGGGTTGACGAATATTCCGGGGCAGTGTCCAGATACCAATAACCGCATTGGCTCTGTATGGGACGTAGGTAGCTACTCGGAGAATAGAGCCTCTGTCATAGGGCAAAACTTAGAATTGGATGCTCATCATGTCGGTCAAAAAGCGATCATGAAAGACTTAATTGAAGGTTATGATCCTAAGACTGCACCATCTATTTTAGTTCCAAAGGTAGGGCATACTGTAGCCAAAGAAAATGTTGGGGTTGTTTCCAGAGGTATGACTAATCCGACAACAGGAAAACCATTTAGCTCAGCAAGAGATGTCGTAGCTAGAGATATTAAAGAGTTGCGTCGAGTATATCCTGAAGCTCCTAATGAACAGCTTCAGAAACTTATTGAATTGAATAAGTCTATGTACATTGAAATTAGACTAAAAAAGCAAAGGATTAGCCATGAAAAATGATGAAAAAGTTGTCAGCGCAATTTTCGAAGAATTGTTTTTCGATAACTTACCAAGATATAAAAACTTGCTAAGTGGAAATCTCAGTGTAGGTTCTGATGCTTATAGCAAAGCAAGCTGTGTAATATCAAACCTAGGTAATGAAGAGAGGGATGCTATTTTTTCTTTTTTAAAATTAGTCATTGCCGACACTGCATCTGTTATTTTTGGTACTGTGGATGGCTCTCATTTTCCTAACGGAATCATTGAGGATTTTAAACTGATGTATGGAACGGATGAAATTCAGGGCTGTCTACAAGATTACTTTATTGCTCAAGCCGAGGCTGCTGGTACATATAAATAGCAGGACTATAGACTCGATTAATTGACATTGTGTTCTTTCAAAATTCGGATATTTCAAAGGTCAGGAATAAATAACCTCCTGACCTTTTTCTTTTATTTCCCGCTACGAATACCACCCCGGCCTGCATTTGGTGAGTCGGCGCATCAACCCCGATGGCAGCGAGCTGAAATACCGCTACGACAACGCCAAGTTGTTCCTCAGCGAGCTGGAAAACGAGCAGGGCGAGCGGCACCACATCCACTACTACCCCAACAGGGCGAGATCATGAGTGAGCAAAAATAATCCACATTGGGTTATTTTCAAACAACACTGACCTGCTTCGGGATATTTTTGATTTTTTTTGGCCTATTTGTGTGTGTTTTTCATGCAAAACAAGTTCAAAAAACATTCGTGATCTCGCCCTGACTACCCCAATGGTTTGATAGCCAGTGAGACCGGCTTTGATGGCCGCACCACTGCCTATCGCTACGACCTGACTGGCCAGCTGCTGGAAAAGAGCGAGCTGGGGGAGCAGGGCGGCGAGCTGATAACCCGCTACCAGCGGGACGCCATGGGGCGGCTTATCCAGAAAACCCTGCCCGATGGCCAGCAGATTGCGTATCGCTACGACGGCCACGGTCAGCTGAGCGAGGTGGACGACGGCCAGTGGCCGCTGCACTTTGTGTCTGTCTCTTATACACATCT
>NZ_PGGC01000202.1 GCF_002795305.1 Aeromonas cavernicola
GGGCCGATTGTAGCTAAACCATCTGCGGCACAACAGTGAAGGGAGTGCACCTTTGGCACTTTGATAGCAGAAACAGAAAATTCTGACGCGGCGTGTAGATGGTCTCACGGCGCGAGTAGGCTGAGGCCCCTGTGGACGGCCGGTCAATGAGCTAGCAACGCCGAAGCGCTGATGGTAAATCTCATCGCCTAGCTATGGCTTGGTTTACCGTCAGACAACGTAACGAAAATGGGAAGGGAAACAATGAGTAAGAACGTGTTGATCACTGGTGCAAGCAGGGGAATTGGGGCCGCGACAGCCCGTTACTTGGCTCAGCAAGGCTATCAAATCTGCCTTAACTACCGCCATCAACAACAGGCAGCAGAAGCGCTGGTGGCCGAGATCCAGTCCCGTTATTCGGTCTCTTGTCTTGCGGTGCAGGCCGATGTTAGCTGCGAGGCTGACGTGCTCAGGTTGTTTGCCAACATGGATGAGCAGCTTGGGACGATCACCCACCTAGTCAACAATGCGGGGATCTTGCAGCCACAAATGAAGGTGGTGCAGATGAGTGCTGAGCGCATCAACCATACCTTGACCACCAATGTCACCAGCTATTTTCTCTGCTGCCGTGAAGCGATTCAGCGGATGGCACCTGGCAGCGCCATCGTCAATGTCTCCTCGGCAGCCTCGCGCCTCGGGGCGGCGGGGGAGTATGTGGACTACGCGGCCGCCAAAGGTGCTATTGACACCCTAACCAGAGGGCTAGCACTGGAGGTGGCCGCACAGGGGATTCGGGTTAATGGGGTACGGCCCGGTTTTATCCATACCCAGATGCACGCCGATGGGGGCGAGCCCAACCGCGTGGAGCGCCTTAAAAGCCAGATCCCGTTACAGCGAGGTGGCGAGCCGATTGAGGTGGCGGCGGCGATCGCTTGGTTGTTATCAGATGAAGCATCGTACGCCACCGGCACGTTTATCGATCTGGCGGGGGGACGTTAGGCGACCGAGTGTGGGCTGTGGCAGGAGGGCATCGACCAAGCGGGTAGACTGGGTGAGTTTACCCGCAGCCAAAATACTTAAGGGGTCTGTTCAAATAGCTCAAGTGCGGAGAGATAGAGCTCTTCAATATCGGTGTCGCTGGTCGGGGTAATAAAGATGGTGTCATCACCGGCGATGGTGCCGAGAATCCCCTCGGCTTTACCAAGCGAGTCGAGCAAACGGGCGATAAGCTGGGCCGCGCCGGGGCTAGTGTGAATCACGACCAAGGCCCCGTTATGGTCGATATCTAGCACCAGATTCTTGAGTGGGCTGGCAGTGGTGGGCACTCCCAGTTCAACCGGCAGGCAGTAGACCATCTCCATTTTGGCATTACGGGTGCGAACCGCGCCGAAGCGACTGAGCATCCGCGATACCTTGGATTGGTTGATGTTTTCAAACCCCATCTCTTGCAACGCGGTAACGATCTCGGCTTGAGATCCGAAACGTTCCTCTTTAAGCAATGCTTTGAAGGCCTTAGCCAATTTTTCTTGCTTGTCGTTATGTTTCATCTTGCACTCACGAAGGAGAAAGTGTGGCTGTCTGAGGGATTCAGACGACAGATACGAACAGCGCCGCCATTTTGCATTCATATGCTTTTTTTTGCAAGGAATCGGCCTTTATGCTGCATATTGATGCAAATTTAGCTTGCTTGCCGCTTAGGTCAGGTTAAAATCAGGACGAAATTTTGCAAACTTATTCAATTGAGCTGTATGAGTATTGAACTGATTGGCATCGAAAAAGCGTGGCACGAGGTGCCGGTGCTACAGCAGATACGTTTTTGCACCGCACCGGGAGAAACCCTAGTGCTCCTGGGCCCAAGTGGTGCAGGTAAGAGCTCCTTACTGCGGATGATGAACCTGCTAGACACCCCAGATGCGGGGGTGCTGCGCATCGCTGATTGTGAATTTACCTTCCCCTCCCCCCTGACTCAGGCGGAATTTAACCGTCAGGCGCAGCTATTGCGTCGCCAAGTGGGCATGGTGTTCCAGCAATACCATCTGTGGCCCCACCTTAGCGTGCTAGACAACCTCATCGAGGCGCCGATCAAGGTGCTGGGCATGAGCAAGACGGCGGCGATAGCCAAGGGGCGGCAACTGCTGGCGCAGCTGCAATTAGCAGATAAGTGTGATGCGTGGCCTGCCCGCTTGTCGGGCGGCCAGCAGCAGCGCGTAGCGATCGCCCGCACCTTGATGATGGACCCCCAAGTGCTGCTGTTCGACGAGCCGACCGCCGCCCTCGACCCCGAAATCACCAAAGAGGTGGCCGAGATTATCCGCCACCTCAGCCACACCGGCATTACTCAGGTGGTGGTCACCCATGAAGTGGAATTTGCTCGCAAAGTGGCCAGTCAGGTGATCTATCTGGAACAGGGCAAGATCATCGAGTCTGGCTCTGCCGCTATTTTTGATGCGCCGCAAACCCGTCGGTTTGCCGAATTTTTAATGAATTAATATTCAAAGTAATGAGGATGTTGTGATGAAAAAGAGTCTGTTACTGCTGGCTGTGATGGGGCTACTGAGTAGCACGGTGCACGCCAAAGAGATCAAATTCGCGACCGAAGCGACTTACGCACCGTTTGAATACCTTGATGATAACAACCAGTTTCAGGGCTTTGACATCGACTTGGTCCGCGCCATCTGCCAACAGGTCAAGCTGGAGTGCAGCTTCCACAATCAGGCCTTTGATAGCCTGATCCCTAGCCTTAAATTTCGGCGTTACGATGCCGCCATCGCGGCCATGGATGTGACCCCAGAGCGGGCCGCCCAAGTCGATTTTTCCGATATTTATTATCAAAACTCAGCGGTATTTGTCGCGAAGAAAGCGGCGTTTAGCGGCCCAGAAGCCTTAGTGGATAAGACCGTGGGCGTCCAAAACGGCTCTTCACATCAATCGTATCTGGTGGATAACTGGGTAAGTAAGGGATTGCTCACCGTGCCTTATGCCAGCTATCAAAGCGCCTTTCTTGACATGATCAATGGCCGCACCGATGGGGTATTTGCCGATACCGCAGTGGCCGCTGATTGGCTGAAGCAACATCAGGAGTATGCCGTCGTCGGGACCCCCGTCACAGATGCGAAATACTTCGGCACGGGCTTTGGGATCGCCGTCGCCAAAGGCAATCAAGCGCTGCTGACTCAGCTCAACAAGGGGCTGGCCGAGATCAAGGCCAATGGCACCTATCAGCAGATTTTTGACAAGTATTTTGCGCAGTAAGCCATGCTGAGCCTGTTGTTGGATGCCGCCTGGATGACCCTCGGGCTGGCCTTGGCATCACTGGTTGGCGGCATGGTCTTGGCGCTGCTATTGAGCGCCGCCGAGCTTAGTCAACGGCGGATTCTGGCGTGGCCGGTGGTATTGCTGACCACCCTGATCCGTGGTTTGCCTGAGCTATTGGTGGTGCTGTTTATCTATTTCGGCTCGACCCAGCTGCTGTTTTTGATCACTGGCGAGTACGTGGAGTTCAGCCCGTTTGCCTGTGGGGTGTTGGCGCTCTCGTTGCTATTTGCCAGCTACGCCACCCAGACGCTGCGGGCCGCACTCAATGCGGTGCCGCTTGGTCAGCGGCAGGCCGCGCTGGCGCTTGGCTTGGGTCGCCACCAGATCTTCTTGCGGATCGTATTACCGCAAGCGTGGCGCCATGCCCTGCCGGGGCTGGGTAACCAGTGGTTGGTGCTGTTAAAAGACACGGCGTTGGTCTCATTGATCGGGGTCAACGAGATGATGCGGCAAGCGCAAATGGCATCTGCGAGCACTTACCAACCTTTTACCTGGTATGCGGCGGCGGCCCTCATCTATTTGGCGATCAGTGTGCTGAGTGAATATGGCCTGAGCCTAGCGGCTCGCTATACCCGCCGTTACGGAGGTTAATCATGCAGGATTATGTCGTGACCTTGTTAGGTGGGCTGATGACCACGCTGGAGCTGACCCTGTGCAGCTTGCTGCTGGGCATTGTGCTCGCCACCGCCATGACCTGGGTGCTGGAGCGGCAGCTGCCAGTGGCGACCCAGCTGGTGCAGTTGTGGGTGTTGATTTTTACCGGTACGCCGCTGCTGATTCAGATCTTCCTGATCTATTACGGGCCGGGTCAGTTCGAATGGCTAAAACAGAGCCCGCTCTGGGTGCTGCTCAAACAGCCTTGGTTCTGTGCCGTGCTTGCGCTCGGCCTTAATACTGCCGCTTATTCAACCCGGTTGTTTAAAGGGGCGCTCGATACCATCCCCGCCGGAGAGGTGGAAGCGTGCCGCGCCCTCGGTTTCTCGCCGCAGCAAACCTTGTGGCTGAAGGCCCGCCATGCCGCAAGGCGGCTGGTGCCGGCCTATTCCAACGAGGTGATTTTAGTGCTCAAGGGCAGCTCGCTGGCCAGCACGATCACCATCATGGATGTGATGGGGTTGGCGCAGGGGCTCAATGCCCAGACCTACGACACCCTCGGGGTGTTTGGGGTCGCTGGGGCCATCTATCTCACCCTCAATGGATTGTTAACAATTGGTTTTCGCTGGTGCGAACGGCGGGCATTGGCATTCCAGGCTTAGTTGAGCCCCTTGCGGCGTTTTATGCTGAGGGAAAAGCCAAAAAACTGTGCTTTTCCTCCTATTTTTCCCATTTGCTTCCTTTTTTTGCTGCGGCGTGTTTCGTGGGTCACAGAACCCATGACCGCAACTGTTATCAGATTGTTTTTTATAGGGCGATCCTTTAAGGTTGGGCGCACAACAAGGAACAACCATAAACCTACGCTTAAACATGGAGTTGAATATGAAAGTTGCCGTTCTGGGTGCCGCTGGTGGCATCGGTCAAGCCCTCGCTCTGCTGTTGAAAAATCGTCTGCCGGCTGGCTCCGAACTGAGCTTGTATGACATCGCTCCGGTCACCCCGGGTGTGGCGGTCGATCTCAGTCATATTCCAACCGACGTGGCCATCAAAGGCTTCTGCGGTGAAGATCCGACGCCTGCGCTGGTGGGTGCCGATGTGGTGCTGATCTCTGCTGGGGTCGCCCGCAAGCCGGGGATGGATCGCTCTGACCTGTTTAACATCAACGCCGGTATCGTCAAGAATCTGGTCGAGAAGTGCGCGGCGACCTGCCCGCAAGCGCTGATCGGCATCATCACCAACCCGGTCAACACCACCGTGGCCATTGCGGCTGAAGTGCTGAAAAAAGCCGGTGTCTATGACAAGCGTCGCCTGTTCGGGGTCACCACCCTGGACGTGATCCGCGCCGAGACTTTCGTGGCAGCGGCCAAAGGGCTGAACATCGACAAAGTGCGGGTCAACGTGATCGGTGGCCACAGTGGCGTGACCATTCTGCCGCTACTATCCCAGATTGATGGCGCTGACTTCTCTACAGAAGAAGTCGCCGCCATGACCAAGCGCATCCAAAATGCCGGTACTGAAGTGGTCGATGCCAAAGCAGGTGGCGGTTCTGCCACCCTCTCCATGGGTCAGGCCGCGTGCCGTTTTGGTCTGTCACTCATCAAGGGCCTCAAGGGCGAGAGCAACATCATCGAGTGTGCTTATGTGGAAGGGGACGGCAAGCACGCCACCTTCTTTGCTCAGCCCATTTTGTTGGGTAAAAACGGCGTTGAAACCGTGCTCGATTACGGCAAGTTGAGCGCGTTCGAACAAGAAGCAATGGATGGCATGTTGGCCACCCTGAAAGCGGACATCCAACTCGGGGTCGACTTCGTTAAGTAAGCGCCGCCGCTCCCTCGCTCGCTACCATGCCGTTCAGTGTTCACTGGGCGGCATTTTTATTGGCGCTGCGTATTTGTTAGGTTACCGATCACGGTGCTGCCGCACGGCTTGATGGGACCACAGATCAGCAGCTCATACTGCCCCTCGTTTGCCCCCTTGACCTTGCCATAGGGTCAGTGCTTAGCCTTGGCTGCCCCCCCCGCTCTCACTTACGAGGATTGAATCATGTATCGCCGCCACTTTCTCACCTACTCTGCCGCGTTAGGGGCCGCGTCCCTGTTGCCTTGGGGGCGCCATGGCTTTGCCGCAGAGCGACCCAGTTTACCGATCCCCGCTGCGCTCGCCCCTGACCGAGAGGGGGTGATTCAACTGAACGTTCAAGCCGGTGAGATACACTGGCGTCGTCAGCCAACCCAAAGCTGGGGCTATAACGGCCATTTGCTGGGCCCAACGTTGCGGGCACGGCGAGGGCAGACCGTGCGGCTGCAGATCCATAATCAGCTGATGGCAACCACCACAGTGCACTGGCATGGGTTAGAGGTGCCCGGTACGGCGGATGGCGGGCCACAAGCCACCATTGCACCGGGCCAACAATGGCGCACCTCCTTTCAACTCGCCCAGCCGGCGGCGACCTGTTGGTATCACCCTCATACCCACGGCCAAACGGGCCAGCAAGTGGCCATGGGCTTGGCGGGGCTGTTTATCATTGATGACGATGAAAGTGAGCGGCTGCCGCTGCCAGCGCGCTGGGGCATTGATGATATTCCGGTGGTATTGCAAGACAAACGGCTCAATGCCCACGATCAGATCGACTATCAGTTGGATGTGCTAAGCGCAGCGGTCGGCTGGTTTGGCGACATGATGCTCACCAATGGCGCTGAATACCCAACCCATACTGCACCCCGTGGTTGGCTGCGGTTACGGCTGCTCAATGGCTGTAATGCCCGCACGCTCAAGCTAGCAACCAGTGATCAGCGAGCACTCTATGTGATTGGCAGCGACGGGGGCTTGTTAGCTGAGCCGGTCAAGCTGAGCGAATTGGCGTTACTGCCCGGGGAGCGCTTTGAGGTGATGGTTGATGCCCGCAACGGCAAGCCGTTTGATCTCGTCAGCTTACCAGTCCAGCAGATCGGCATGACGCTGACACCGTTCGATAACACCCTGCCCTTATTACGCATCCAACCTTCGTTGCTCAACGGCCAAGGATCGCTGCCTGATAGTCTGGCCACGCTCCCAGCGCTGCCTGATTGGCAAGGGTTGCCCACTCGCACCTTGACCTTATCAATGGAGCCGGAGCTTGATCGGCAAGGTATGCAGGCGCTGGTGGATCGTCATGGGCAGGCGGCCATGGCCGGCATGAGCATGGATCACGGCGCCATGACCGCGCCTAAACAAAGCGCCGATAAGATGGCCAATATGGCAGGGATGGATCACAGCTCCATGGCCGCGCCTAAGCAAAGCGCAGATAAGATGGCCATGGATCACAGCGCCATGGCCGCACCTAAGCAAAGCGCCGATAAGATGGCCAACATGGCGGGGATGGATCACAGCGTCATGGCCGCGCCTAAGCAAAGCGCCGCTGAGATGGCTAACATGGCAGGGATGGATCACAGCGCCATGGCCGCGCCGGACACCAGCCCCAGCGCAGACTCGCTCGATCTGCAAAATGGCAACCGCATCAATGGCCAAGCGTTTGTGATGGATAGCCCTCAGTTTGCCGTTAAGCAGGGACAGACCGAGCGCTGGATCATCTCAGGGGAGGGCGACATGATGCTGCACCCTTTCCATATTCATGGCACCCGTTTTCGGATTCTCACGGAGAATGGTCAACCCGTCGCCCCCCATCGGGCTGGTTGGAAGGATATCGTGCGGATCGAAGGGGGGCGCAGTGAAGTGCTGGTGCGCTTTGACCACCTAGCCCCCAAGGAGCGAGCCTACATGGCACACTGTCATCTACTAGAGCACGAAGATACCGGCATGATGCTCTCCTTCACCGTCGAGGCCTAGCCGAGCTAGCCCTGACGGGCTATCTCGCTGTTTTTTAAGCTAGCTCTCACTATCTGATAACGTTACATCCCGCTAACAGAGAAATATGTGTAAAATTGCGCCCTGAATTTCTTCGACCAACCGAGTTGGTCGCATCTTCTTACCAGCAAGGCTGACATTGTGACAGAAGTAGATAGATTCGCGGACATTCGCCCTTATCGCGACGAAGAAGTACCTGCCGCCATCGAACGACTGATCCAAGATGATGAGTTTATCGGTGCCATCGCCAAGTATCGTTTCGGCTCGCTAATGAGCTGGCTGGGGTGGGCACTTCGCCCATTGATCCGCCAGTTCTTACGCTATAAGTGGGCGAAAGTTACCACTATTCATCAAGTGCAAACTGGGGTTGCTCGTTACATGTCGCGGATGATTGCCACCTCGACGGCAGGGGTGACCTTCTCGGGACTGGAGCACCTGAAAAAAGAGCAAGGGTATCTGTTTGTCTCGAATCATCGAGACATCGCCATGGACCCTGCGTTTGTTAACTGGGGCTTGCACACCCATGGCTTTGATACCGTGCGCATTGCCATCGGTGATAACTTGCTGCGTAAACCCTGCGCCACCGAACTGATGAAGCTCAACAAAAGTTTTATCGTTAAACGCTCGGCCAAAGCGCCGCGGGAGATGATGAAAGCACTCGGCGAGTTATCGGCCTACATCGGTGAGTCGGTGCGCGATGGCCACTCTATCTGGATTGCCCAAAAAGAGGGGCGTGCCAAGAATGGCGATGACAAGACCGATCCCGCCATCCTCAAGATGTTCTATGTCGATGGTAAAAAGCAGAAGATCGAGTTTGCCGAGTACATGAGCTCGCTCAATATTGTGCCGGTCAGCATCAGCTATGAACTCGACCCCACCGACAAAGCCAAAGCCCGTGAGCTGTACGAAAAATCGGTGAACGGCAGCTACGAAAAGGGCGAGTTCGAGGATATCGCCAGCATCGTGGCCGGGATCGTCGGCCAGAAAGGGCGAGTGCATGTCTCTTTCGGCGCCCCTGTATGCCAAGGCTTTAGTAATCCTGAGGAGCTGGCGGCGCTGATCGATCAGGCCATTTGGGGCAGCTACCGGTTGTTTCCCAACAACTACTTGGCGGCCGACGTGACCGCTCACGCTAACGCCAGCGAACAGGCCGCATTCCAGCGTCGCCAAGCGGAGGTGCCAGCAGAGCATCAGCCAATTTGGCGCGCCATGTATGCCAAGCCGGTGGAAAACGCCAACAAGGTGTAAGGCCACAACACGACCACAGACAAGATAAAAAAACGGGAGCAAATGCTCCCGTTTTTGCGTCTAGTCAAAGTTACGGGGGGGATGCTAGTGAATAATATGGTTTCAGCTGGTACAAAAGCGCGTTAATGGAAACCGAGTGACGCCCTGTAGTCAATCACTCGGTGGTAATGCCGATGTTGGCAGATAAATCACCGTCCTCGATAACCGGGTGCGGCCCAACAGTGACCTCGCTAACAGCATCGGGGCTGACGATGTGGCAAGCTGATGAGCCAATCCCAGCACCTAGGACATATGCACAGATGATCATCGGTAGCCTGAACACCTTAGCTCGTACGCCACTGCCCGCCCCGCTAGATCGCATCATGGTGGAGGTTGTGCAAAGCCTCGCCCATTGGCGGGATGCCCCAGTGGGGAAACATGAGATCGCAGGGCTACAGCTGTTTTGCCTCGTGAGTGACGATCTGACCGAGCCGGTCAACGCGCGCCGTGGCGAGTTTCATCAGCAGTATCTCGACATTCAGCTACTGCTGCGGGGGGAAGAGTGGATTGGGGTCGGTCCCCACGACTATCACCCGCAAGAGGCGGATCACCCTCACCCCGATCTTTGGTTAGTCGATACGCCACAAACCAGCTATGTGGCACTGCAACCTGGGGATTTCGCGATCTTCTGGCCGGGGGAATTACATCGCCCACTGTGTACCCACACCGAGCCCACCAAGATCAAAAAGCTGGTGGTGAAGGTACACCGAGATCTGCTCAGCGACGGCTAGTACTAAACAGTGATGTTTGGCCTCACTTATCTTCGCCCGTGTGCCAGCTCTTGAATTAAAAAATTGGCTGCCAATGGCTGGCGGCCATCCACCCCCAGCAGGGGAATCCCATCCATCGTGGATGACTCGATACTGTCGGCAACATGCCGAAACACAGGAAGATGTAGAACATGAGCAAGTTGGTATTGATCCTTAACTGCGGTAGCTCTTCCCTAAAATTTGCCGTCATGGACGCCGAAACCGGCCAAGACCAGCTGTCCGGTCTGGCCGAGTGTTTCAATCTGGATGATGCACGCATCAAGTGGAAACTCCACGGGGTCAAGGGTGAGGCGATGCTGGGGGCCGGTGCTGCGCACCAAGCAGCCCTAGATCACATCGTGGATCATATTCTGCCCCAAGACCCGATGCTGGCCAGCCAGCTGGTAGCGATTGGCCATCGTATTGTCCATGGTGGCGAGCAGTTCTCTCGCTCCGTGCGCATTGATGAGCGGGTGATTGCCGGCATCGAAGCCGCGATTCCGTTCGCACCGCTCCACAATCCAGCTCACCTCATCGGCATTCGCGCGGCCCTCAAGGTGTTTCCAGCGTTGGCCAACCACAACGTGGCGGTATTCGACACGGCGTTTCATCAGTCTTTGCCAGAGCAGGCCTATCTTTATGCCCTGCCCCACTCCCTTTATCGTGAGCATGGCATTCGTCGCTACGGCGCCCACGGCACATCACACCGTTATATCGCCCAAGAGGCGGCGCGCGCACTGGGCAAGCCGCTCAGTGAGCTCAACATCATCAACTGCCATTTGGGCAACGGCGCATCCGTCTGCGCCATCAAGAATGGCGAATCTGTTGATACCTCCATGGGGCTGACGCCGCTGGAAGGGCTAGCCATGGGCACCCGCTGTGGTGATATCGATCCCGCCATTATCTTTTTCATGCACGACCAGCTGGGTTACAGCATCAATCAGATCAACCACACCTTAACCAGAGAGTCTGGCTTGCAGGGCTTGACCGAGGTGAGCAGTGATTGCCGCTATGTGACCTCACACTACGCCAGTGACGCAGGTGCCAAGCGAGCGCTAGATCTGTTCACCTACCGGGTCGCCAAATACATCGGGGCCTATACCGCCGCGTTGGATGGTCGTTTCGATGCGCTGGTGTTCACTGGGGGGATTGGTGAAAACGCCGCCATGGTGCGGGAGATGGTACTGGCGCGGTTAGCACTGTTTGGTTTCAAGGTCGATAAGGAAGCCAACCACGCCGCCGTGTTGGGAGGAGAGGGCCGCATCACCAGCAAAGAGAGTCGGATGGCGATGGTCATCGCCACCAACGAAGAGCTGGTGATCGCCCGTGATGCCCTGAGCTTGGTGGAGTAAGTTTAGCTGAACGCATCCAGTCCAAAACTGGAACTGTCGATCAACTTCCCCGACCGACTGGATGCCCATATTAATCTGTGATTGGCATTAGCAGCGGAACTAACCATGGCAACAATGGTCTTAATCCCTGCCACGCCCGTCAGTTAGCAAAACATGTCATGCTGGCCAACAGGTTATGCACTCACTTTCTTGATTGCTCCCGAGGGGATAGATAACGGGTTTCATCACAGGCCACGGTGTCGCAGCTAACCAACTACGACACCAATTAGGCATCTTCAACGCCCCACACCAAGAGAGATTTTTCCTACTAACTCAAAAGATTTATCCTACATACCAACGGTATTTTTCCTACATAAAAATATTATTTATACGGTTAATATCTGTGCCATAAAAAGCTGAGTAAAAAACCTACTTTTTATTAGACTTTCTTCACTCGAAGAGAGTTTTTTCTTTGTAGAAATCACGGCTAATGTTAACCAAATTTCAACAACCCATCAGGGTGGTTTTTATTTACAGTAATATTTTAATGTTAAGTAATAATTAAAATGCACTTACCTAATTTTAGGTCTAATCGCTTATGACGTTGCTTGTTGCTGAGGAAGTTATTTAATATGTTTAAAAGAAGTCGCATTTATCAATTGGTATGGACATACCTTTTTATTGGTCACAATACCGCACTGCCTGTGGTTTATGCTGCTAATGCAATATTAGATACCAATAATAATTCTGAGCAGACATCGGTAAAGGTTTATTCTATTAAAGAAGGCGATAGTTTAGATTCAATTGCCAAAGCGCATGGTATTTCTGTGCATATGCTGCTTACCATCAATAAAAGTGATGTGGCTATCAATCCAATTATCATTGGTCAGGAAATTAATGTGCCACTGCACATTGCCTTGCCTGATATGGCAGGCAACCGTACTTTAAAAATCACGGATAATAAAGAACAACAAAAGTCTATTGCTGATTATACAGCTCAACACTCTAGTCGCATTGCTGGCCAAATGGCGCAAAGTCAGCTGGCTGAGCAAAATGAAACACTGGCTGATCAAATTGCTCGCCAGACTTATAATAATGCAAATTCTGAAAGTATCGGCGCTGGATATGGCGCTAAGCAAGAAATCGATTTTTGGAAGCGCCAAGCGATTAGTGGTTTTGAAGCTGAAGCAAATCAATATGCGTCTGAGCTGGTTGGCAGTGGTACTGCTAAAGCCAAAATTGCGCTTGATGATGATCTCAATATTGCAGATTCATCTGTTGATCTATTAATTCCATTTGCTGAAACTAAAGCCAGAATGCCATTTATACAAGGTGGCGTCAGGAAATCTAGCAACGACAACGTGACCGCGAATATCGGTGTGGGGCAACGCCATTTTCTTGATGAGTGGATGTTGGGTTACAACGCATTTTACGATCAAGATTTCACCGCCAAAGCGTCACGTGTTGGTTTAGGTGCTGAAGCATGGCGCGATGAGTTTAAGCTATCTTCCAATGCCTATATGCCTGTGAGCTCTTGGCAAGAGTCCGACAATATTGAAGATTACAGTGCTCGTGCTGCAACGGGTGCTGATCTTAATATTGAACAATATTGGCCATCACATCCTGAACTTTCTGGTTCATTAAAAGTTGAGCAGTATTTTGGTGATAATGTCGATATTCTCGGCAGCCATAAATTAGTCAAAGATCCGCATGCATTGACGGTCGGCTTAGGTTATCAACCGATCCCCTTGGTGAAATTTGATGCCAGCCATACCGAAGCTTCGGGTGGTCAGCACAATAACCACATAGGCGTTAATTTAGAGTGGCGTCTCGGCGAGTCGCTCAACAGTATGCTCGACAGCACTAAAGTGAATAAATCACTGCAAGGTATGCGTAATGACTTAGTCACACGTAATAACCAAATTGTGCTTGAGTACAGCAAAATTCAGACGCTATTTGCCTCTTTCGAACGCGGTCAAATAGCAGGCTTTGAACTGACTCCATTGGTATTACCGCTCACAGTGCAGAGCAAATATGCTATTGCTGAAATCATTTGGCAGAGCCCACTGTTTGACAAGATGGGAATATCGGCAGCTCAGTTGCATGGCGCAGACCTTAGAACATTAAACTTAGCTGCCTTGCCTGCCTTCGAAGAAGGCGGTAACAACACCTACGGCATTACCGCTATCGTCCGCGACATTAAAGGTAATGAAACAAGTGCTTACATCAGCTTCGAACTGCAAAAAACGCGGATTGAGGGAAGAAATCCGAATGAAGATGATGACAAAGATGGTCTGACGAATGGCCGAGAAGCTGAGCTTGGCACCGATCCGGACAAGAAAGACACCGACGGTGACGGCATTGACGACAAGACCGAGGTGGACAACGGCACCAACCCGCTTGACCCGAACGACCCTGTAGTTGATCCAACCGGTGACCGCGATGGCGACGGCTTGACCAACGGGCAAGAGAACCAGCTTGGCACCGATCCGGACAAGAAAGACACCGACGGTGACGGCATTGACGACAAGACC
>NZ_PGGC01000203.1 GCF_002795305.1 Aeromonas cavernicola
CGCCGTAACGGGTCGGCCCCCGGGATGGGCTGCAAAATGAGCGCCGCTACCTCCCGCTCGCGGAGCGGCTGGCGTTAATTGAGCGACTCGCCGACAGTGGCCTGCGCCGGATCGAAGTAGGCGCCTTTGTCTGTGCCAAAAAAGTGCCACAGATGGCCGATTCTGCCGCCCTTTTTCAGGCCCTGCCGCGCAAGGGGCCGACCCGTTACGGCGCCCTAGTGCCCAACCAGCGAGGGTTACAAGCCGCCATTGCCGTCCATGCTGACGAGATTGGCCTCTTTACCGCCTGCTCCGATGGCTTCAGCCGCGCCAACATGGGGATCAGCGTCGATGAATCCTTGCTGCGTTTCGCTCCGCTGGTGCAGGAGGCACGCCGCCTCGGCATCAAAGTGCGCGGCTACCTCTCCACCGTGATTGCCTGCCCGTTCGATGGCCCAACGCGGCCAAAACGGGTCGCCGCCATGGCCGAACAGCTGCTGGATTTAGGCTGCCACGAGATTTCGCTAGGGGACACCATCGGCGTCGGCACCCCAGGCACCGTAGCGCCCATGTTGGATGCGGTGCTGCACGAAGTCCCCGCTGGGCGGCTGGCCGTCCACTTTCACGACACTTACGGCCAAGGCTTGGCCAACCTGCTGCCCGCGCTGGAGCGGGGGATCCGCACCATCGACTGCTCGGTGGCGGGTCTTGGCGGCTGCCCCTATGCGCCGGGGGCCTCCGGCAATGTGGCATCAGAAGAGGTGGTCTACCTGCTGCACGGCCTTGGTATGACGACCGGGGTTGATCTGGGCAAACTGGCGGCCACCGGCCAGTGGATCAGCGAGCGGCTCGGCCGTCCTAATGGTTCACGGGTCGGCTTAGCGCTGCACGCCAATGCTGAGCGGCTGCGCGCTCGGCTGTGCGCCACGCCGTAACCATTGCCGATGATTGACCAGAGGAGCCACCGCCATGCCCCGTTCTTTGCCTAGCAACGCCATGACCTATAGCATCTCGGAGCTGGCGCACGAGTTTGGCATCACCGCGCGCACCATCCGCTACTACGAAGATGAGGGGCTGCTTACCCCAACTCGGCAAGGGCAGACCCGCATTTACAGCCACAAGGATAAAATCCGTCTAAAACTCACCCTACGTGGCAAGCGCCTTGGCTTTAGCCTCGCCGAGATCCGCACGCTGTTTGACATGTACGACACCGACCGCTCTAGCACCACCCAACTGATGTCGATGATCCAGCTGATCGAGCGCAAGCGCCAAGCCCTGCGCCAGCAGTTAGACGACATTGCCAGCGTGATGGCCGAACTCGACGCCGCCAAACTGCGCTGTATTGACTCCCTTGCCCACCTCGCAAAGGACCCACCACCATAAAGCGGGCTCAGACAGCGCAACAGGCTCCCCAGTGACGGGCATCACGGCACACCGTTGACCCGCTCAGCCCACACACCGGCACCGGCAATAACGTACTTAACTTTCAAAGTTGTTATTTAGCTACCGAAAAAACCTATTCTCACTCCCGTCTCATCGCATGTTCCAGCACGACTTCCTAGCTTTTCTTGTTTTAGCCCAAAGAAGTGTTATTTTTTTACGCAAAAAACCGTTCTCCCCTTGCGGGAACGACACCGCCTGCCTAAAATCGCGCGTCATTTATCCCCCCTTACCTCTTTATTATTTGGAGAACGCCACGTGAGCGAAAAATTGGCCAACCCTGCCCCGCTGGGCCTGATGGGTTTTGGTATGACCACCGTGTTACTGAACATCCACAACGCAGGTTTTTTCCCGATCAGCGCCATGATCTTGGCCATGGGCTTGTGCTACGGCGGTTTGGCGCAAATCATCGCAGGCATCATGGAGTTCAAACGCGGTAACACCTTCGGCGTCACCTCGTTTCTCTCTTACGGCATCTTCTGGTGGACCTTGGTGTTTTTGCTGGTCATGCCCACCATGGGGCTGGCTGAGGCGACCCCCCACGCTTACATGGGCTGGTATCTGCTGATGTGGGGCATCTTCACCCTGTTTATGCTGGTGGGCACCATCAACTACCCACGGGTGAAGCAATTTGTGTTCGCCTCCCTGACCGTGCTGTTCTTCCTGCTGGCTGCCCGCGACTTTACGGGTAGCGAACTCATCGGCACCATCGCCGGTTTTGAAGGGATTATCTGTGGTGCCAGCGCCATCTATCTGGCCATGGCCACGGTGATCAATGAACAATATGGCCGCACCGTGCTGCCTATTGGCGATCACAAAAAAGCCACCGTTTGAGAGAACAAGTGGCTTAGCACGTCAAAAAAGCACCTTCGGGTGCTTTTTTGTTATGGGTGGCGCTTCCTTAAGCGTGTTCATGCAAAAGATCCGCTGCCCTCCCCTGCCAGTAAGCGGGTCGGCGGGAAGCGCTGGGCGGGGTCTTGGCTGAAAAACTGGCTCAACTGCTGATATACCGCAGGATAAACGGCGCGTAGCCGCAGTGGATCGGTAAAAAACAGCTCACAGCAGATGGCAAAAAACTCGGCAGGGTGTTCGGCGGCATAGGGATCAATGGCGGGCACGTCGCCTCGGTCGAGTTGCTGGCACAGCGCATCGAAAGCGGCTTGAAAGGCCTGCTGCCAAGGGGTTGGGTTCATCCCACGGGGCAACGGGGGGGCGCCGTCCGCTTCGCCGCCTAGCATGTCGAGCTTATGGGCCAGTTCGTGGATCAGCAGATTGACCCCGTCCCAATCGCCATCTTGCTGCAGCTCGCGCCATGCCAGCACCAGCGGCCCTTGGGGCCATGCTTCCCCGGCGTTTTCCTCAAGCACGTCGCTTACCAAGCCGAACTCATCTTGCTCTTCCTGCCTACGCGTGACAGGGGTGGGGATCAGGATGATTTCGTGAAAACCGCGATACCAAGCCACACCAAGATGCAAGATAGGTAACGCCGCTTGCAGGGCTAATACCGCTTGCTGCTGGGGCGTTAACGCGACACCAAGCTGGGTCAGGGTTTTGCGATGTAGCAGCTGTTGCCCCAAGGCGATGAGGTGAGTCTGCTCCTGCGTGGTTAACCCCTGCAGGATCGGCACCGCGGCCAGAGCCTGCTGCCACAAGGTGTGGCAAGCGTGTTGCTGCTGCGCCTTGGCGGCGCGTCGGTTACGCAGCCATTGCCATAATCCCAACACGTCCTTTTCCTTATTGGTTAGCTGTGATCGTTTTGACAAAGCGCTTTGGCCGCTCTTGATAGCCTTGGGCCAGATAAAAGCGGTGAGCATCGAGGCGTTTGACGCTGCTAGACAGTTCCATATGACCACAACCAGCCTGACGAGCAATGGTTTCAACGCCACGCAGCAGGGCCGCGCCAATCCCTGCGCCTCGAATGTGCTCATCCACCACGCATGCCGAGATCACTGCCCAACTATCGGCCACATGCAGAGGCTGAACGCAGTGCCACACCACGACGCCGACCACCTCGTGGTTGAGCTCAGCCAGCAGGGTGTGATCCGCAGTGGTGTGGCCTTGCAGCCGGGCCACCAGCCCTTGCGCGGCCGCAGGATAACCCAGTTGCACAAACAGACGGGCTATGGCGGCTTCATCAGCAGGCTGGGCTGCGCGCAGTAACAGGGCATTGGGATCGTTTATCATGCAGGCTCCTCACGGTGTTCTGCCCATCACTGGGCAGCCACCCGCTTTTGTCCGCTAGCGTCGGGGCGGGTGTTGCGGCCTTATTAATAAATTACGTTACAGCCATTCTCCGCTCGCCTTGTCAATTCACAAATTAGCAACAGAGTCAGATTTTTTGCTGGGAAGAGCGGGACTGAATCGCTATGTTACACCCCATTCAGTGCGTGATGTTACCCGCACTGAGCCCCCACTGTTTCCCCTAGGCTGTTAACCCCTTTGTTAATCTCCCAGCAGGTCACAATGGTGCTAGCGCGCGGCTGATGCCTCGCCAAAAAAACAACAAGGAGTGATTGTCCATGAATGAGTTAGTCAACGCCATAAATGGCGTAATTTGGAGCCCTGCGCTCATCTATCTGTGTCTGGGAGTCGGCCTCTACTTCTCCCTGCGCACTCGGTTTTTGCAACTGCGCCACATCAAAGAGATGGTCAGGCTGATGTTTGATGGCAAGAGCACCGAGGCGGGAGTCTCCTCCTTTCAAGCGCTGGCGATGACCCTCGCCGGTCGGGTCGGCACCGGTAACATCGCTGGGGTCGCCACCGCTATCACCTTTGGTGGCCCCGGCGCCCTATTCTGGATGTGGATGGTGGCCTTCCTTGGCGCCAGTTCCGCCTTTGTCGAATCGACCCTTGGCCAGGTATACAAAGAGAAAATCAACGGCGAATACCGTGGTGGCCCGGCGTTTTACATCGAGAAAGGGCTGGGGATGAAGTGGTACGCGTGGACCTTCGCCATTGCCACTATTTTTGCCTGCGGCGTGCTGCTCCCCGGGGTACAAGCGAACTCCATCGGAGCCAGCTTGCACACCGCATTTGCCATCGATCTGAACGTCACGGCCGCAGGGCTCGCACTGTTGCTCGGTTTCATTATCTTCGGTGGGGTGAAGCGGATCGCCAGCTTCGCCAGTACCGTGGTGCCCTTTATGGCCCTTGGCTACATCATCGTCGCCTGCGTCATCATTGCCCTCAATATCTCGGCGCTGCCGGGGGTATTAATGCTGATTATTAAGAGCGCCTTCGGCTTGGACGCTGGCTTTGGCGCTATCTTGGGGCTGGCCATCATGTGGGGGGTAAAGCGTGGGGTCTACTCCAACGAGGCGGGTCAGGGCACGGGGCCGCACGCCTCTTCAGCCGCAGCGGTGAGCCATCCTGCCAAGCAAGGGTTGGTGCAGGCTTTCTCGGTCTATATCGATACCCTGTTCGTCTGCTCGGCCACTGGCTTTATGTTGCTCATCACCGGTCTTTATAACGTGCAAGGGCCGGATGGCGCCGCGCTATACACCGGTATTGCCGGGGTAGCG
Organism: Aeromonas cavernicola; assembly: GCF_002795305.1. GTDB lineage: Bacteria > Pseudomonadota > Gammaproteobacteria > Enterobacterales > Aeromonadaceae > Aeromonas > Aeromonas cavernicola. Next base: position 4,941 of record NZ_PGGC01000203.1, read on the forward strand.
GCGGGGCCGGGCTATGTACAGACCGCGATGGAGAGCATGATGCCCGGCTTTGGCAGCATGTTCGTGGCGCTCGCCCTGTTCTTCTTCGCCTTCACCACCATCGTGGCTTACTACTACATCGCCGAGACCAACATCGCCTACATCAACCGTAAGGTGAATCGCCCTTGGTTGACCTTCCTGCTGAAATTAACCCTGATGGCCTCCACCGTCTACGGCACCGTCAAAACCGCTGACCTAGCGTGGGGCTTAGGGGATATTGGCGTCGGCCTGATGGCATGGCTTAATATCGTCGCCATCTTGCTGCTGCAAAAAACCGCGTTTAGCTGCCTCAAAGATTACGAAGCGCAGCAAGCCCAGGGACTCGAGCCGGTGTTTGACCCCGCGCGCCTTGGCATCAAAAACGCCGATTATTGGACCCAGCAGCACGCTAACCCTGCGCAAGCAACCACTGCTGCCGAGCAGCGTGTCGCCCCACCCCAGCAACCCAAGTGACTGGCAGTCTGTTAACTAAACCAACCGTGACTTGCGCTCTGTTAGCGTAACCAACCAAGATGGCGGCTCCCGCCATCTTTTTTTTATGGCCCGCCCCGCTCCCGAAGTGAGCCCGACGCTGAGACTAACGTCGGCTGGTCGGCATCACCTCACGTTGTCACACTGACTCGGCTATTTATGCCGCAAGCCAGCCGAGGACGTTGTCATACCAAAGACGAGAACTATTGGACACCCACCTTTTCCAGCACAACCGCCTGTTCCGGCTCGATCAGCGCCTCCCCCTGATACCAACGCCTGACCAACAGCGGCCACTGGAACAGCGCCGCCCAGCGCTGCGCCACCTCCCGCTCACTCCAGTTGGCCGCGATAGTTGCCCCAACT
>NZ_PGGC01000204.1 GCF_002795305.1 Aeromonas cavernicola
CGGCACGCCGCCGCCACCATGGCCAGAAAATCGGCCTCGCTGGCCAAGGCGCCGGGGATCGACAAATCCCCCGCCACCTGATCCACCAACAACACCCGTGGCCGTGGATCGGCCAGCAAACGCCCGATCACGCCCTGCGGCTTTGTTTGCCCCGCGTGCCCTGCGCTCGGCATCAGCCCCGCCGCATGGTGCAATCCAACCGTATGGTGCAACCCAACAGCATGGTGCAGCCCTGCTGGCGGCATCCGCTTAACCGCCCGCTCAGGGCTAGCTTGCGGCGACCACACCCCGCCATTCCCCCCATGATGGGCCTCGCTGCTGGCATAGCCGTTGTATTTGGTGATGCCAAACCGGACCAGATCGGCCATCAGCCGCTCGGCCCGCGCCAGCAAGGCGCTATCGCAGGGGGTGGCAATCAGCTGCTCTAACTGGCTGGGCTGGCGGGCGTCGTAATAGATGCCGACAGGGTCAGCAATCAGCGACAGCGCATGGCCCCCCTTAGCGGGGTGGCCGACATAGCCGATAAAACCATCTTCTAATTGCCAATAAGGCAGGCCCAACGCGTGGGCCCGTTGTTTAATCTGACGGGTATTGGCTTTTTGGCCCCAGCCAACCAGCCCATCGCCCGCTTGTGGCACGCACTCAGAAGAGGGCTCAAGTCGGGCCAATTGCTGGCCGAGACAGGCAGAGATCTGCCGCCTGCGCGCCAGAATGCCGCTGGATTGTGTCCATAGAGTCATGAAAAATCTCGGATGTCAGTAAGGGGGATAAAAGAGGGACGGTTTAAAAAAATCGGTTAAAGCCAATGCCAGGGGGATTACCAATCCGGGTCACTTCGGTTGCACATTTCCCATCGGGATCCTGTCGAATTTTTTGTGCGAGAGTTCACGCGCGAGATAGCGGATCCCTTGTACGCTCGACAAGGGTGCCAGCAACTGTGGGCAGCGGGTCAGTGACCAGACAGCCACATCCCGCTCGGTAAACGCCTCGCCACCCAGCACGTAATAACGCCCCCGGCAACCCGCATCCCAATCATCCCCCACCACCTCGGGCGTACTCGGCACCTGCGCACCAGCCACCTCTGGCGCGCTCGGAACAAGAGCACACCCACGGATCACCGTCACCACCCTGCCCTGATAGACACCCAATCAACGGCACCCGCGCCGCCGCCACTCGCCACGACGAACAGGTACAACGCTCCGGATGACGGCCACTGGGATAGGTCGCGATCAGATTAACAACAAGAACAGGTTTCATAAAACGTCCACATTGAGGGGGCAAGTGCCCCGAGAGAGTGAAATCGAAAGGGGGACATCGAATGGGTAAAATAACGGGAGCACTCACTGGCCAGCGTAGGGGTGGTGATCTCAGGCAAAGCAAGCAGGTAAGGATGCCGACACCGCGTTATTGGGCAGGTATTAACCCTGTGTCGAAATGACGCTGAATACGGGCCAGATCCTCTGGGGTATCGACGCCATGGGGCGGGGCTTGCTCCACGGTTGCAACCGCAATCCCAATACCGTGCCACAGCGCACGCAACTGCTCGAGCGATTCCAGCTGCTCCATCGGGGCGGGTGGCAAATGGCTCAATGCCATAAGCGTGTTAACGCGATAGGCATACAAACCGATATGCCGCAGCCAGTGGGCAGAGGGGCTATCTGGCATGACGCCCTCCTGCTGCAAAGAGGTGAAATGATCCCTCGCCCACGGCACCGGAGCACGGGAAAAATAGAGAGCCTGACCAGCCTTGTTGGTCACAACCTTGACACACTGGGCGGCCATCACCTGTGCCATATCAGTGATGGGGCAGGCCAAGGTGGCAATGCCACACTCGGCGTCAGCCGCTAGCGTAGTGGCGGCCAGCTCGATCATTCCGGCTGGTAACAAGGGCTCATCCCCTTGCACATTCACCACAATCTCATTCTCTCCCCACCCCCGGATGGCAGCTACTTCAGCCAAGCGGTCGGATCCACAACTGTGATGGAGGCCGGTCATCACCACATTGGCGCCGAAACCTGCGACCGCCTCCATGATCCGCTGATCATCGGTAGCAACCCAGATATCACTGGCAGGGCAGCCGGTTTCCAATGCTCGCTGCCAGACATGCCACACCATGGGTTTACCGCCTATCAGTGCAAGGGGTTTACCGGGCAGGCGGCTTGAGCCATATCGGGCAGGGATGACAATTTTGTAAGCCATAACAGAACTCACCATGGGTAAATAGAAAAACAAAAGGGAGTACCGCAAGGCACTCCCTGTTTACCGGCTCACATTTGCCACCAAAGTACGGCGCACGACCGCAATCTCGTGAGTAAACCTGCACTGCATCAATCAGACAACTCAGACCAGCGCGTCTTCAAGGAAGCGATGAGCACGGGTCACGCTGTCAAGCTCGGCCAATACGGTCAGCATCTCTTCCATGACGGACAGAGGCAGCATATTCGGGCCATCGCTCAGCGCCTTGGCAGGTTCTGGATGGGTTTCCATAAAGAGACCATCGACCCCCACCGCCACCGCGGCGCGAGCCAGCACGGGCACAAACTCACGCTGACCACCGCTGGTGGCACCCTGTCCGCCCGGTTGCTGTACCGAGTGGGTTGCATCAAATACCACTTTGCAACCGGTACGGCGCATCACGGGCAAACCACGCATATCGGAGATCAGGGTGTTGTAACCAAAGGAAGTACCACGATCACACAACCAGATATCCTGATTACCCACCTCATGGCACTTCTTGACCACCTGCTCCATATCCCAAGGGGCCTGGAATTGCCCTTTCTTGATATTAACTGGCTTGCCACAGCGGGCGACACGCTGAATAAAATTGGTCTGGCGCACCAAAAAGGCCGGGGTTTGCAGCACATCGACAACACTGGCCACTTCTTCAACTGGCGTATCTTCATGCACGTCAGTCAACACGCGCAAACCATAGGTCTCTTTCACCTTTTGCAGGATCTGCAAACCACGCTCCATACCCGGGCCACGAAAACTACCGGTAGAACTACGGTTGGCCTTATCAAAACTGGATTTAAAAATATATTCCATACCCAGTTTGTCGGTAATCTCTTTAATACGACCGGCAACATCCATCACCAGTTGCTCGGATTCAATAACACAGGGGCCTGCGATTAAAAACATCTTTACTCCTCAGATGATTTCTCTTATGAGATCTCGTGCATAATTCAAGTAGCATGAATCATTAAAGTGATATATATCACCATGTCTTAATAAGTCAGATTGTTGAATATCCCTTTCTGGAATAATATAAAGATTATTAAAAAAACCCTTCAATTCATTTAAAACTGTTAATTGCTCTTGGTATCTGACATTTAGATGCTCATCAGACTTTAGTTTTATAGGAAATGGGATAAAAACTATCTTACAAGCTGGATTTTTACTTGATATATATTTAAAAACACTAGAATAACTTTCATATACATCTATGGGACTCATGAATTTATTTTCAAAAACGAACAATTCAGCCTTACCAGTCAAGTAATGCTCATTTATAAACATAGGAGTATTGAGCTTTCTATGTCGATAAAGTTTAAACAATAATTCAGCAAAGTTGTCAAATATAAATATGTCTATTTTTCCAAAATCAATGCAATCTAAGACATCTATCAATGGTAATGGATCATCTTTTTTAGGAAGGGACCTACCTAAACCAACCCCTTTTATTTGATTATCGACTGTATTGACATGTTTATACTCAGCTGATAATTCAAATCCGATATCACTTAGTCCTAAAGGCTTATACTTTCTCTCTATATATATACTATTCAGTTGGTCTATTCTGTTATGTTGAACACTGCTGACTCTGTACCAATTTGGTATCAACTTATGCATCTGATAGGCTACATTGGCAGATAGACAACTACCAATTGAGCAAATTAACCTCATATTACTTCCTTGATTCAAGCTGAAACGGTCTTTATATTATGAATCATATCAGCAATGAATTTCTTGGGCTCTCTGAGTAACTTATTAAACTTCCTTTTACTACCATGAGGCAAGATGGTAGATACAGTAGATACAGTAGATACAGTAGATACAGTAGATACATCTGTATTATTACCGGTTTTTTTAGTCTCTTGCGACACTTTTTTAATCGGCGCCGCGTTATTAGGAAGTAGATGTGAGAAATCAAAAATCTTATTTTCTACCAATGGCCTTATAGCTATCTTATTTTTTAACTCACCATGTCTTATATCAATAAGATTTAATTGTCTTTGTTTCAAAGATTGAATTACAGCATCTCTACGTTCTCTTGAACCTATTAACTTTAGGGACCACTGTGAACTCAGTTCTGCTCTTGAACAATCTATCGCGACCCCTTTATTATCAAGAATTGAACGACCAAAGGAATATATATTCACATCATATTCTAGGGATTGAAGAAGCACCGTTGAATTAATACCAATAACAGAGTGTGCACTCTTTATCAATTGCATCGTATCACTATCATGAGACAACGATACATTTTTACCTACGAATTTCTCATACCTTTCCATGTTTTTATCTAATGGATGTGGTTTTATTATAATTTGAACAGATTCGTCTAACTCTGATATTACATATGAAATAAAATTTTCATTATTCTTGAAACGTGGTGAGTTTACAATTAAATTAGTATCATTTTCTAATTGAGTCACTACTAGCGCATAATCACCTTTTAGTAACAACGATTGTTCATTTGAATCATTGAACACCCTTTCACATAATTGCTCTGCCGTCTGGTTGGCAATATATGACAATCCGTTCACCCCCCATTGATCAAAATAAACATGATCTTTTTGTGGAAACCAACCTAGCTCTGAAAAAACAATTGGGATTCTCAGAGATCTTAATGAATCAATAACATGCTTATAAACTGGATGAGCACCGTTATGGAACAAAATACAATTTGGCCTGTATGCCTTTATCTGTTTTATAAGACGTTCTGTATCTTTTACCCAGTCAAATTGGCATACCCATTTAGTATTGACGGGAAATGGAGAGTGTTTAAAAACAGAATGATAACCTAGTGGCCTTCTACAGACATATCTGTATTCATATCCTAAATATTCAATAACAGGAGCCCAAAGTTCTTCAATATGCTCATTTGAGTAAGCAACCCCAAAAACTCTAATTTTTTCTGATGATGAATCAAAGAGAAAGTTTTGAGATTTATTATTCTGAATAGATATTGAGTGTTGTTGTGAAAAGTTTATACCACAAAAAGAAGATGATGAGCCAAAGGTTGCCTTATTAATTAGCGCACTAATACCATTAATAAAATCATTATTTATTAATGATGTTGCCGTTTCAAACATGTCATTTTGGGGGGGGATTAGATACATAATTAATAATATAGTTAGAGAAGCTTTGATAGTCCTCAATAGCTGAGCATGAAAGTACATCGGTAGATGCAATCTCACTATTTCCGCCGACATTCCAAGCAACTACCGGAACGTGGCATGCCAAAGATTCCAAAATAACCATACTGCAATTTTCAAATTTACTAGGCAACATCAAGCATTTTGCACTTCGGATTAATTCAAACCTAGCGTCACCAGTTACTTGCCCTTTCCTGTGTACATTACATTTAATCTTTTTAGATATCTTTAATAAGTTCGAATTTGCACCAAATAAAAGAACGTTATATGAACTTGGTAATAACTCAAGAATTCTATTTATATATGATATACCTTTAAGCTCTTGAAATCTCCCCATGAAAACAAGATCATATTTTTTCTCTGTGTGCACATTTGAAATGCTTGGATCTATAGGGTTTTTATAGTAAAAGAAATTCTTACCTGACACTTCATTTTTCATTTCTTCCGCGAGGGCATACGAGGGAGATGAAACTATATGTGCCTTATGTATAACTCTTAGTTCATTTGAGTATTCTTGTTCATTCGGGGTTTGACCATCGTACTTTTGTGCTACAGCCAATGGGCAATGAAGACGAATATGAGTCTTATACTGTCGGGGTAAAAGCAATGTAGACGCTTTTGCTTCTGGAGCCTCTATGATTACATCATCATAACCGAACCTTGATGTCACATAAGAGAAAAGTTCTTCTCTAAACTTCTGTGGCGAAAGATTCTTTTTATTTTCAAACGTAATAAAATCTATATCTACCAGACTGTTCTGTAAACTTTTTATATAATTTGCGATACCATGTGAAGCATTACCATAAGGATTGACAATTAGATATTTCATTTTGTATTTTTACCCATCTATATTTATTTGCAATGAATTTAAAAGCTATTTATCTAATTATAATAATCAACAACCCCAACCGGAACAAAAGTCTCATTAACTACTAAAAGTTGTTTAATCTGGTTAGCCCTCATCAACTCTTCTGCATCACTTAGCATTGAGTGTTGAGAAGCAGTAATCGGTCTATCTGTCATGATATCTCGTGCTTGACAGGTATGAAGATCAAAGTCTGGTCGTGTCATTCCTCGGCGTAAATCTCCATCAGTGATTACCCCGATTAACGTCTCCTCTGTCATCACCAAGGCAATTCCGTGCTGATCTTTGGTCATTGCAACAATTACTTCTTTCAATGAGGTCGAAGGATTAACCTTGGTCAAACGGGTACTCATCACATCTTTTAAGCGGGTCAGCAGTCGCCGCCCCAAACTGCCACCGGGATGGAATCTGGCAAAATCATTGGGCATAAAGTTACGTTTATTCATCAAGGCGGATGCAAGTGCATCACCAATTGCCATGGTCAGAGTGGTCGAGGTGGTGGGAGCCAGATTGTTGGGGCAAGACTCCCCCTGTATTTTAATTTCCAACACGGCATCGGCATTCTTTGCCAGCGTGGATTTCATCCCACCGGTAATGGCAATAATCCGGTTGCCAAAGTTTTTCAGCGATGGAATAAGTTTCAATACTTCATCGGTTTCCCCACTGTTGGAGATCAGAACCACCACATCATCCGGGGTGATCATGCCCAGATCCCCGTGAAACGCTTCGGCAGGGTGAACGAAAAAACTGGGCGTACCGGTTGAGGCCAGGGTCGCCGATATTTTCCGCCCTACATGACCTGATTTTCCCATGCCGCAAATAATCACATGGCCCTTACATTGGATCATCAGGGATAACGCCAGTTTATATTGCGCCTTATTAAATTCAGCAGCCAAATTAAGTAAGGTTTCTCCCTGCTGCTTAAACGTCTGCCTGATGCTGTCGATAACATCCCCGCCAAAGGGCACCTCATCATAAAAGCTGCGAATATCCACCGATTGCTGGCTTTTCATCTGTTCACCTTATCCCTGTCTAATGTTGAAAATATATAAAAGCAAATAAGCATCATAGCGCCACCAATACACCCGCCGAGACGGCGATTTGATACAGCACGCTGGTAAAGTCTTTGGTGATTTGCAGCGATTTGGTCTCC
>NZ_PGGC01000205.1 GCF_002795305.1 Aeromonas cavernicola
AGTCAATTAAAGGCGGCCGCTTTGGCGGCTAGCCCCTATTGCCAACCGAGACCAGCACCTTGTTATCCACATCGCTACCCCCCATGGCCGCTATCGCTGGCCTGTGTATCGCTGGACTATGCCAGCCATGACCTATGCAAAGAAGGTTAACCATGCCGCTCTAGCGAGCGGCGCATTTGAACGACCTCGTGTCGATTTAACCCAGTTGGATCAAGGGTGGGTCAATGCGGGCAAGGCAAAAGGGCGGGTGGTGGACTTGACCCACAACCTTAACGAGGCGGTCTATCGTGAGCTGCGGCTGCGCTATCTGCACTACAGTGCCTACCCGAAATTGTTTATCGCTCGAACGGGATCGACGGTGTCGAGCGACGGGTGATCGTATCTATTAACCGTATTTACTGCGCCAATAATGCCGAGAGGGGGTCTTGATGGCTAGCCCTCACTCAATCCTGCCGTTCCTGCTCTTGGTTGAGATGTCTGATTGTTGACATGTAAGAAAATTCTTATTTCGGCTAAGTCTCGTGCAGAAAATAGCGAGTCCCCCCCTTGCAGGTGTAGGATCGGCGGCCTTCTTTGTCGTACCACTTTTTAGAACATGGAATGTGTCACTCATGAGCGAGCCCGCAAACATCTCCCCCGCTGAGCGCCCTGCTGCGCCAGGTTCACGTCGGCGCCTCCTGCTCATTGGCTTGATCGTTGCGCTATTCGGGGCTGGCGGTGCGGCGTTTGCCCTGTTGCCGCTGTCAAAGCCTGCGGCCATCGCCCCCCTGAGTGCCCCCCAAGCGCCTTACGACATCACCACGCCAGATGCGTTGATCGAAAGTGTTTCGTTAAGCCAGCTACCCAAAGCGGTGCTAGAGGTGCCGCTGCTGCGTGAATTATTGACCGAGGATCTGGTGTTCTATTACGAGCACAACGCTGATCGTCTCGGGCTACTGGGGGCGCTGCGCCGGATCATCTATGAACATGATTTGACCCTTAAAGAGAGCCTGCTGACCGAGCTGCTCGACCAGCCAGTGCAGATGGCGCTATGGCGTGGTCAAGATGGTCGTCTGAGCGACACAATAATGGTGCTACGCCGTGGTGGACTTGCGAAATTGCTGGAACCCTTGGCTAAGGTGGCTGCCTCCGATAGTCAGTTAACCCAAGTGGCAGAGATTGCCGTGGGTGGGGACATTACGCCGGTGTACCAGCTGCGCTATGGCGCGGGCAAGAGGCTGCTGCTGCTCTCCCATGACGATCAGCTGGTGATATTTTCCTCGCCGGATATGCTGCTGTCGCTCGCTGATGGCGAAACGCCTGCGGTGCTGGAACCCGCGATGGTGGCATTGGCGGTAGGCTTGCTGCAAGGGGAGCAGCCTTTTGCCCAGCATTTTGCTCTGCCCCCACGGGGCGAGTTGCGCCAGCGGATCACCCTCGGCGCCAGCGTGTTGGCGATGGGCTACGAGCGCCTTATGCCCACCTTCTCAGGGGTGCGTTTTGAGCAAGGTAACGAGGGGTGGCAGAGCTATCTGGCGTTAAGCGAGGTGCCCGGTCAGTCGGCGCTCGATTTCACGCCGATATGGCAGGCCATGCCGATGGGGGCTAGCGCCTGTGTCGCCCTGCCGCTTATCCCCGCGCTGTATGAAAACTTGCTGGTGCAGTTGGGGGCTGAGCAGCAACGAGTCGAGGCGCTGACCGATTACATCAGCGGCGTGGCTGGGCTCTGTTGGTATGGGGATTCTCGCCTGTATAGCCCGCTGGTGGTCCTCAAGCTTACCGAGGTGCCGCCCCCTGAATTTGATCAGATGTTAGGGACGCTATTTGGCCATTTGGTGGGGGCGGTTGAGCCAGCGCGGGCTGAAGGTGTCTTCCCCGTGGTCACAAAGAAGAGCACTGAGGGGACCTCGTGGCAGCGGGTAGTCAGCTCCCGTTTTGGACAATATCCGGCGGCTAAGGCGCCGGCTCCCGAGCAGATCAGTGGCCCGGCCTTTTTCAAGGTGAGCCTGCTGCGTGATAACGAAATGTTACTGTTCTCGTTAGACGATCAACTGTTGGATAAGGCGCGGAATACCTTGCGCCATCGCTTTCCGCCGCTAGCGGAGGTGTTGCCCAAGGATCGGCAGGTACCTGCTTATTTGGCCCCTAACACCCTCTCGACCTTGCTCAAGCAAGAGATGCTCAGCAGTTTACCCCGCGATATGGAGCCGGTGTTTCGTAATGCCGCTGAGACCTTGCTGCCCCGCTTAAGCCACCTGGCCACTCAGCAATCGTATGGGGTGGTGCTGCCCAATACGATTGCCCCCGTCGGCACTTGGTCTTGGCTGGCGCTGGAGTGGCGGCCACTGTGAGGGGGCGCTTACTGGGGGGCTTGCTGGTCGGGTTACTGCTAACCAGTCAAGCCAGCGCGGCGGCCCTTGATGCAACGCAATCCCAGCTGTTTCGGGCGTGGTTTGTCCGCATTGTTGAAGAGCAGTTACGCCAAGGCCCCAGCCCACGCTGGCATCAGCAAGACTGCGCCGGCTTGGTGCGCTTTGCCGCCAATGAGGCGCTTAAGGTGCATGACGCCAAATGGCTGCGTGCCAATGGTCTGTCTAACCGCTATTTGCCTCCTGAATTGTCCCTGAGCGATGGTCAGCGTGCGTTGGCATCCCAGTGGCAGCAAGGGGGCGGCCAACAAGGCGCCTACGTCAACGCCATCAAGCTGATTCAATACAACAGCCAATGGATCGGGCGGGATCTTAATCAGGCTCGCCCCGGCGATCTGATCTTTTATGACCAAGGTGACGATCAACATCTGATGATTTGGATGGGCCGCCATATCGTCTATCACACAGGCACCACGACTGCCGCTGATAACGGAATGCGCTCAGTTGCTTTGCCACAACTTATGAACTGGAAGGACACGCGATGGATCCCCGATCAATCCAATCCCAACTTTATCGGCGTCTATCGCTTGTCGTTGCTCGCCCGATGAGCCGCTGTGGCGGGCGTTTTCCGCTTTTGGCCTGCTTGTTTGCCTTGTGCATGGCGCCTGCTGTGACGCAGGCAGACAGCGACGTGCCAGCCAGTCATTACATGCCACTGGCAGGGGAGTCATTCTTTGTACTGGCCGACAGTAGCTTTGCCAGCGACGAGGTTGCCAAAGTGCGGCTGGAAGCGCCCGGGCGAGACTATCGGCGTTACACCATGGAGCAGTATGGCGGGGTCGATGTGCGGCTTTATCGCATCAATGATCCGCTGCCTTTTCTCAAGCGTCAGAAGAATTTACACCGGGTGTTGGTGCAGGGCCAATTTAGCGGGGAGGGGGTGGCCAACACCTTATCCTACCTGTGGGACAACTGGTACAGTAAGTCGCGGCGGGTGATGCAGCGGGCCTTTTCGTACAGCTCTCGCCAGAGCGTGACCGAGGTGCTGCCTGAATTGAAGATGGGCAATGCCACTGGGGCGCCCACCCGTTTTACCCCTCAGCCGCAATATGCCTATATGCCAGGGCTGCCCCTGATCAGTGAGTTTCGTTACCCGCTCTGGGATGCCAAGCCCATTGCGCCGCCGAGCGATGTCAAGCTGGCGGGCTCTTCCAGCGGGTTTATCGATGTGATGCCCGGTAATGTCTATATCCCCCTTGGTAAGCTCAAACCGGGTCTCTATTTGGTCGAAACCTTGGTGGGCAAATATCGCGCCACCACCGTGGTGTTTGTCTCCAACAGCGTGGCGGTGAGTAAGATTGCCGGTGATGAGTTGCTGGTGTGGGTCGCGCGTAAGCACGAGGGGACGCCGGTTGCCAACACCCGCCTGCTGTGGAGCGATGGGCTGGGTGTGTTGCGCAGTGGTAGCAGTGATGAGCAGGGGCTGCTGCGGTTACAACACGCCAGCCCTGAGCGCTCGTTTGTGATTGGCGAAGACAGCGAAGGCGGGGTGTTTGTCTCGGAGAACTTCTATTACGACAGCGAGATCTATAACACCAAGCTGTACGCCTTTACCGATCGCCCCCTCTATCGCCCCGGTGACTGGGTCTCGCTGAAAATTATCGGGCGTCACTTTACCAGTGCGCTGGCCTCTGCCCTGCCAACCAGTGCCCCGCTGAGCCTCACCGTGGTCGATGCACTGGGAGCGTCATTGCAAACCCTTGATCTGCGGTTTGATGGTAAACAGGGGGCGGCTGGCCGTTTCCAACTGCCAGATAACGCGGTCGCTGGCGGCTATGAGCTGCGCTTTGACTATCAAGGGCAGACCTATAGCAGCGCCTTTCGGGTGGCCGAGTACATCAAGCCCCATTTTGAGATGGCGCTGACGCTGGCCAAGCCGGAATACAAAACCGGCGAGTCGGTGACCGGCCATTTGACCCTGCTCTATCCAGACGGCAAGCCGGTGGCCAATGCTAATGTGCAGCTCAGTTTGCGAGCCCAGCAGCTCTCGATGATCGATAACGAGCTGCAATATTTAGGGCAGTTCCCCATCGAGCTGAGCAGCAGCGATCTGGTCAGTGACCGCGAGGGGCGGGTCGCGTTAACCCTGCCTGCGGCAGAGAAACCGAGCCGTTATCTACTGACGCTGTTTGCCAGTGATGGCGCCGCGTATCGGGTGAAAACCACCAAGGAGATCCTGATCGAGCGGGGGGCTGCCCGCTACGTGGTCACCGCCCCGCAGCGCTTCAGTGCTGCGGGCGAAACGGTGACATTTCGCTACCGCAGTGAACAGCCCAGCGACATCGTGCCAGCGGCATATCGTTGGATAAGACTGGAAGATCGCAGCACCGCCGAAGGGGCGGTCAATGACGGCCAATTTGCCATTACCTTCGATAAGCCGGGCAGTTACAGCATCGAGCTGCGCGATCCGGTGGGCCAACTGCTGGGTGCCACTGGTCACTCGGTCAGTGGCGCTGGTGTCACTGCGGTGCCGGGCACCGTTGAAATTGTGCTGGATAAAACCGAATACCAAATTGGTGAGCAAGCCCAAGCCCTGATCACCTTCCCAGAGCCGGTCGCCGATGCGCTGCTGACCTTGGAGCGCGACAAGGTGGAGGCGAGCGCCCTGCTGTCGCAAGGGGGCAAGTGGCTAACACTGGAAAAACTCAACGACACCCAATATCGGGCCCATATTCCGATCCAACAGCACTTCTCGCCCAACCTCACCTTCTCGGTGGTATATACCCGTGGCGGCGATTACAGCTTCCAGAATGCGGGGATCAAGGTCACGATGCCTCGTATTGAGGTGGCGGTGCAGACCGATAAGCCCCGTTACCAGCCTGGTGACACGGTCACTGTGGAGATTGAAACCAGCTATGACGGCAAACCAGTGGCCGCCCACCTGACCGTGGGGGTTGTGGATGAGATGATCTATGCCTTGCAGCAGGATATCGCGCCTACGATCGAGCAATTTTTCTATCACCCTCGGCGCAATAATGTCCGCACCAGTGCCAGCCTCTCATTTATCAGCTATGACGTGGCCCTGCCGGGAACCAGCAGCGCCCCTACCCGAGCCAATCGCAGTGAGCGGGGAGTTAAAGTGCTTGAGCGGCCACGGCGTGAAGAGATCGATACTGCCGCATGGCAGCCGGAGTTGCTGACCGATGCCAGCGGCAAGGCCCGTTTTAGCTTTAAGATGCCAGACTCGCTCACCCGCTGGCGGATCACCGCGCGGGCCATCAGCGAGAGCGGCTTGGTGGGTCAAAAGCAGCAGTTTATCCGCTCAGAGCAGCCGCTCTATTTGAAGTGGAGTGGCCCGACCCGCTTTAGAGCTGGCGATAAACCGGATCTAGGCCTGTTTGTGTTCAATCAGGGGGCTGAAACAGCCGAGGCCAACTTGAAGGTGTTGCAAGATGCCGAGGCGGTCAGCTTGCCGCTGGTGCTGAAGCCGGGTGCTAACTACATTGCGCTGCCTCAGCAGCCGGTGGGGAATATCAGTTGGCGCGCCGAGTTGTGGCAGGAAGATCAACTGCGTGACAGCCTAGACGTGCCGCTGCAAGTGGCGCCTTTTGCTGCCGCCCAGCCTTATCCGCTGAGCCGCGAGCAGGTGCTCGACAGCCAGCAAACGGCGCTGTCATTGCCGGCGTCAGCCAGTCAGGTGCGGCTCTATCTGGATAGCGGGCTGAACGCATTACTGCGGCGTAACCTCGATACCCTGCTCGACTATCCGTGGGGTGGGGTGGAGCAGACCGCCAGCCGCCTGCTGCCGCTGAGTGTGGCCTATCCGCTGCTGGCGAACGGGGAGCCACGGGTGCGGGATCGGCTGCGCCTGATCATGCAAAACAGCCGCCTGCGTTTGATCCAGATGGCGGGGCCCAATGCCTATTTTACGTGGTGGGGCAGCGAGGGGGCGGATGCGTTTCTGACCGCCTATGCCTATTACGCCGACTGGCACGCCAGCCAAGCGCTCGATCTGACCTTGCCCCCTGGCCACTGGCAGCGGGTGCTGGATCTCTATGCGCTGCAAGCGCCCGATATGCCGCTGTTGCAGCGGGCGTTGACCTTGGTATTTGCCCAAGAGATGCAGCTACCAGTGCAGAGTCTGGTAGTGGGGTTGCTGGCCGATGTGATGGCAGCACCCATGGTGACGGACGACACCGAGCCCGTGGCAGAGAGCCTGCTGCTGGGCGATCCGCAGGCGCCACTGGCGCTGGCTGGGGCGCGGGTACTCACCGCCGCGTTGGCCCAGCGCCATCAGGTGGTACTGCCTCCCGCCTTTAGCAAACAAGCGGACGCCGCCACCTTGCAGTTACTGGAAGCGGGCAATCCTTTTGCCGATGCGTTGGCCTTCTATGGTGGGGAGTTTGACCCTGAAACGGTGCGTACCCTGCTGCCTAAATTACAGACCGAGTTACCGACCATCGAACGGGCTTTACTGCTGACCTGGTTACACAATGCCGTACCGCCAACGGCGTCTGCGCTGCAGCCACAGGTGGCAGGATGGGCGGCGAAAACCTCAGCGACTGGTGAACCCTATTGGGCGTGGCAAGGGGCGCAGCCGCCGACCACCCTAACCCTGAGTGAGGCGCCTGCAACGCCACTGGTGGCGACCGTGACTTTCGTCAATGCAGAGGCACAGGCTGCAAGCGAGGCAGAGGCGCCAGCGTTACCGGTCACGGTGACGCGGCGTTTGCTGCGGCTGGTGCCCGGTAAGAAAGCGTTTGAGTTCAGTGTCGAAGAGGTGGGTGATAAGCCGGTGTCGAGCAATGAGCTCTATCTCGATGAACTGACCCTGAGCAGCGAGGCGCCGCACCCGCTGCGCTATGGCATGTTAGAGGTGCCACTGCCACCGGGGGCGGATGTGGAGCGCACCACGTGGGGCCTCCAGGTCAATGGCCTCGGCGCCGATTCGAGCACCCTTGAGGGGGCACGTAATGAGCCGGGAGCCCTCTCTTACGGGGTGCCAATAGACAGCTTGCAGGGGCAGATGACGCTGCGTCATCTGGTGCGTTTCTCGCAAAAGGGCCAATTTGTGCTGCCTGCCGCCCGTTATCAGCGGCTCTATGCGCCAGCCGAGTGGGTCACAGAGCAGACACCGCCGTTGGCGACCCTCAAAGTAGAGTAAAAGGGCGCAATAGATGAACAAGGGCTGGATTGGGCTACTGCTGTTGCCACTGCTTGCCCACGCGGCAGCGCCGCAGGCAACGCTAGCGTGGCGCAGTGGCAAGGGGGATCAACTGTTGCAGTTTGCGCCGCAGCAGTTGATCAGCCAGCAACCATTGCCACCGACCCTGACTACCCCGCTTGGCAGTGTCTGGAAGCTGTTTGTCTATAGCTGGCTAGTGGATACCGGTCAGCAAGAGCCTGCCTATCAGTGCCGCGGTCAGGATAGTGAAGAGCGCTATTGCTGCAGCGCGGGGCAGCAGATTGGTCGTGATGAGGCGTTAGTCAAATCCTGTGGCCTCTACTTTGATCCGCTGCGCCTGGGTATCGACGCGCAGCAATGGCGCACCTATTGGCAAGGGCATCAGGCCCCTGACTGGGTGGCTGAACTGGTGCCATTGCCGATGCGCAGCGCCATGGCAGCGCCCTCTGCTGCCCAATCTGCCACCCCTTCTGCCGCTAACATGGCCAATCCCGATGAGTCGATGGATGGGGTGGCTGACGCTGCCGGTATCCCACCCAGCGAAGCAGCCAGACTCGCCACTCACAATGCCGCCACTGAGGTGGCGGTTTATCAGTTGCTTACCGCCTTGCAACAGCTGCCTGCCCAGCAGCAAGCGCGCGAAGTCCTGCTGGATGTGAGCTTGGCGGCCGATGAGCGGCGGGCTACGGCAGTGCTGGGCGGGCGGTTGCGGGCCAAGACTTGGAGCTGGCATCGCGAAGATGGCGCCTTGGTGGGCGGATTTGCCGGCTGGTTACTGGACGGCAGCCCCTTGTGGATGGCTGGGCCGGGCACCAGCCGAGTGGTGTTGGCTAACTACGGTAAGGTGCTGGGCCAGTGGCTGCCCACCCCGTGGCCGCGTGAGCCGGGCCAATGTGTGGAAGTGGCGCTGTTTACCCGCTATCCGTTGCAAGAGGTTGTGGATCTGCAAGGTCAACCTGCTGCGGCAGGCCAGCTCAATGGCCGCTTCCGGGTGCGTTTTGGCACCGCCAATCTGTTGGACATTGCCAGCCAAGGTGAGCTGTTTTTGCTGCGTGACACCCGTGGGCCACGGCTGATCGCGCGGATCAGCGAGGAGGAGTACGTCGCTCGCGTGCTTGACCGAGAAGCCAGCCCTGCCCCCAGTGAGGCAGCCAAGGCGCTGGCAGTGACAATCCGCACCTATTTGCAGCAAAACGGCCAACCCAAAGGGGAGTGCCTGAGCATCACTGACAGCACCCAGCATCAGCGCGTTGCACCGCGCCCAGCAACCGTTGCCGCCCGAGAGATCGCCGCGTGGAGCGCGGGGGTGATCTTGGTCGGGGGGCCGGTGACCTATCACGCCGAGCAAGGGGGAGCGGGCAAACTCTCGTGGCGCGAGGCGGTAGCACAGGCCAATGCTGGGCTGACCTTTGACCTGATCTTGGCGCGGGCCTTTCCCTACCTTGAGCTCGGTCGGGGTGGCCAGCCGGGCGCCCAGTGTCAGCCGCTCGCAGAAGCTGAGCGCTGGCTCTTAGCGCAGCGGCGCAGTTGGCGGCCTCGTTTAGATGGTGAAGTGGGCTACGAGGAGCCTGCTGGGTTTGCGGTCTGCTTACTGGGTAGTGGTCGTCCCTATGCGGACAAACAGCGCCAGCGGATCTATGTGCGGGGGCTTTATTCCCAGCAAGATCGGCTCGATCTGGCTCATGAATATCTGCACCTTGCATTTCAATCACACCCCAATGGCGACGATGAGGCCTATATCGAACGTTGGGCCCGCCACCTGATCTTGGAGTGACCTGTATGACTATTTATCCGCGATTTTGTCGTCTATTGGTGCTGGGGCTTTTGCCTTGGGCTGGGCAAGTTGGGGCTGCCAGCATTGAACTGGATACCCCCGTTGGCGGCTGGCGCCAAGGGGAGGGCAAGGGGAGTCAGTTTCAGCAGACCGTCAACTACCCTGCGGCCTCGGTCAATGTGAGGGAGGGCCAGAGTAACAGCGCGTTGATTAAGGGCCGGATCGCGCAAACCACCAAGCCGGGCGAGCAGCAACCGGCACGGCTGGTGGTCAATGGCCTCGCTATGCCACTGCGGGTCAACGACGATGGCAGTTTTGCCCGTCCTTATGCCTTCCCTGCGGGGTCTAACAGCGTGGAAGTGATCAGCCCAGATGGTCAGCAGCGCAAGCGAGTGCAGTTTCTCCATCGCGGAGGCAGCAATGGCGAGGTGGCCGCCAAGTTACGGGTCATGCTGTCGTGGGATAGTGACAACACCGACCTCGATTTGCATCTGGTCACCCCAGATGGCGGCCACCTTTTTTATGGTAATCGCAGCTTGCCCAATGGCATGGCGCAAGATGTCGATGTGACCACTGGCTATGGCCCAGAGATCATGGCGACTCCTACCCCGCTCAATGGCCCCTATCTGGTCTATGTCAACTATTACGGCGGTGGTTGGGATCGGGCGCCAGAAGACCCACTGCTGACCACGGCGCAGGTGACCATCATCAGTGAAGAGGGCTCGGTGCACGAAAAGCAGGAAACGTTTGTCATCCCGATGCGTAATCCCGGCGAGCTGACGTTCGTCAAGCGCTTCGACTACACCAGCAATCACTACCAATAGCGCATGATCGTGGGCGCAGCCGTATTCGATGCGAGGCAGCGCTGCGGTTGTTTAGTCTGATCTTAGCTGGGGAACTGGCAGCATAAAGAGGGGGCACCATAGTATTGATATATGAGTAAATATCCATATAACTCAATAACTTGAATCAATAGTCTCAGTCGTGACATAGTCGCTTTTTATGGTCGTAAACCAGACAAGGAGTGTGCAATGTTACTCAAACCCGTGGGGCTGGCGATTGCCCTTGCCCTGTTAGTCGGCTGCACCAGCGACGATGGCTTCCAATATACCCCTCCGCCCGAGACGCCACTCTCCCCCGAAGCGAGCAGCGGTTGGCAGGATAAGTCCGGCTGGCAAGGGCGTGATTTTATGGTGGCGGCGGCCAACCCACTGGCGGTGGATGCGGGCTACCAGATCATCAAGGCGGGCGGCAGCGCGGTCGATGCGGCCATTGCGGTGCAGCTGGTGCTGACCTTGGTGGAGCCACAGTCCTCTGGCATTGGCGGCGGCTCGTTACTGCTGGTGGCTGACGGCGGTCAGGTAGCGGCGGTGGATGGCCGCGAGACCGCCCCCGCAGCGGCCAGCGATCAGCTCTTTATGCGCGATGGCAAACCGATGGCCTTTTACGATGGCGTGGTGGGCGGCCGTTCAGTCGGGGTACCCGGTACGCTGCGCGCGCTGGCGCTGGCCCATCAACGCTACGGTAAGTTGCCGTGGGCGACCCTGTTTACCCCCGCCATCACCTTGGCTGAGCGGGGCTTTCTGATCAGTCCTCGGTTAGCAACCTTGTTGGCCAGAGATCCCTACCTTGCGCGCGATCCCGACGCGCGAGCCTACTTCTATCAGCCCGATGGCAGCGCCAAAGTCGCAGGTAC
>NZ_PGGC01000206.1 GCF_002795305.1 Aeromonas cavernicola
TTGCAGACGTCGCACGGCACGTAGACATCCGGCAGGAAGTGCATCTCTACCTTGATGACGCCATCCCCCTGACACGCCTCGCAGCGGCCGCCCTTGACGTTGAAGGAGAAGCGGCCCGGCTGGTAGCCGCGCGAGCGCGCCTCCTGAGTGCCGGAGAGCAGCTCACGGATCGGGGTAAACAGGCCAGTGTAAGTGGCGGGGTTGGAGCGCGGGGTGCGGCCGATGGGGCTTTGATCAATATCCACCACCTTGTCCAGATGCTCCAGCCCCTCAATGCTGCGATAGGGTGCCGGGGTGGATTCAGTCGCCTTGTTCAGTTCACGGTGAGCGATGCGAAACAGGGTGTCGTTGATCAGAGTCGACTTGCCGGAGCCGGAAACGCCGGTAACGCAGGTCATTACCCCGATCGGCAGTTCCAGATTGACGTTGCGCAGGTTGTTGCCGCTCGCCCCCTTGAGTGTTAGCCACTTGCCGGTAAGCGGGGTGCGCACGGCTGGAATAGCGATCTGCTTGCGGCCGGAGAGGTAATCACCGGTCAGCGAATCCGGGTTGTCGATGATCTGCTGGGGGGTGCCCTGCGCCACAATCTCGCCACCGTGCACGCCAGCCCCTGGGCCGATATCGAGCACATGGTCGGCGAGGCGAATGGCATCCTCGTCGTGCTCAACCACAATCACGGTGTTGCCGAGATCGCGCAGGTGGGTCAGGGTCTTGAGCAGCCGTTCGTTGTCGCGCTGGTGCAGACCGATGGAAGGTTCATCCAGCACGTACATGACTCCGACCAGACCAGCCCCGATCTGGCTGGCCAGCCGGATCCGCTGGGCTTCGCCGCCGGAGAGGGTTTCGGCGCTGCGCGAGAGGCTCAGGTAGTTGAGACCCACATTCACCAAGAAGCCGAGTCGCTCAACGATCTCTTTCAAAATCTTCTCGGCAATTTGGGCGCGCTGGCCGGTCAGGCTCAGCCCCTCAAAAAACGCCAGCGCATCACCGATGGACTGCTCGGCGATAGCCGGCAAGTTACGGTTATCGACGAACACGTGGCGCGCCTCCTCCCGCAGTCGGCTGCCACCGCAGCTGGTACAGGATTTGTTAGCGATGTATTTAGAGAGCTCTTCGCGCACCGAGTTGGACTCGGTTTCGCGGTAGCGCCGCTCCATATTGTGCAAAATCCCCTCGAACGGGTGCTTGCGCACCACCACGTCACCGCGATCGTTCATATAGCGGAACTCGATCTCGGTGCGACCAGAGCCGCGCAGGATCACCTCTTGAGTCTTCGGTGGCAGATCTTCCCACGGCGTCTCCAGATCGAACTGATAGTGCTCAGAGAGAGATTTGAGCATCTGGAAGTAGTAGAAGCTGCGCTTATCCCAGCCACGGATCGCGCCGTTAGCCAGACTGATGGCCGGATCGCCGATCACCTTGGCCGGATCGAAATATTGCTGCACCCCGAGGCCGTCGCAGGTCGGGCAGGCCCCAGCGGGGTTGTTGAAGGAGAAAATACGTGGCTCCAGCTCCGACATGGAGTAACCGCACTCCGGGCAGGCGAAGTTGGCAGAGAAAGTCATGGGGGCCACTGCGGTTTCGCCGTCCATCGGCACCACCAACACGATGCCGCCGGAGAGGGTCAGCGCCGTCTCGAACGACTCGGCCAGCCGCAGCGCAAGGTCCTCGCGCACCTTAAAGCGATCCACCACCACCTCGATGGTGTGCTTCTTGTGCAGCTCCAGCGTCGGAGGATCGGAAAGATCGCACACCTCGCCGTCGATACGGGCACGGATGTAACCCTGCGCCGCCAGATTTTCCAAGAGCTTGGCGTGCTCCCCTTTACGATTGCGCACCACTGGGGCCAGCAGCATCAGCTTGCTCTCAGCTGGCTGGGCCAGCACCTGATCCACCATCTGACTGATGGTCTGGGCGGCGAGCGGGATGGCGTGAGTCGGGCAGCGCGGCTCACCCACTCGGGCAAACAGCAGGCGCAAGTAGTCGTAGATTTCAGTGATGGTGCCGACGGTCGAGCGCGGGTTGTGGGAGGTAGACTTCTGCTCGATAGAGATAGCGGGCGACAACCCCTCGATATGGTCGACGTCCGGCTTCTCCATCAGGGAGAGGAA
Source organism: Aeromonas cavernicola (assembly GCF_002795305.1). Lineage (GTDB taxonomy): Bacteria > Pseudomonadota > Gammaproteobacteria > Enterobacterales > Aeromonadaceae > Aeromonas > Aeromonas cavernicola. Next base: position 2,112 of record NZ_PGGC01000206.1, read on the forward strand.
CTGGCGGGCGTAAGCAGAAAGCGACTCCACATAGCGACGCTGCCCTTCGGCATAGAGAGTATCAAACGCCAGCGAGGATTTGCCTGAACCAGAGAGACCGGTGACCACGATCAGCTTGTCGCGGGGCAGGATCAGATTGATGTTCTTCAGATTGTGGGTGCGAGCACCCCGGACCACGATTTTTTCCATCTTGTAGCACGCTCGAGACACAAACCAGAGCGGGCCAGTATGGCATAGAGACTACTGGATGAATAGACAGGCATTTGCCGAGACAGAGAGTGACTTAGGCAGCCATTCGCGCTTTTTTCAGGGCATTGTTAGGCATGTCGTGTTGCTCATTGCCGCTATTCACCGCTGATCTCGCGACTTAACCCCCTGTTCTCGCACAACATCGAGCCCATCAAAGCTGCCTCTTCACTTCATAAGCGTTTATTAGGCAAAGTCGAACGACGCCGACCATAATTAGCGCCGAGGGCCAAGTGGCCCGACCCACCGGCTATTGTTATGGTCCTTTCGCGACGACCACCTCGGCCAGTGGGACGTAATCAAAAAAGAGGGTCGGTATACCGACCCTCTTTTTCATTTGGCCAGGCTGGGCCATGACCGTCCCGAGCCATCTTAATTACTGGATGGACTTACCGGCCCGCACATCCTTGATAAACCCTTTGAGGCTGGCCAAATCGCGGGGGGCACCACGCAAAATTTGATCGCCGATGATAAAGGCGGGCGTTCCCGAAATAGCCATGCTCTCTGCCAATGCCCGGTTAGTGGCGAGGTTTTGATCGATGCGCCCATCTTTGAGGCTGGCTTCTACTTTGTTCCAGTCCACACCAGCGGTAGCCGCTATCTGCTTGACCTGTGCTTCATCTGCTAACGCCCCTTTGTGGGCGTATAGCGCCTCGTGGAACGCCTTGTACTTATCAGGTTGCCCCAGTTGCACCGCCAAGGCGGCACGCGCGGCATAGTGAGACGTCTCGGTCAAAATCGGGAACTGCTTATAGATATAGCGAATGTCTTTGTCTTCACTGAGCAACTGGCTGATCAGCGGGTGAGCACGCTTGCAATAACCGCAGTTGTAATCAAAAAACTCCACCACGGTCAGGCTGCCTTTGGGATTGCCCGCTTGCGGATCATCACTGCCAAACAGCGGCTTGGCATGGGCCTTGATCAGCGCTTTATCATTGTCGGCCTGCTCGCTCGCTTGCTTGGCACGCAGCGCATTGGACATCTCGACCAGAATCTCTGGGTTGTTAACCAGATATTCGCGCACAATCTGCTCAACATCACTTTTAGTTAATTCAGCTGCCTGAACAGGGCCAGTCAGCAGGGTTATACCAGCGAGGGCGGAAAATAGCGTATTTCTTATCGTCATGGTGGCATCTTCAGAGAGTGGATGATGGCGACTATAGTGATTTACTCTCTTTTCAAGTCAAGCTATCAAAACGAAAAAGCGCCTTAACTGCTCCCTCTTTACCCCCAACCCAGCCAGAACCGTTGAAAAAACAAGCAATTGAAATCAGAGGGGATTTACAACCATCAACGCCATGGGTAATATGCGCCCACTGCTGCGGAGGGGTGGCAGAGCGGCTGAATGCACCGGTCTTGAAAACCGGCGATGGGCGACCATCCGTGGGTTCAAATCCCACCTCCTCCGCCATCTATACAGCCCATCTCATTCCATGAGGTGGGCTTTTTTGTTTCTGTGATTTTTGCTGAGTTCCCCACCCTCGCCTCATCCACAAGACCTAGCAGGGGATGATCGCGTTTGCAGCAAACGATCTGCCCATCCGCCACTGATGTGACATCAGCCATGGTTGCCACGGGGCCAAGTAGGTAAACTCGTTGGCAATCGACGGCGCACTCACCCGTAAGGTTGAAAAACACTCGCCTTTTTTCGTTTTCCAAGCGCCGCTCGGCGTTGATCAGACTCTTACCGGAACCCTTTCCATGGCTATCAAGAAAAATGAACTTTACTCCTCCCTGTGGGCCAGTTGCGATGAGCTGCGCGGCGGGATGGATGCCTCCCAGTACAAGGACTATGTGCTGACCCTGCTGTTTGTGAAGTACGTTTCCGACAAGGCCAAGGGCAACCCCTACGCCATGATTGAGGTGCCACAAGGGGCCAGCTTCACCGACATGGTGGCGCTTAAGGGCAACAAGCATATTGGCGAGGCGATCAACCTCACCATCTCGGCACTGGCTGAAGCCAATGACCTTAAAGGCGTCATCGACATCGCCGACTTCAACGATGAGGACAAGCTGGGCAAAGACAAGGAGATGATCGACCGCCTCACCAAGCTGATTGGCATCTTCGAGGGGCTGGATCTCTCCGCCAACCGCACCGAAGGCGATGACCTGCTGGGTGATGCCTACGAATACCTGATGCGCCACTTCGCCACCGAATCGGGCAAGTCCAAGGGACAGTTCTATACCCCGGCGGAGGTGTCGCGCATTCTGGCCAAGGTGATTGGCATCAGCCGCCAGACCCCGCAAGATGCCACCGTCTACGACCCCACCTGCGGCTCCGGCTCCTTGCTGCTCAAGGCCAGTGATGAAGCGGGCCCCAAGGGACTCACCATCTACGGCCAAGAGATGGACAACGCCACCAGCGCCTTGGCACGGATGAACATGATCCTGCACGACAACCCCACCGCCAAGATCTGGAAGGGCAACACCCTGGCGGCGCCCCAGTGGAAGGAGGGCAACAACCAGCTCAAGACCTTTGACTTCGCCGTCGCCAACCCGCCGTTTTCCAACAAAAACTGGACTAACGGTCTGGATGCCGAGCACGACGCGTTCGGCCGCTTCGGCTGGGGCGTGCCGCCGGAGAAAAACGGCGATTACGCCTTCTTGCTGCACATCATCAAGAGCCTCAACAGTCGCGGCAAAGGGGCGGTGATCCTGCCCCACGGCGTGCTGTTTCGCGGCAATGCCGAGGCGCGCATCCGCGAGAATCTGCTCAAACAAGGCTTTATCAAGGGCATCATCGGCCTGCCCGCCAACCTGTTCTACGGCACCGGCATTCCGGCCTGTATCATCGTTATCGACAAAGAGAGCACCCCCCAGCGCGCCATTGACGCCAACGGCTACAGCAACCAGCGCCTGTTTATGATCGATGCCAGCAAAGGCTTTATAAAGGATGGCAACAAGAACCGGCTGCGCGAGCAAGACATCCACAAGATCGTCGATACCTTTACCCGCGAGCAGGTGATCCCCCGTTACAGCCGCGCCGTGCCGCTCTCCGAGATCGCCGCCAACGACTACAACCTCAATATCCCGCGCTATATCGATGGCAGTGAAGGGGAAGATCTGCACGATCTGGCGGCCCACCTTAACGGCGGCATTCCCCATCGGGATATCGACGCCCTGGCTGCTTACTGGCAGGTATTCCCGACCCTGCGCGCCGATCTGTTTGCGCCGGCCCATACGGGCTATAGCCATGCTCTGGTGGATGCTGCCAAGGTCAAGGGCACCATACTGGCGCACCCCGAATTTGGCCGTTTTGCCACAGCGTCGCTCGAACCCTTCTCACGCTGGTTTAGCGAGTGCCATCTGGCCGAGATAACACCGGGCGAATCCCCCAAAGCCTTGATCGACGAGATCAGCGAAAGCCTGCTGGCCACCTATGCCCCGCTGCCGCTGCTCGATAGCTACGACATCTACCAGCTGCTGCTGGACTACTGGCACGCCGTGATGCAAGACGATCTCTATGTGCTCAGCCAAGATGGCTGGGCGGCAGGTCGGGTGCTGCGTGAACTCAACGCCGACAAGGGTAACAAGATCAAAGAGACGCCAGACTTGGTGCTGGGCCGCGCCAAATACAAGGCCGAGCTGCTGCCCCCGCCCCTGCTGGTGGCCCGCTTCTTTGCTGAGCAGCAAAGCGAGATCGACACCCTACAGGCCAATGCAGATGAAGCCAGCCAAGCGATCGAACGCTATCTGGAGGAGCAGGGCGGCGAGGAGGGGCTGCTCAGTGACGCCGCCAACGAGGCAGGCAAGATCAACGCCGCCAGCCTCAAGACGCGGCTCAAGCAAGCCAGCGATGCCGAGGAAAAAGCGGCGCTCAACACCGCCATCAAGCTGCTTGACGCCGAAAGTCAGGCTAAAAAGGCGTTAAAAGCAGCGCAAGAGGCGCTGGATCGGGCGGTGGTGGCCCGTTACCCCACGCTTTTGGAGAGTGAGATCAAGCAATTGCTGGTGGAGGATAAGTGGCGCGCCAGCTTGCAGGCCGCCATTGAAGCAGAGATTGAGCGGATCACGGCGCAGCTGGCCAACCGGGTCAAAGAGTTGGAAGAGCGCTATAGCGCCACCTTGCCACAACTGACCCAGAACGTCAGCGAGCTGGAAGCCAAGGTGGCCGCGCATCTTAAAGCTATGGGGCTGGAGTGGGCATAATGGCGGAGCAGATAATGCAAGACGCAGCAGGCAAGGCTATTCCGGCAGGCTACAAGCAGACCGAGGTGGGGGTTATTCCTGAGGATTGGGATGTTTTGCCATTAGCATCTATCTGTAAGGAAATAGGCGATGGCATACATACAACTCCCACATATTCATTAAGTGGTGATTATTTCTTTATTAATGGCAACAACATTAAGAATGGTAATGTTGTTTATGATGAAAATGTAAGGCGTGTGGATGAGGCTGAATATCTAAAGCACAGTAAAACACTCACATCGAAAACAATATTCCTGTCTATAAATGGAACTATTGGTAATTTGGCCCGTTACAAGGCTGAGAGGTTGGTGTTAGGAAAGAGTGTCGCATATTTAACTATAAAGGACAGTGGTTCTGAAATTTTTTCATACTACGCCTTGCAAACAGAAAAAACGAAGAAGTTTTTTGAGGATGGATTAACTGGGTCGACAATAAAAAATTTGGGGTTGTCAACTATTCGCAATACGATGATTCCTGTGCCCAGTTATGAAGAACAAACCGCCATTGCCAATGTGCTGTCCGATAGCGATGCGCTGATCGATTCGCTGGAGCAGCTGATCGGCAAGAAGCAGGCCATCAAGCGCGCCACCATGCAGCAACTGCTGACCGGCCGCACCCGCCTGCCCGCCTGCCCGCCTTCGCCCTGCGCCCTGCGCCCCGATGGTACGCCCAAAGGCTATAAACCCAGCGAACTGGGAGATATTCCGGAGGATTGGGAGGTTATGACTTATGGTGAAATATTCACATTCCTCTCAACATCCACTAACTCTAGAGCGGATCTATCTAACATAGGGGAGTATGGTTATATCCACTACGGGGACATTCATACTAAATTCAACAATGCATTAGATTTAAATGAATTTAATTTGCCAAGAATATCTAGCCACTTGGCTTCATCCTCATTTGTTGAAAATGGTGATGTGGTAATGGCTGATGCATCAGAGGATTATGAAGGAATTGGGAAAAGTGTGGAAATTTGTAATGTCGGTTCAAAAAAAGTTGTTGCAGGTCTGCATACATTCCTTTTAAGAGACAAGAATAAATATATGGCGGATGGTTATAGAGGTTATTTGCATTGCATTCCTGCGGTAAAAAACGCATTCGATAGATTGGCAACAGGGATGAAGGTTTATGGTTTATCCAAGAACAACCTAGCCGTTGTTCCTGTGCCAATCCCATCCCAAAAAGAACAAACCGCCATCGCCACCATTCTCTCCGATATGGATAACGAGCTCGCCGCGTTGGAGCACAAACTGGCCAAGGCCCGCGCCCTTAAACAGGGGATGATGCAGCAACTGCTGACCGGCAACATCCGCCTGCCGCTGGCGGTGCCTGCATGAGCGTCCATCGCCGTTATTACCGGATCTTCGCCGGTGCCAAAAGCCGTTATGCCGAGCTCTGTCAGCAGCAAGGGTTTATCGGCGGTGATTGGGGCATTAACCAAGATCTCAGCCGCCAATTACCCGATGAGTGGCGCGACTTTAACACCCTGTTCGTGCCCCAGTTTCTTGCCGCCAATCCCGACAAGAGTCGCATTGCTGCGGGTTTAGCCTGTGGCATGTTGTACACCCTCTGCAAGGAGATCCAGCCCCATGATCGGGTGCTCTGCCCCGATGGCAACGGCCACTATTATGTCGGTGAGGTGATCGCCGATTACAGCTATCAGCCAGATGGCCCGCTGCCGCACCGCCGCAAGGTCAATTGGTTCCCTGCTCGGCTGAGCAAAGAGGAGCTGAGCCAGCCATTAAAGAACTCGGCTGGCTCGATTGCCACCGTCTGCAACCTGAGCAAATACGCGCAAGAGCTTGATGCCTTGCTGGCAGGACAGCAGCCGCCAACCTTGATCCACACCGATAGCGCAGTGGAAGACCCGAGCGTGTTTGCGCTGGAAAAGCACCTTGAAGATTTTTTGGTGGCCAACTGGGCGGCCACCGATCTGGGCAAGATGTTTGATATCTACAGCGAGGAGGGTGAGCTGGTGGGCCAGCAGTACCCCTCGGATACCGGACCCATTGATATTTTGGCGGTCAGCAAAGATAAAACCCAGTTGCTGGTGGTCGAGCTCAAGCGCGGCCGCGCCAGCGATGTGGTGGTGGGGCAGATCCAGCGCTATATGGGCTACGTCAAGGATGAGCTGTGCGAAGCCGATCAGACCGTCCATGGGGTGATCATCGCATTAGAGGATGATCTTAAGTTACGCCGCGCCCTGAGCGTGACCCAGCACATCGCGTTCTACCGCTATCAAGTCAGTTTCAAATTGCTCAAAGGGGAGTGATGACGCCCATCCCCTGAGTTGCTTGACCGTTGCTTGACTGGCGCGGTTGTTAATTGGCGAGATAGATGTTTATCTATATGAAAATAAACAAATACTTTGATTGAGCGTTACTTGATGGCATGCACAGCGGCACCCGATTTTTGTATGCGGGTAGGGTCATCGTTGGCGTGTTTATCAAACGTTGGGCATCGCAGGAGCTAGCCACCCATGGCCTATGACTATAGCCAGAGCCTGAATCCGCAGAAGGCGCTGATATTCCGGATCGTGCATCGGGATAACCTGGAATGGATCCTGACCCATGGTCTGTGGGCGGGGAATGGTCAGCAGCAAAACCCGCGCTGGGTGCATATCGGGTTGCCGGAGCTGATTGCCAAGCGCGCGCGCCATCCGGTGCCGCTGGCGCCTTTCGGCGTGTTGAATGACTATGTGCCCTTCTACTTCACGCCGTTTTCTCCCATGCTCAGCAATATTCACTCAGGGCGAGGTGTTCCCCAGCGTGAAAATGATGACATCCTGATCCTAGTTTCCAGCCTGCATCGCATAGCTGAACTGGGGCTACCGTTTGTGTTTACCGATAGCCATGCCTATTACCAGTGGGCCAATTTCTATACCGATCTTGGCGATCTGGGGCATATTGACTGGCCACTGTTGCAGCGCCGTGATTTCAAGCGTGATGCGGAAGATTTGAGCAAGCTGGAACGCTATCAGGCCGAAGCCTTGATCCATCAACATTGCCCCATCGAGGCCTTGCTGGGCGTGGTGTGTTACAACGAAGAGATAAAGAACTGCGTAGAACAGTGCATGAATCGGGTCGGGGTCGCGCGCCCCGTCTATGTCCGTGATGGGTGGTATTTCAGATGATTCGATATACAACAGGCAATCTGCTGGATGCTCCGGTGGAAGCGCTGGTGAATACCGTCAACACCGTCGGTGTCATGGGCAAGGGGATCGCCTTGATGTTCAAGGAGCGGTTCCCGGCCAATATGCGTGCCTATGCCGAGGCGTGCAAACAGGGTGATGTCGTCACCGGCAAGATGTTTATTACCCAGACGGGTGAGCTGCTGGGGCCGCGCTGGATCGTGAATTTTCCGACCAAGCAGCACTGGCGCAATCCGGCACAGATGGTGTGGATTCAGGACGGTTTGCAGGATCTGCGGGGCTGGTTACAGGCGCAGCAGGTCTCCTCGATTGCCATTCCACCTCTGGGGGCTGGTAACGGCGGTCTGCCTTGGCTTGAGGTCAAACAGGCGATTGAAACGGCACTGGGCGATCTGGATATCGATATCCTGCTCTATGAGCCCAGTCGCCAATACCAAAATGTGGCCAAGCGCGGCGGGGTGGCGGAGCTGACTCCGGCTCGGGCCCTGATTGCTGAACTGGTGCGTCGCTACTGGTTTTTAGGGATGGAGTGCAGCTTGCTGGAGATCCAGAAACTGGCCTGGTTTCTGGCTCGGGTCATTGGCCGAAACCCGCTGGGTGATCCGCTGCAGTTGCAGTTTAAGGCCCATCGTTATGGCCCTTATGCTAACAATCTGACCCATCTGCTCAATGCGATGGACGGCAGTTATCTACAGTCCGACAAGCGCATCCCGGATAGCAAGCCGTTTGATGCCATCTGGTTTAATGAGGCCAAAAAACAAGAGCTTGCCGTTTATCTCCATACCGAGGCCAAAGCGTTTTTACCGATACTGGAGCAGACGACCGCGTTAATCGACGGTTTTGAGTCGCCCTATGGCATGGAGCTATTGGCAACGGTGGACTGGCTGATGGCTGAAGAGGGCTGTGCGCCGACGGTAAGCGCGCTGCGAGACGGTTTGCACCGATGGCCAGCGGGAACCCCGTGGGGTGAGCGCAAGGCGCGGCTGTTTGATGATCGCAGTCTGCAGATCGCCTTGACCCGTTTGCAGCAGGCATTGGTGTAACGACGTTGGTGTAACGAATAGAAGCGGCTGCGCGGTTGTCGCGGCGGTTTGAGCGAATAACAGGGATAGAGAGCATGATTTCAGTCGGCCAACGGGAGCGGGCAACCCAGCACCGCGTGATTGAGTTTTTTATAGCCGAGCTGGGCTATCGCTATCTGGGGGATTGGCAGAAGCGGGAGAATAACCGCAATGTCGAACCGGAACTGCTGACCGCTTGGCTGGTGGGGCGCGGTGTGGATGCGGCGCTGATCCCCAAGGTGCTCAGGCAACTGGATCGGGCGGCGAGTCTGGGGGAAGGGCGCCTGCTCTATGACGCCAACAAGGCGGTTTATCGCCTGCTGCGTTATGGCGTGAAAGAAAAAGTCGGGGCAGGCGAGCAGCACCAGACCGTCTGGCTGGTTGATTGGGCCAATCCACAGGCCAACGACTTTGCCATCGCCGAAGAGGTGACGGTCAAGGGCGAGCATAAAAAACGGCCGGATCTGGTGCTCTATGTCAACGGTATCGCCCTTGGTGTGATTGAGCTCAAGCGCTCCACCGTCTCGGTCTGCGAGGGTATCCACCAGAACTTGGATAACCAGAAGAGGGATTTTATCCGTAACTTCTTCACCACCATGCAATTGGTGATGGCGGGCAACGATACCCAGGGGGTGCGTTACGGCACCATCGAAACCCCCGAAAAATATTATCTGGAGTGGAAAGAGCCGCTCGATCCCGCGGATTCCTCCCCCTCTTATGCCGAGCTATCGAGTACCAATCTGCTGGATCGGCAGCTGGCCCAGTTGTGTAGCAAGGCCCGCTTGCTGGAGCTGATCCACGACTTTATGGTGTTTGATGCGGGCATCAAGAAGACCTGCCGCCATAACCAGTATTTCGGCATCCAGGCCGCCAAGGCCTCTCTCCGCCGCCGTGATGGCGGCATCATCTGGCATACCCAAGGCAGCGGTAAGAGTCTGACCATGGTCTGGCTGGCTAAGTGGATCCGGGAAAATATCGCCGACAGCCGGGTGCTGATCATCACTGACCGCACCGAACTCGATGAGCAGATTGAGAAGGTATTTAGCGGGGTGGATGAGGCGATTTTGCGTACCCGCAGCGGGGCCGATCTGGTGGCCCGGCTGCATGCCCATCATCCTTGGCTTATCTGCTCGTTGGTTCACAAGTTCGGTCGCACGCCTGAAGGCGAGTCGGATGATGAAGATGGCGGCAGCTCGGATGACTTTATTGCCGATATGTGCCGCAGCGTGCCCTTGGACTTTCGCGCCAAGGGCACGCTGTTTGTGTTTGTCGATGAGTGCCACCGTACCCAGTCTGGCAAGCTACATGGCGCGATGAAGAGCCTGTTGCCAGAAGCGCTGTTTATCGGTTTTACCGGCACGCCGCTGATGAAGCAGGACAAGAAAAAATCCATTGAGGTGTTTGGCCCCTACATTCACACCTACAAGTTCAACGAGGCGGTGAGCGACGGTGTGGTGCTGGATCTGCGCTACGAGGCGCGGGATATTGATCAGCGGGTTAAATCCCAGAAGAAAGTGGATGAGTGGTTTGACACCAAAACCCGTGATCTCTCGCGGCTGGGCAAACAGCAGCTTAAACAGAAGTGGGCCTCGATGCAGAAGTTACTCTCCAGTCGTTCGCGGCTGGAGCAGATAGTGGCCGATATCCTGCTCGACTTTGATCGCAAGCCCCGGCTGGCCGATGGCCGTGGCAATGCCATGCTGGTCTGCGCCAGCGTCTATCAAGCCTGCAAAAGTTACGAGATGTTCAGCCAAGCCGGTTTTGCTGGCAAGTGCGCCATCGTCACCAGTTATCAACCCCATGCCAGCGAGATCAAGGGGGAAGAGACGGGCGAAGGGCTGACCGAGAAGCTGGCCAAGTACAACATCTACCGCAAGATGCTGGCCGACTATTTCGAGCAACCGGAGGATGAGGCCGCCAAGCGGGTCGAAGAGTTTGAAAAACTGGTCAAGCAGCGTTTTATCAACGAACCGGGCCAGATGCGGCTGCTCATTGTGGTGGACAAGCTGCTGACCGGTTTTGATGCCCCCTCTGCCACCTACCTCTATATCGACAAGAAGATGGCCGATCACAACCTGTTTCAGGCCATCTGCCGAGTCAATCGGCTCGATGGCGACGACAAGGAGTACGGCTACATCGTCGATTACAAAGACCTGTTCAAGTCGCTGGAGCAGACGGTCAACGACTATACCGCCGAGGCCTTTGCCGGCTATGACAAGGAGGATGTCGCTGGGCTGCTCAAGGATCGACTGACGCAGGCCAAAGCGGACCTAGATAACGCGCTGGAAGCCGTGCGCGCCCTTTGTGAGCCGGTGAAGGCACCCAAGTCGCAACCCGATTACCTGCACTATTTCTGCTGTGAGCCGGGGGCCGATGAAGCGATCCTGAGCGAGAAAGAGGGCTTGCGTCTGACCCTCTATCAGTTGGTGGCCAAGTTGATCCGCGCCTTTACCAATCTGGCGGGTGAGCTGGAGGAGGCCGGTTACAGCGCCACGCAGGCAGCGTCGATCAAGCAGGAGGTCGAACATTTCGCCAAGGTCAGGGATGAGATCAAGCTGACCAGTGGCGATCTGGTCAATATGAAGCAGTTCGAGCCGGGCATGCGCCAGATGCTGGATCTGTGGGTGGATGCCGACCCCAGCGAGACGCTGATGGACTTTGAGGAGTTGGGGCTGCTGGAGCTCATTATCCAGCGCGGCCCCGAGGCGCTGGACGGGTTACCCAAGGAGCTGCGCGACAATCAGGAGTCGATGGCCGAGGCGATTGAAAACAACGTGCGCCGAACCATCGTCGATGAGAACCCGGTCAACCCCAAATACTACGAGAGAATGTCGGTACTGCTCGATGAGCTGATCGATCTACGCCGCCAACAGGCCATCTCCTACCAGGCGTATCTGGAAAAGGTCCGCGAGCTGGCCAAGCAGGTGAAACATCCGCACAGCCATAGCCAGAGCGCCTACCCAGCGAGCATAGACACGGCGGCCAAGCGGGCACTGTATGACAATCTGGGCAAGGATGAGCTGCTGGTGGCCAGGATTGATGCCGCAGTGCGTTATACCAAGAAGGCCGATTGGTATGGCGATCGTTTCAAGGAGCGAGAGATCGCGTTTGCCATTGCCGAAGAGACCAAGGGATACGATGTGACCGTTGCCGATGTGATGGCGCTGGTGAAAGCACAGCCGGAGTACCACTGATGCCCCTCATCACCATTGGCGAGCTCACGCTGGAGTTGCAGCACAAGGGGATCAAAAACCTGCACATCAATGTGCTGCCCCCTGATGGTCGCGTGCGCGTCTCGGCCCCTGCCTCGCTGTCGGAAACGGCCATCAGGATGGCCGTGGCCAGACGTTTGCCTTGGATCCGCCAGCAACAGACCCACTTTCAGGCGCAGCCACGTCAGAGCGAGCGTCAGATGTGCAGTGGCGAAACTCACTATCTTTGGGGGCGAGGCTATCGGCTGGAAGTGATCCCGGTTGAGGGGGCCCACAGCGTCAAGTTGCAAGGCGGATGGATCCGGCTGCGGGTTCCCGCTCATTATGACGCTGCGAAGCGAGAAGCCTTATTACTAAGCTGGTATCGCCAATTGCTGCGCCAGCGGTTACCGATATTGATTGCCAAGTGGCAGGCCTTGCTCAAGGTCACCCCTTCGTTTGTAGGTATCAAACGGATGAAGACCCTGTGGGGTAGCTGCAAAACAGATACGGCCCGCATCTGGATTAACCTCGAATTAGTCAAGAAGCCCCCCGAATGCCTGGAATTTATTGTGGTTCATGAACTGATCCATTTACTTGAGCGCAAACATAATCAGCGATTTATCGCACTGATGGATCTGCATTTACCAAATTGGCGAGAACACCGCGAGAAGCTCAACAAGATGCCGCTGGCATTTAATCGGTGGGGGTATTAAAACATCTCACTCATTGAGTGGGGTGACGTCTGATACCTCAGCTGAGTGCTGATAGGGTGATGCAGAAAACAGCGTGTCATCGTCTTGACGCGGCACGATCGTGGCCAAGCCAGCCGACCTGACAGAAACACCGGCCCTCCCCCCAGCAAACGTCGATCAAACAAGATGAAGCAACACCCGCAGCTTGGCTGATCGCCTTGGTCATTAAGATACCGCCCCCGCAGCAAAGCGGCGGGGGCGGGTGAGCGGCCATCTATCACTCATGTCTCGCCCTCTCTCAACGCAGGGCGAGCATTGGCCAGCGACTAGTGGGTGTCAGCGGCGGGGTTAGCGATCGGGGGTAATTGTTGACGACGCACACCCCAGATAATCAGCGCCAGTACCAGCAGCGGCAACAGCGGGTCAAGCCAGGTCCCGCCGGAGCCAAACAGCAGATTGAGCAGAGCCACACCAGTGCCGCCAATGGCCCACGCGATGGTGGTGGGGATCGACCAGACGATCATCTGCTGCTTCACGTCGGAGATGCCCATCATCCGGTTAACCACCCAGAACAAGCTGTCGTTGAAGTAGCCAAAAAACAGCGAGCCCATGGCCGCCGCTTGGGCTGCTAACAGCATATTGACCCCAGGAATTTGGGCCAAAATCGGGGCCGAAATCGACGCGGCGGTCACCATCGCAACGGTGCCAGAACCTTGGATCAAGCGCACCAGCGTCGAGACGATAAACGGGATCAGGATCGGCGAGATAGGCAGCTGGGCAATCTGCTCGGCCAGTTGCTGGCCAGCGCCACTATCGCGCAGCACTGCCCCCAGCGCCCCGCCCGCGCCGGTCACCAGCAGAATAATCCCCGCCGATTGCAGCCCCTCTTCTAACCGCGCAGCGGTGGCGTGGCGGTCCATGTGCGGCACTAGGGTATAAACCGCCAGCAGCACACTGATGGCCAGCGCAATGATCGGTGTCCCGATAAAGGCGATACCTTGCACCAGCGGGTTCGTCAGCAGCCCCCCCATCCCCTCCAAGGTGGCCAGCGTGGTGAAGATAGCCTTGAGGAAGATAAGCACGATAGGCACCAAGATCGGCAGCAGCGACAAGGTCAGGCTCGGCAGGGTCTTGCCCTCTTTCTCCTTGAGGTACTGATCATACGTTGCCTGCAACTCATCGGGGGTTTTGAGCGCTTGCTCGGCAAATTCGGGGTACTTCTTATCGAGCCACTGGGCGTAGAACACGATGCCAAGCACGCAGGGCACTGCCAACGCCATGCCCATCAGCAACATGGCGCCAATGTCCACGCCAAACAACCCAGCCACACCGAGCGGACCTGGGGTCGGCGGCACCGTGTGGTGGGTCACCACTAAGCCACCAGCCAGCGCCACCCCCAAGGTAAGCAGGGAGCGTTTGCCGCTTTTGGCCAACGCTTTCGCCACCGGATAGAGAATGACGAATGCCGAATCGACGAAAATCGGGATACTGACGATGTAACCGGTGATGGCCAGCGCCCACTCTTCGCGCCGCTTACCCAGCCACTTGATAAAGCTGTAGGCGATCTGCTCGGCGGCCCCGGAAACCTCTAGCAAGCGGCCCATCATGACCCCAAGGCCAATGACGATCCCGATGCTACCAAGGGTGGAACCAAAACCTTGAGTAATGACCGTCAGGGTCTTGTCGATGCTCATTCCGCCGGTGATCCCAGCGATACAAGCGGCGGCCAGCATGGCAATCAGCGCATGTACCCGAGTGCGCACCACCAGAAAGACCAGCACGAAGACCGCAATAATAAGGCCGATGATGGGGGTTGGAAGGGTGCTCATGATGCCTCCTGCAAGTCATGGGTAATGAAACTGTCAATGATGCTGGCAAATGTGCCGTCAGCCACAAAACCAAGGGCGCTGGCCCGCTGGTTATCAATGCGGCCCGGCCAGCTGGCCACGATCCGCTCGATTGCAGGATCCGCCACAAACTGGACCCGATCCCGCGCCGCTTGGCCGCCTACTTGGGTCAGCGCGTCCAACATCTCGCCCACCGTGACGCTGATCCCCGGCAGATTGATGCTGCGGCCATCCCCTTTGGCCAAGGTCGCGGCCAACAAGAAGTTGCTGACCACGGTGGCGGGGCTGGAGAGCCACAGCCGCAGATCGGTACTCACTGGGCAGATGGTCTGCTCCCCCTGCAGCGGCTCGCGGATCAGGCCGCTGACAAACGAGGAAGCAGCGCGGTTTGGCTTACCCGGTCTGACGCAAATGGTGGGCAAACGCAGCGCCAGCCCATCCACATAGCCTTTGCGGCTGTAGTCGTTGACCAGCAGCTCGGCCATCGCTTTCTGAGCACCATAAGAGGAGGTAGGCGTCAGCGCCGTGGCATCGTCGACCAACGCAGGCAACGGGCCGCCATACACCGCCAGCGAGCTGGTAAACACGAAGCGGATGCCGGGTCTGGCATGGCGACACGCCTCCAGCAGGCTACGGGTGGTATCGAGGTTGACCTGCCAGCCCAGCTCAAAATCTTGCTCTGCATGGCTGCTGACAATGGCAGCAAGGTGATAAACGACCGCCGTACGTTCGCTTATCAGCGACGCGGCGACGCCGGGGGCCGTGAGATCCGCCTGCAAACAGCGGACCCGAGGGTCGGCCAAGGGGTGCGGCTGCTGGATATCCACCAGCAATAGCTCACTAAAGGCGACAGAACTGTGCAACAGGGCATGGGCCAACTTCTGGCCCAAAAAACCGCCTCCGCCGGTGATGATGATCTGCATCTTGCTATCCTCAGACTCGTTCGTGTGTAGGGTTGTTATTGTTGTGCCAGCCAAGTGAGACCTTGCTGGGTATTGCCTCTGGGGTTGTATTCACAGCCAATCCAGTCGTGGTAGCCCGCCTGCGCCAGCACCTTGAACAGGTGCGGATAGGCGATTTCTCCCTCATCCGGCTCGTGGCGATCCGGCACCGAGGCGATCTGGACGTGGCCGATAGCGGGGCCTAACTTGCCGATCAAACGGGTGAGATCCCCATCCATGATCTGGGCGTGATAGAGATCGAGCTGCACCGCCACGTTGGGCCTGTCTATCTCCTGCACCAACGCCAGCGCATCAAGTTGGTGAGCCAAGAAGTAACCGGGCACATCCCGATCGTTGAGCGGTTCGAGCAGCACCTTGATCCCATCTGCTGCCAAAAAATCGGCCGCAAAGCGAATGTTGTCGATCAGGGTCTGGCGGTGAGCAGCCATGCTATGAGCCGGGTCGACAATGCCGCTCATGGCGTGCACCTTGCGACACCCAAGCGCCAAGGCGTAATCGCGCACGGTGGCTAAGTGGCCACGAAACTCTGCCTCCCGCCCCGGAATGGCGGCCATGCCGCGCTCGCCCGCCGCCCAGTCACCGGGGGGCATATTGAACAGCGCTTGGGTGAGGCCATGCTGGTGCAGTTGATCAGCCAATTCGGCCGCAGGCCACGGGTAGGGAAACAGAAACTCCACCGCGCTAAAGCCAGCTGCACGAGCCGCCGCAAAGCGCTCCAAAAATGGCAGTTCGGTAAACAGCATGGTGAGATTGGCAGCAAACTTACTCATGGCTTCACCCTCTTTAATTCGTTGATGTCGGACTCGCTCAAATAGCGGATTGGCTGGCCGCGCAGCAGCAGCGCTAGCCGAGCGGTCTCCTCCAACTCCTCCATGTTGTTGACGGCATCCACCAGATCCTTACCCAAGACGACGGGACCATGGTTGGCCAGCAAGAAGGCGTTGCCTTCACAAGCGCGGCGGCCTAGCTCTTCACCGATGCGCACATCCCCCGGTCGGTAATAGGGGATCAGCGGCAATTGGCCGATCCGCATCACGTAATAAGGGGTAAAGGGCCGGATCACATTGGTCGGGTCGAGCCCCTCCAGACAGGAGAGGGCCGTCAGATACGTGCAGTGCAGGTGCACCACCGCCTGACAGGCGGGATTGTTGTGGTAAATGGCAAGATGGAACGCCACCTCTTTGGAGGGGCGATCCCCCGCCAGATGTTCACCACTCATGCTTACCTTGGCGAGCCGCGCCGGATCGAGCCGACCCAGGGAGGCGCCGGTGGGGGTGGCGAGCAAGGTGCCATCGGGCAGTTTGGCCGACAAATTACCCGCCCCCCCAGTGGCATACCCTCGTGCAAACAGCGACGCCCCCAGCATCACCATGGTGTCGCGCAGTGCCTGTTCGCTGAGGGTTGCAGTCATGGCGTCAGTCATGGAAAAACTCCTGTGCCCGGCTAAAGAAGGCCTCGTTACCAAAGTTGCCCGACTTGAGGGCCAGCGACAGGGGCGCATCCGTCGCCCGTACCCAAGGCACTCCCGGCGCGATTTGCGGGCCGATGTGAAAGGCGATAATGCCAAGAGCTTGCGTGATACGGCTGGAGGTCTCGCCGCCAGCAATGATGAAACGATCCACCCCAGCATCACGCAGCAGGGTCGCCACGTGGGCAAAACAGCGCTCCACCGCTTCGCTCGCCGCCTCTTGGCCATAGCGAGCTTGAATGGCCGAGAGCTCGCTCGGGTGGGTGGTGGCGTAGAGCATCGGCGCTGGCGTTGCGGGCTGGCTTAACACCCAGTG
>NZ_PGGC01000207.1 GCF_002795305.1 Aeromonas cavernicola
GCTTGCTCGAATCCACCCCGCGCCAGTCCGGCAGCGGCTCCTTGCGGATCACCGCGGTGCCGCGAATATTTTGCATGGTGTCGATGGTCTCGCCGCCTGCGATGCGGTGGGCCACTTCCACCAGCGGCCGCTCGGCGTTGCCGTAGATCAGGATATCGGCCTTGGCATCGAGCAGGATGGAGCGGCGGATGGTCTCGGACCAGTAGTCGTAGTGGGCGATGCGGCGAAGGGACGCCTCGATGCCGCCGATAACCACCGGCACCTCTTTGAAGGCCTCCTTGCAGCGCTGGGTATAGACCAAGGTGGCACGGTCCGGCCGCTTGCCGCCCACATCTCCCGGGGTGTAGGCGTCGTCGTGGCGCAGCTTTTTATCGGAGGTGTAGCGGTTGATCATGGAGTCCATGTTACCCGCGGTCACCCCGAAGAAGAGGTTCGGCTTGCCCAGACGCATAAAGTCATTCTTAGATGACCAGTCCGGCTGGGCGATGATGCCGACCCGAAAGCCCTGGGATTCCAGCATCCGGCCGATGACCGCCATGCCGAAGCTCGGGTGATCCACGTAGGCATCCCCGGTCACTAGGATGACGTCGCAGCTGTCCCAACCAAGCGCATCCATCTCTTTGCGGG
>NZ_PGGC01000208.1 GCF_002795305.1 Aeromonas cavernicola
CAGGCCCAGATGCGTGCACAGCTGGCTACCCCCAGCAATCTGGCCGAGGGGCCGCTGTTTGCTACGACGCTTTATCGCCTCGCCGAGCAGCAGTGGGCTTGGTTTATCGCCGTGCACCATATCGCCATCGACGGCTTTGGCCTGAGCTTGCTCTGCCAGCGGGTGGCGAGCTGGTATGAGGCGCTTTGCGCAGGCGAGCAGCCGGCGCCCTGTCGTTATGCATCCCAGCAGCAACTACTGGCCGAAGAGGCGGCTTATCAGGATTCGCCGCGCGCCGCGCGGGATCGCGATTTCTTCACCCAGCAGCTGGCTGGGGTGGAGAACCCTGCGTCGCTCTCCCGCCGTCCGGCACAAGGTCACGGCCCCACTTATCGTTTCGAACAGCGGCTAGCGGGCCGCCAGTGGCAGGCACTGGTAGCGCGGGCCAGTCGCTCTGCCTGCCACCCCTACAGCCTGCTGTTGGCGGCAGTGGCCTGCTATGTGCAGCGGATGAGTGGTGCTGGCGAGGTGGTGCTAGGTATTCCGCTGATGGGGCGGTTGGGTTCAGCGGCGGCCGATACTCCCTGTATGAAGGTTAATGTGGTGCCGCTGCGCATCGAGCTGAGCGACACCAGCCGAGTGGGGGAGTTGCTGACGCAGGTCGAGCGGCAATTTGCCGCCCTGCGCCGTCATCAGGGCTGCCGTCAGGAGTGGTTGCAGCAGCGCCAGCCGGGTCAGCCGCTGTTTGGCCCTCAGGTCAACCTGATGCCCTTTGCCCGCACCCTCAGCGTTGGTGAAGGGCACGGTGCAGTACGTGGCGAGGCGCAGGTACTGGCGGCGGGACCGGTGGAGGAGTGCGCCTTTTATTTTTCTGAAGAGGCGGGGGCCATCACCCTGACCTTGGAAACCCATCAGGGGCGTTTCAGCCAACAGGAGAGTGAACGTCATCTGGCCCGGCTGGTAGCTTATCTGGCGGCCTGGAGTGAGGCGGGTGATGAGGCCCTGGCGGTGCGCTTGCCGCTGCTGCTGCCCTGCGAGCAGGCTGAGCTGGCGCGCTGGAACCAGACCGATCATCTGCTGCCGACCACTACCCTGAGCGCACTGCTGGCCGAGGGGCTGGCGGCGGCGGATCAGAGCGCCATTGCGCTGGAGTGTGGCGCAGAGCGCTGGAGTGTGGCCGAGCTGCGCCAGCGTACCCGCCAGCTGGCCAGCTATCTGGCGGGGAGGGGCGTGGGCCCCGGTTGCCGAGTGGCGGTGGTGATCCCGCGATCCCCTGAGCTTATTCTTGCCCAGCAGGCCATCATGGCGGTGGGCGCTGTCTATGTGCCCGTTGACCCGGACTATCCGGTGGAGCGGATCGGCTACATTCTGGCCAGCAGCGATCCTGCGCTGGTGTTGACCAGTCATACGCTTCAGATGCCGCTCGATGTGGCGGCGCCACTTGTCTGCCTCGATGCCCCCGGTGTGGCAGAGCAACTGGCGACGATAGAATTGGCAACGATAGCACCTTGCAATCTGCCAGCTCCTAAGCCACAAGATCCGGCCTACATCATCTACACCTCCGGCTCGACCGGTCGGCCCAAAGGGGTGGTGGTGAGCCACGGCGCCATCGTCAACCGGCTGTGCTGGATGCAGCACCAATACCCCATCGGTCCGGCGGATCGGGTGCTGCAAAAGACCCCTGCTGGCTTTGATGTCTCCATCTGGGAGTTTTTCTGGCCGGTGATGACCGGGGCACGGCTGGTGCTGGCCAAACCGGGCGGCCACAAGGATCCCGCTTATCTTGCCGGGCTGATTGAGCAGGCGGGGATCACCACCTTGCACTTTGTTCCCTCCATGCTGCAGATCTTCGTCGCGCAGGCCGAGCCTGCCCGCTGCCACGCCCCGCGTCAGGTCTTCTGCTCCGGCGAGGCGCTGCCCGCCGAGCTGGTGCAGCGCTGGTATGGGGCGTTTTCAGCCCCCCTGCACAATCTCTATGGCCCGACCGAGGCGGCGGTGGATGTCACCTGGTATCCCTGTCGGGCAGACGAGTCCGTCACCAGCGTGCCCATCGGCTATCCGGTCTGGAATACCGCAATTCATATTCTTGACCCTCAGTTGCAGCCGGTGCCCCCCGGAGTAGCGGGGGAGCTCTGGATCGGCGGGGTGCAGGTGGCGGAGGGGTACTTTGGTCAGCCCGAGCTCACCGCCGAGCGCTTTATTGCCAACCCCT
>NZ_PGGC01000021.1 GCF_002795305.1 Aeromonas cavernicola
GATGTGTATAAGAGACAGGCGGCTGGTGCGTGAAAAGCCGGACGCATTGGCCGTGCCCGACAAGCCCAATCACTCCTGGTCGATGGATTTTATGCATGACCAGCTGAGTGATGGCCGGTCGGTGCGACTGTTTAATGTGCTCGATGACTTTAACCGTGAGGCGCTGTGTATAGAGGTTGATTTTTCATTGCCTGCCTAGCGGGTCAAACGAGCCCTGGAGCAGGTGATCGAGTGGCGTGGCAAACCGACGATGCTCCGGTGTGATAATGGGCCGGAATATATCAGCGAGGAGCTCAAGTAATGGGCGGCGAAACAGGAGATTACCTTGGGGTATATCCAACCTAGCAATCCCCAGCAGAACGTGTACATAGAGCGGTTTAACAGAACGGTGCGTTACGATTGGCTGGCTCATCACCTGTTTGGCACGCTGGAGGAGCTACAAGAATTTGTAACGCAATGGCTATGGGTTTATCACCATGAACGGCCCAACATGGCTACACACCGAAGCAGCATCTGGCCAAGGCTGCATGACCTCTACTTTTGAATGCTCCTAAGAATGGGGGGATTACCGCACAACCCCAATCGACAAAGCGCTGACTCCGGAGCAGCAAAAAATTCAGGAGCTGGCAGCCCGCATCAACCGGCTCGAACGTGAAAAGGACATTCTAAAAAAGGCTACTGCTCTCTTGATGGCGGACGAGTTCACACGTACGCGCTGATAGACCGATTAAGGGAGCAAGCCCCCATCACTCTGGTCTGCTGCGCTTTCGATGTTCCAACATCCTGTTTTTACGACTATCTGGCTCGCAAGCGGACGATTAACAGTGAACGTATGCAATAGCGCTGTGAGTTGCGCCGTTTGTTCAAAGAAAGCCGGAACTCAGCGGGCAGCCGCGCCTTGATGTCGATGATGCGAGAGTTGGGGTATCAGATTGGCCAATTCAAAGTACGTAACCTGATGAAGGAGGCCGGGTTGGCATCCAAACAGCCGGGCGTACACCGTTATAAGGTGGCACGGTCAGAACGACCGGATATTCCCAATCTGCTGGCCCGAGAATTTGATGTCCAGCAACCCAATCAGGTGTGGTGTGGCGATATCACCTACGTCTGGGCCGGTGGTCGCTGGCATTACCTGGCAGCGGTTCTTGACCTGCACACCCGGCGGGTCGTGGGCTGGGCGATGTCTGATAAACCTGATGCAGAATTGGCAATCAAAGCACTGGAGATAGCCTATCAGCAGCGGGGTTGCCCATCCGGTGTGCTATTTCACTCCGACCAGGGCAGCCAATATGGCAGTAGGGCATTTCGGCAACGACTGTGGCGCTATCGCATGACCCAGAGTATGAGTCGGCGTGGTAATTGTTGGGATAACGCCCCGATGGAGCGGTTGTTCAGAAGCCTGAAGTCAGAGTGGATCCCGGCTATGGGATATATGAGCTTGCGAGAGGCGAAGCGGGATATCAGTTACTACCTGATGGATTACTACAACTGGCGGCGTGCACATCAACACAATGACGGGATACCGCCAGCAAAAGCCGAAGAACGGCCTAACCAAGTGTCCGGATTTAGTTGACCACTACAGCTGTTACCTGCTTACGCTTTCTTGAACGGTTGTGTTAGCGGCTCCAAGTAAGACTCATTAGCTAACGATGATGACTTAACCTACACCTTCCCTGCATAGGCTGCTGCTTGGGGAAATTTGGGGGAATATAGTATACTAGACCTCTATACCACTCGAACGAGTTCCCGAACGGGTGTTTCCCTTAGCATCATATGTAAGGGAGCTGGGGTCTCTGATACTATTTAAAAACACAGTTAACCGTCTATTAGCAACGATATTAAGCTCAAGTAAATGCCCGTTAATTTCATTTTGCGCACGGCAACAATCTAGTTTTCCTCGTAAATTATCCAGCAGCACATGGTCATTACTTAGTTGCTCTAGCAAATTTGGTTGCTCAGAGATTTTTTTATCTATTGAACTAATCGCACTCATCAATAGTTGTTTTTGCTCAACTAATTCGGAAAAAATTAAGCATTCTCGCCCTTTCAGTAGATCGAATTCTTTCTGAAGAATGCGTTGCATATCATTGAGCTTATCATCTAAAGACTGTAACAATGAAATCTCACGTATCATTCTAAACTCTTGGTAAGCTCAGCTTCGAAGCTAAACATTTTTTTAGCCACGGTATCAGCGTTAACCTTGTAATCACCATTAGCAATTGATTTTTTGATATTTTCTACACGACTTTCATTGTCTGTCGGTGCGGTGTCGAGGGTATGGTACATTTTATGCAAGCTTTTAGCCTCGCTAGTCAAGTAGACGGAGTCTGACTTGATAGCACTAGCTTTGTTATCAGATGAGTAATTGACAGATTTACCGTCAGGATTTTGACTGCTGTTGGAATTTTGTAATCGACTATTTGTTGTGTTGATGTTGTTTATGGCCATGCTGTTTACCTTAGTGGTTCGTTTTTCAGGCTCTGTTGATTCTATATCGGATAGCAATATAAAAACTTGAGAAAAATTCGATATTGTTTCTATCTAGGCCTGTTTAAAAAAGAACTAACACTAAGCCAGCGGCTTTGACCTCACCTTGGACGGTTTTACCTGAACGCATATTTACTAGCAGTATGGTCTCTCCAAAACTTCCATCCTGCAAGGCCCTAGCCGTTGTTTTGATCTGCATACGGCTATTTTCTGCGGTTAGCGTAACTTGGTCTCCCTTGCACACGACACAAATTTGACTCATTCGAATAGGCTGATTAGGGTTTATGTCTCGTTTGCTACGAACCCCGACCAACGTATCAGGATTTGTCAGGTAGTCACCACGTATTAACATTTGATCTTGATACGCAAGTGTTAGCTGAGCCCTATTCAATAACGCCCCCTTAGATATTGGTTCGCTGACCGTAACATAAGGTTTTTGAATACTAACTCTTACAGGAAGGTAGACATCCCAAGGATTCTCCTCTTCACACTTAAGGTACACTACGGTGTTACGTCGTATTTCCATTTTACCTGGGAGTGAAATAGAGAGGTTATGCTCACAACGGGTTAGTGATAGACGTTCATCAATCCTAGCAACAGTGATATCTACCTTCGCATCCGAAGGGATGTCTAACTGGCTACGCACAAAGTTCTGTGCTAACGCTTGTAAATAGCTCATTACTTCAGACGCGTGACAAGAAAGAGAACTACAGAACAAGAGTACGATAAGAAAAAGTCTACTCATTACTTTATCTCTTTTGCCGATAAGTTGTTCACTACTACGTGATTGTGTATCTACGATTACTCAGAGAGCTTGCTTGTTGTTACGCTTAATTTAGTCGTTTGCAGAGACACCACTCAAGCATGTTTTATGCCACTTTTGATGGAGCATTTATGGCCAGTATTATGGACTCGGTAAATCAGCGAACCCAGCTAGTAGGCCAGAATAGACTGGAACTATTACTGTTCCGTCTCAATGGACGCCAGAGATTTGGCATCAATGTGTTCAAGGTTCGTGAAGTTCTGCAGTGCCCGCCACTGACTGTTATGCCCAAACTCAATGCCTGTGTACGCGGGGTTGCTCATATTAGAGGCCAGACGATTTCAGTAATTGATCTCAGTATGGCTATGGGTAAACGGCCTATCGAGGACTTAAATAAATGTTTTATTATCATTTCTGAATATAACAGGTCTATTCAAGGCTTCCTAGTTCAGTCCGTTGAGCGTATTATCAACATGAATTGGGAATCTATCCTACCTCCCCCAAAAGGAGCTGGTCGAATCAACTATATGACAGCTGTTACAGAGGTCGATGATGAATTAGTTGAAATCTTGGATGTTGAAAGAATTCTTAATGAGATATCACCAATTTCGACGGAAGTCAGTGATGAATTAATACTGGCACAAGATCAACATCCTACATTGCTTCGGCCAGTTCTTGTCGCTGATGATTCTTCTGTTGCCAGAAAGCAAGTACAACGTGCATTACAATCAATCGGTGTGCAGTGTGTATTGGCTAAAGATGGGCGAGAAGCACTAAATATGCTGTTAGAGATGGCCAATAATGGCCCAATAAAAGATCAAATATCATTAGTAATTTCTGATATTGAAATGCCAGAAATGGATGGATATACATTTACAGCAGAAATCCGTAATAATCCTAGCCTTAAAGACCTGCATGTGATTCTGCATACTTCTCTAAGTGGTGTATTTAATCAGGCAATGGTACAAAAAGTGGGGGCTAACGATTTCATCGCAAAATTTCAACCTGATGAGTTAGCGAAAGCCGTGCAGAGCGTCCTTTAATAAATGAAAGAAGAGCGGTAGCATGAAGACACTGTCGGATGATTTGTATAAACAATTCAGTAACTTTTTGGAATCACACAGCGGTATTGTTCTGGGTGATAACAAACAGTATTTGGTAAAAAGTCGCCTTGCATCCTTGATGACGCAGTTTGGGATAGATAGTCTGTCAGAGTTGATAACTCGCTCAATGGGGGTGAAAGATCGAGACCTAAAAATGGCTGTCGTTGATGCGATGACAACCAATGAAACGCTATGGTTTCGTGACACATATCCTTTTCAGTTACTTACAGACAAGATTTTCCCTGAACTGGGTAAAATAGGTAGGCCTCTTAAAATATGGTCGGCAGCATCTTCTTCTGGTCAAGAGCCCTATTCAATTGCTATGACTGCCTTAGAGCAACAAATTAAAAAACCAGGAAGTTTACCAAGGGGAGTACAGATTATAGGAACGGACATATCTACTACTATGCTAAATCACTGCAAGCTTGGAGTATATGATAGTCTTGCATTAGCTAGAGGTTTATCACCTGAACGTAAAAAGCAGTTTTTTGAACCTTGTGGTGATGGTAAAATGCGTATCACGGATAGAGTTAAAGGATTAGTAACCTTCAGGCCTATTAATCTGCTTGATAGCTATACACTACTCGGTAAATTTGATATAATTTTTTGTCGTAACGTTTTGATTTATTTCTCACCTGATGTGAAATCGAAAATATTAAATCAGTTCGCACAAAGTTTGAATCCTGGAGGATATTTGATGCTCGGCGCATCAGAATCATTGACTGGATTGACTGATAAGTTCGATATGGTTCGTTGTAATCCAGGGATCGTTTACAAAGTAAAATAGTGTGTCGTTTAATATTTATAATCAGGCAGTGTTAAATATTTTGTGTCAGCCATCACAGGTCAATAGGAGCATCCCGTTGGTCGTAACCGTTCACCGACAGGGGCTTGACGCACACAATTGGGCAGGAATGGGGTGGTAATCCCCCCGAAAAACTGCGCTGCTCATAAGTAGAATTTTCCCGTACTGTAAATGCAGGAGGTTCTACATGAAAACATCACGCTTTAGCGATGCCCAGTTCATCGCCATTCTTAACGAGGGTGTTCAATATTCTGTGTCAGACGATCATAGGTCGATATGACCATTCAGTCGGCCGGCGAAGTGGATCGACAGCTGCGACAGTGTCAGATTCCAGTTCTGCACTGGGTGTGTCCAGCGTTCGGATGCCTGCAACATACCGGCGTAGAGCAGCTTAAGTAAACTGTTTGCGTTCGCGAAGCCGCCCTTGGTCTTGGTCCGTTTGCGAAATTGCCGATGCACCGTCTCGACCGCGTTGGTCGTGTAAATCGCGGTGCGCACGTAATCTGGATATTTAAAATA
>NZ_PGGC01000209.1 GCF_002795305.1 Aeromonas cavernicola
TCTTTAATTGACTGGCTCGGTATCGGTTTTTGGCTGCGCGGCGCGATAGCCATCCATGATGGGGGCCCACGCCATGCCCGTGGGAATGGGGTATTGGCGGTACGCTTCGCCAAACTCTTTATCAAACGCTTCCCAACTTTCTTTATATTCATGAGCGAGAGGGTAATCATAGGGATAGGCATCATCGGTGATTTCAGGGGCGATCCCTCTGGCCAATAGAATATCGGGGGTGACATTAACATTTCGCAGGTACACCTCCACATAGCCACCAGGAGCCATGCCTATACCAATCTTTTTGCGGCGAACAATACGCCATTCGTTACCTACTTTTACCCGATAACGCTGGGCCAACAACGTTTCGAGGTTACTTGGCAATGGCAAGGTTATGCCATAGCGCTTTTTATCGTGATACGAGACCCACTCCATCGACACTCGGTCTGGGGCGGCGGAAACGCCATTACGTCCCTTGCCTATGCGCCAGATATAATCCTTTTCTTTTAATGCCTTAGGATCAACAAATCCTGCAGTACCATCGATCGAGGCATTCACTAGCTTATCGCCACGATGGAGGTCTACCTCAGTTCACCCAAATCTCATCGGCATTTGAGCCCACCATATGGTCCCACTCTAGTTCTCGGGGGCCACGTTGGCAGGCCGCCAGCAACGGCACAAGCAGCAGTAATAACGTCAGTCGCCGCATCAGAAACCCCCTCGGTCATTGGCATTGATTTGGCGTTGCTCGCGCTCGGCCAGTGGTCGGTCGCTGGGGCCAACCTTGTTGGAGCTAAACGCAAGGGCCGGGTAGGCACTGTAGTGCAGATAGCGCAGCCGCAGCTCACGATAGACCGCCTCGTTAAGGTTGTGGGTCAAATCCACCACCCGCCCTTTTGCCTTGCCCGCATTGACCCACCCTTGATCC
>NZ_PGGC01000210.1 GCF_002795305.1 Aeromonas cavernicola
GGGGGAGAACAGCATCGGCAGAGATGCCGATGCTGTTCTCCCCCTCATCACTGACATAAATGATGGCGATGCCGGTGGGCAGGGTCTCATCGAGCTCGACGGCGCTGACATCGATACCATCTTGGGCGAAGCCGTTTTTCATCTGGTGGCCGATGGCGTCATCGCCGATCCGAGCGATAAAGGCGACTTGTGCACCTAACCGAGCGGCGGCCACCGCCTGATTGGCGCCTTTACCACCCGGGACCACCTGATAGCTGTGACCCGTCAGGGTTTCACCCGGGCGAGGAAAGTGGGGAACGCGCAGTACATGGTCTGCATTGACACTGCCCAGAACGATGAGACGATTCATGTTGACTACTCCTGATGCATCTTGGCTTGAATACGGTGGGAACCCAAGCCAAGAGGCATGACGGTGGCGGGGTAAAGGGGAGGCGAGCCTCCCCCGTCATGTGCTGGGTCAGTTACTTGGTCACGACCTGCAGCGGTACCGGAATGGATTTTTCCACTGGCTGCCCCTTGAGCACCTTGTCGGCCGTCTCGACGCCGATGGCACCGATCAGGGCAGGTTGCTGGGCCACGGTGGCGGCCAGTTTACCCTTGGCAACGGCGGCTTTGCCGTCGTCAGTGCCGTCGAAGCCAACGATCATCACCTCTTTGCCTGCCGCTTGCACCGCACGGATGGCACCCAGCGCCATCTCGTCGTTCTGGGCGAACACCGCCTGCACGGTCGGGTGGGCTGCCAGCAGGTTTTCCATGACGTTCAGGCCCTTGGTGCGGTCAAAGTCGGCAGGCTGGGAGGCGAGTACTTGCAGTTTGTTGGCCGCTACCGCCAGGGCAAAACCTTCGCCACGGTCGCGGGCGGCAGAGGTACCGGCAATCCCTTCCAGCTGAATAACCTTGGCTCCTGCACCGACCTTCTCGGTGATGTAGTTACCGGCCAGCTTGCCGCCGGCCACGTTGTCGGAGGCGATATGGGCCTTGACCTCACCTTGCGCGGCGCCGCGATCCAAGGTCAGCACCGGAATGCTGGCGCGATTGGCCAGCCGGATGGCGTTGCCGACGGCTTCAGAGTCGGTGGGGTTGATCAGAATGGCGCCCACTTTACGTACCGTGAGATCTTCTACGTTGGCGAGCTCTTTGGCCGGATCATTTTGGGAGTCCAGCACCACCAGCTCATAGCCAAGCTCTTTAGCCTTGGCTTCGGCTCCCTCTTTCATGGTGACAAAGAAGGGGTTATTGAGGGTGGAGACCACCATCGCCAGGGTGTGATCGGCGGCTTGGGCGGTACCGAGCACAGACATGATGGCGGCAGCGAGCAGGGTATTGAGCTTTTTCATCATTTCATTCCTTGTGTGTGGCATGTCTTACGTGTTAGCGATTGCTTTTGTTATCGATCATCACGGCAAGCAAGATCACGCTGGCCTTGGCGATCATTTGGTAATAGGACGATACGTCGAGCAGGTTGAGGGCGTTGTTGAGAAAGCCAATGATCAAGGCACCGATCAGGGTTCCCATGATGCGGCCCTTGCCGCCCATCAGGCTGGTACCACCCAGCACCACCGCGGCGATGGCATCCAGCTCGTAACCCATGCCCGCCGTCGGCTGGGCAGAGGAGAGGCGCGAGGTCACAATGAGCCCTGCCAGCGCGGATAACATGCCGCACAGACCATACACCGCCAGCTTCACCCGATCCACATTGATGCCGGAGAGACGGGTAGCCGATTCGTTGCCGCCCAGCGCATAGATGTAGCGACCGAGACGGGTGTGGTTGAGCATGAACCACGCGAGCACAAAGACGATGGCCATCAACCAGATGGGCACTGGCAGACCGAGCAGATAGCCGGTACCGAGCCAGGCGAAGTGATCGGCGCCGTCACTAAAACCGGTGGAGATGGGGCGCCCCTCGGTATAGACCATGGTGATGCCGCGCAGGGCGGTCATGGTCACTAGGGTGGCGATGAACGCCTGCACCTTGCCCTTGGCAATAATAAGGCCGCTGACGCCGCCAAGCAGGGTGCCAGCCCCCAGCGTGAGGGGGACCACCAGCCAGATCGGCAGCTCCATGGCGACCATGGTCGCCGCCAG
>NZ_PGGC01000211.1 GCF_002795305.1 Aeromonas cavernicola
GCGCATTATAGGGATCGAGCTCACACATGCAAGGGGGATTTCGAATTAAATTCGATTTTCTGACTTAAACGTTCATGAATCACCCAGAAAGTACATTTGTTCTACATTCTTTCTCGTTTAATCAGGCTATTCACCTTTTTAGTGGCGCACGCATCGATACATACAGTTGGTACGCTTTGACTTCGTTGTATCGACATCCATGGTGATCGCGCTCACGCCTTCGGGTAACATAGCGCCCCTTTGCGATTCACACACTCTTGGGCTTTGGAGAGTTTAATGCCTTTTGCACTTGGCCAGCGTTGGATTAGTGATACCGAGACGGATCTAGGGTTGGGGACTGTCGTTGCTATTGAGGGACGCATGGTTACCCTGTTGTTTCCGGCTACCGGTGAAAACCGCATGTATGCCAAAGAAGAGGCGCCGGTGACCCGGGTTAGCTTCAATGTAGGCGACCAAATCACCAGTCATGAAGATTGGACCATGACGGTTGACGAAGTGCAGGAGAAAAATGGCCTGCTTATATATGTCGGTGTGCGCACCGACAATGATGAGCCTGTTGCCCTCAAGGAAGTGTTTCTCAACAACTTTATCAAGTTCAACAAGCCACAGGATCGCCTGTTCGCCGGTCAGATCGATCGGATGTCGCGCTTTACCCTGCGCTACGAGGCGCTGGTCAATCAACATAAGCGCCGTCTTAATCCGACCCGCGGCTTGGCCGGTGGCCGAGTCAGCCTGATCCCGCACCAGCTCTATATTGCTCACGAAGTGGGTCACCGCTACGCCCCGCGTGTACTGCTGGCGGACGAGGTGGGTCTGGGCAAGACCATTGAAGCGGGCATGATCATTCACCAACAGCTGCTCTCCGGCCGCGCTCATCGGGTATTGATCCTGCTGCCCGAGACTTTGCAGCACCAGTGGCTGGTTGAGATGCTGCGCCGCTTTAACCTGCACTTCTCCCTGTTTGATGAGGAGCGCTGCATCGAGGCGTTCGCCGATGCGGAGAACCCCTTCGAGACCGAACAACTGGTGATCTGCAGCCTCGACTTCCTGCGCAAGAAGCGTCGTCGCTTCGAACAGCTGCTAGAAGCCGAGTGGGATCTGCTGGTTGTCGACGAAGCGCATCATCTGGAGTGGAGCGAAGATGCCCCCAGCCGCGCCTACGAAATGGTGGAAGCACTGGCCGAACAGGTGCCGGGCGTGCTGCTGCTGACCGCCACCCCAGACCAGCTTGGCCACCAGAGCCACTTTGCCCGCCTGCGCCTGCTCGATCCAGAGCGTTTCTACGACTACGAAGCCTTCCTCGCCGAGGAGCAGGCTTATGGTCAAGTCGCCAGCGCCGCCCAAGAGCTGCTGGATGGCGAGACCCTAAGCGATGCAGCTAAACAGATCCTCACCAGCCAACTTGAAGGACTGGACTTAAACGATGCTGAGGCCCGCCAGCAGGCGGTCGCCAAGCTGCTGGATCAGCATGGCACCGGCCGGGTGCTGTTCCGTAACAGTCGCGCCAACATTCAGGGCTTCCCCGAGCGTCATCTCAACGTCTACCCGATGCCACTGCCGGAGCAGTACAAGACCGCCATCAAGGTGATGGGCATGATGGGTGGCAATGGTGGCGAGCTACAGACCCGCGCCCTGCGCTACCTCTACCCCGAGAAGATCTTCCAACAGTTTGAAGGCGACAACGCCAGCTGGACCCAATTCGACCCACGGGTTGACTGGCTGCTGGCGCTGCTGCTCTCGGCCCGCCAGCAAAAAGTGCTGGTTATTTGCTCCGAAGCCGCCACCGCCATCGCCCTAGAAGAGGCACTGCGAACCCGCGAAGGCATCAGAGCAACCGTGTTCCACGAAGGGATGTCGATCCTAGAACGGGATAAAGCCTCAGCCTATTTCGCCCAAGATGAAGGTGGCGCTCAGGTGCTGCTCTGCTCCGAGATCGGCTCAGAGGGCCGCAACTTCCAATTTGCCAGCCACTTGGTGCTGTTCGATCTACCGCTCAACCCAGACCTGTTAGAGCAGCGTATCGGCCGACTGGATCGTATTGGTCAGCAGAATACCGTCGAGATCCACGTTCCCTATCTGGAAGGGACTGCCCAGCACGCCCTGCTGCGTTGGTATCACGATGGTCTGGACGCGTTCGAGCAGACCTGCCCAACCGCCCGCGCGGTGTTCGAAGCGGTGCGTGATGAGCTGTTCGAGCTACTGGCCGCCAACACCGGAGAGCAAGCGGCCCTCGATGCGCTGCTGACCCGTACCCGCGAGCTGCACGAGCCACTCAAAGCACGACTGGAACAGGGCCGTGATCGCCTGCTGGAGATCCACTCCAGCGGTGGCGCCGCTGCCCAGCAATTGGTCGACCAGCTGGCCGCCGAAGATAATGACACCGCCATGATCTCTTTCGCGCTTAAGATGTTCGACGAGATTGGCGTCAATCAGGATGACCGTGGCGAGAACGCGCTGGTGCTGACCCCAGGGGATCACATGCTGGTCTCCAGCTTCCCGGGCCTGCCGCAAGATGGCATGACCATTACCTTTGATCGCACGACCGCCCTGTCGCGGGATGATATGGCGCTGCTCTCTTGGGATCACCCGATGATGCGTGGCGGTATCGACCTGATCCTCGGCTCCGAAATCGGGGCAACGTCGGTGGCGCTCCTCAAAAACAAAGCGCTGCCTGCGGGTTCCATTCTACTGGAGCTGATTTTTGTTGCCGAGTCTGCGGCCCATTCCCAGCTCTACCGCTTCATGCCACCCACCCCGATCCGGCTGCTGATGGACAAGAACGGCAATAACTTAGGCGAAAAAGTAGCGTTTGATGCCTTCAACCGCCAGCTGACCCCAGTTAACCGTCACCTCGGTAGCAAGCTGGTCACCGCGTCTCAACCGGTGATCCATGGCCTGATTGGCCAAGGTCAGGAGATTGCTGACGAGCTCAAGGCCAACATCGTGGATAAGGGCCGTGCCCAGATGGCGCAGACCCTGCAGCAGGATCTGGATCGTCTGGCAGCACTCAAGGTGGTCAACCCGAACGTGCGCGACAGCGAACTGGATTATCTGCGCAATCTGCAAGCAGAGCTGCACCATCTGATCGACCAGACCCAGCTCAAGCTGGATGCGATCCGCTTTATCGTGGTCACCCACAACTAACGAAACAGGGCAGGCATCGCTGGTTGATACCGACCAGACTCGACGTGAGTTCGATGCCATCCACTTTTTATGGTGGTCACCCATGACTGATAGGGCATATTCCCTGCTTGGCATGGGGTGACCCGTAACAGCTAGGGGCTTGCCCCCTTTTGAGCAAAGATGCGAGACGCTATGTTTGTATACGCTCCCCCCCAGGAACCTTGGCTTGATATCCTGTTCAAGGACAAGGACATCATGGTGGTCAACAAACCCACTGGCCTGCTGAGCGTCCCAGGGCGGGGCCCCGAGAATGAAGACAGCGTGCTCCATCGGGTAAAACAGCAGCACCCCAAGGCGGCGGCAGCTCATCGCCTCGACATGTCCACCACTGGCGTCATTATTATTCCCCTCAATCCTAATGCTCATCGGGAACTGAGCCGACAATTTCGCGAGCGGGAAACCGAGAAGCACTACCTCGCATGGGTCTGGGGTGAGCCCGAGACTGACGCAGGTGAGGTCGACCTGCCACTAGGTTTGGATTGGCCCAATCGGCCCAAACAGAAAGTTGACTTTGAGGAGGGACGTCACGCCCTGACCCTGTGGGAAAAATTGAAGGTGGAAAATGGCAACAGCCTAATCAAACTGACCCCCATCACGGGTCGCTCCCACCAGCTGCGCGTCCATATGTTGGAGCTGGGGCACCCCATTCTGGGTGATAACCTGTATGCCCATCCGGATGCACTGGCGGCCGCTCCCCACCTCTACCTGCACGCGACCAGCTTGACCATCAGTCACCCCCGTAGCGGTGAGCGGATGCGCTTCGACGCACCGCCCCCTTTCTCCTGCTAGTGGGCGACCTGCCTCACTCAGCCTTGGCGCCGACCGTCAACATTACGGTCCGGCGCCGCTATTAGCACGGCCTGACAACAAGGAGGCTCGCCGCTCTCTCACTGCGAGCAGCATCGATCCTCTCGGCCATTGCAGCCCCTCACCGATATCACCCGTTTGAAGATCAAAAGCGATGTGCCCGGCTCGGCATGGTTCACGGTTGGCTGCTATAAAGCCGCTCGGCATAACGGGCCAGACCTGCCGCGACCGAACCAAAATCATCCCCCCCTTCGAGCGGGATAGCCGGCAGTTTCTGGCGGATAAAGCGGGCAATCAGCGGCGAGCGGGCGCTACCGCCGGTGACGAAGATGCGATCCGGCTGCACACCGGCGGCGGCAATCGCTTCGTCCATCAGCTCGCCAATTTTCTCCAGCAACAGGGCAGAGGCGTTGGCCAGTTGCTCGCGGGTCAGCTCAGCTTCCAGCCCTTTCTCCAGCTCGGCCAGCGACTGGCGATTCAGCGGCTGCTCCGAGAGGATCGATGC
>NZ_PGGC01000212.1 GCF_002795305.1 Aeromonas cavernicola
AAGCTAGACACCGGCTCAGTGTCTTTATCAGTCCAATCGCGAATAGCATCCGTTAACTGAGCCGCTTCGTACTCTTCGATCTCAAGCTGTGTGAGCAGAGCCCGAAAGACCTGGACTGGGTAGGGCTGTTTACTCAGGTCTTGATCAATGTTTCCTGGCGAAGTCGCCACGCTCAGACTGTTGAGGTTAAAGCAGGCTTGCAGATCGCTCACCTCACCGCGTAAGGTGCCACCCTCTACTGGGAAAACAGCATCTTTGCGAGCCCAATTCTGACCGAGGTGCACTATCTTGGGTTCATCTTTAAAGTCTTGTGCCAACACCTTACTGACCAATGCCTCTGCCGACATAGCGTACCACCAGGCTTGTTTTCCGGCGGTGAGATTAGCAGTACGGCGCAGCTCTAGCTGTAAGCGACCACTCATGTTACTGGCAATAATCACCATCACCGCCAAAATCAGCAGCACCACCAGCAGGGCCATACCTCCTTGGCGCGAAGGCGCCACTATCTGCTTAACCCCCATTCGCGATGTCATCCTCTCGGCGATCCGGCTCAGGCTGCCCAGCATTATTCTCTTGTTCGGCAGGCGGAGGCTCGCTGCCGTTGCTGTTATCGGTATTATTGTCATCGGTCTTGTCACCAGAACTGCCACCGGAGCTGTTACCCGAATTGTCAGCACGCTGACCACCAGCACCGATTAAAAACTGGCGACGAATGGTGCCATAATCCGCCAAATCGAGCTCCACCGCCAATCCATCAGGTAACACTCGCCGCTCTGACCACTCCTCTTGCCAGCCCCCTTGACGGAAAAAAAACAGCCGAAAACCCGTCACCTTGGTCAGCACAGCTTGCACACGTGGCTCGGTACCGATGACGGGATCAGGGTAGAGGTAGCTCAGCCGCTCCAGTGTTTGTTCCTTAAGCCGCCAGCCAACCCGCTGCAAATGGGAGCGAGGCAACATGCCATCTGGATTGAGCCAGCCGCTGCGCATAAACGCGATGCCCCAATCATCACTCTCCTGCCCAAAACGACTGGCGGCAAGCAATATGGTGTTGTTTTCACCGTCGATGCGGCCACTGCGTGGCACCATTTGGCTGATGTCTCGCTCTAACAAGGTAAATACGAGTTGTAATTCAGACAGCCGCCGCTCTTTACGTTTAGCCACCTCATCACTGGTGAGCACACCTTGCAATACTTGATAGGCCCCCATACTGAGCACTGCGAAAATAGCGATCGCCACTAGCATCTCTAGCAAGGTAAAGCCGTACTGGGGCGCACGCAGAGGGTGCAAACGGGGGTGGCTCATCGGCTAATGTAAGTCCGTATGGTCGCGACGGGGCTGTCTGCTTTCACTTCTGTGCGTACCTCCATGTCGAGGGCTTTGAGGTTGTTATCGCTGGTAGCCACCCCGCGATAGCGCCAGTACCAGGTTTGCCCAGCTAATTGCTCTTCACCGGTAACCCAGCTGTCACTGGGCCATTTTCCCTCCAGTTTCTGTTGCACCAGCTGATTTTCCACAACCCAGGTTGCCAGCGTTTTCTGCTCCAGATAGTTAAGGGCCGACAAGTGCTCGCTGGCGGTCTTCATCACCGCCAACCCCGCAATAGCAAAGACCGCCACCGCCACCATCACTTCGAGTAACGTCATACCGCGAGCATTCATAACGCGCTATCTTCCTCTGGCTGCTCATCATCCCGAGTGAACAGCGCCAGATGACCAAATTCATCCCCTTTAACCACGCGCAGGTAGCGCGCATCATCATCCTGCTGGGAGAGGCTTAAGGTAAAAGGGGTGAGTTCTCCACCGGGGAAGAGCAGCACCTGCGGGGTCACTGCTTTTTGGTCTTGCTGCGGATCACGCTTTTCGTCAGGATCTGGCTGCCAACCAAACCCACCGAGCTCCAGTGTGAGCACCATGGTCTCGGGCAGTTGCACCTGCGCGAGCAGCTTGTCATCTTGCAGGGGCTGCCATTGACGATCTTTGGCCGCTCGCTGCATAAACTGCCAACCCGTCTGTTCGATACGCAGCCCGACTAGCCGGCCATCCATCACCGCATACTGCTGAGCTTGTTGCACGATGGCCATAAAGCGACGCGCTTGTTTATCCAGCTCTCTATCACCTGCCACACTGCCGATATTGAGGGTAACGGCAGTGGCAACCAGTCCCATCAGCATGGCAACCAGCAGCACCTCCAGCAGGGTGAACCCCATCTGGCGACGCATGTTCATGACGTCACCTTGCTGCCAACATGATAGTCAGAGCACATGTCGCTCATCCCAACACCTGAGCGACTTGTAGGGCTGGTGGAAAAGAGATCACTTATTGGAAATCCTTTAAGTTCCAGTTACCGATATCATCATCCGTGCCGGCTTCACCATCCAACCCCGAGGAGAAGAGATCAATCTTGCC
Source organism: Aeromonas cavernicola (assembly GCF_002795305.1). Taxonomy (GTDB): domain Bacteria; phylum Pseudomonadota; class Gammaproteobacteria; order Enterobacterales; family Aeromonadaceae; genus Aeromonas; species Aeromonas cavernicola. Next base: position 2,409 of record NZ_PGGC01000212.1, read on the forward strand.
GAACTGGCCAGGGCTCAACAGTTGATACTGGTTACCCCACGGATCTTGTGGCAAACGCTTGATATAGCCGCCTTCCCGATAAGTGCGTGGTTCGGGCTCAATGGTCGGCTTGGTCACCAAGGCATCCAGTCCCTGCTCGGTACTTGGGTAGCGATTGTTATCTAACTTGTACATATCGAGAGCGTTTTCCAGCGCCACGATATCAGAGACCGCTTTTTGCTGATCGGCTTTCTCCTTATTTCCCATCAGGTTAGGCACTACCAAACTGGCCAAAATACCGAGGATCACGATAACTACCATGACTTCCAGCAGGGTAAAACCGGATTGACGACGTTGTTGCATGAGTTACTCCGTAACGAATGAGATGGGATGCCCCATCAGAGATTGATCACTGGGTGGGTTCGACAGGCCATCAGCGGGCCGCCGAACTCCGGAAACTTACATATTCACCATATTGTTGAGCTCGAGGATCGGCTGCAAGATCGACATCACGATAAACAGCACCACCCCCGCCATGGAAACCACCAGCATCGGCTCAAACACCCCGAGGGCAATATTGACCTGAGATTCAAACTCCCGATCCTGGTTGTCTGCGGCGCGCTCTAACATGCTGTCGAGCTCGCCACTCTGCTCACCGGAGGCAATCATGTGAAGCATCATAGGGGGAAAAATCTTGGTTTCAGTCAATGATTTACGCAGGCTGGTGCCCTCACGAACTCGCTCGGCGGCCTCAAGAATGCGCAGCTTGGCATAGTCGTTAGAGAGCACGTCGCCCGAGATTTTCATGCCTTCAAGCAGCGGCACTGCGCTGGCATTGAGAATGCTCAAGGTCCGAGCAAAACGCGCCGTATTGAGCCCGCGGCTAACTCGGCCAATCACCGGCAAGCCGAGCAGCACCTGATGCCAGCGTCGGCGGTGCTTCTCGTCGGTCAGCCACCAACGCCAGACAAAGCTGGCGATAAAGAGAAGCAGCAAAAATCCGAGCCCATATTGCTGCAGCAGTTCACTAGTGCCGATAAGAAAACGGGTGGTGCCTGGCAACTGTTGCCCCATGTGTTCGAACTGAGCGACCACCTTGGGCACTACTGCTGTGAGCAAAATAGAAATGACCCCAACGGCGACTAAGGTCAGGACGATGGGGTAGATCATCGCTTGCAGCAACTTGGTGCGCATATGCTGGCGCTG
>NZ_PGGC01000213.1 GCF_002795305.1 Aeromonas cavernicola
TGGCGGCTGGCAAGCGCCGCCACCAGCTGGCCGAGGAGCGGCTCTATGCCCTGATGGCCAAACGCCAAGATGTGGCTAGTCACCGGCTGGCCATGCTCACCGCCCGCCTTGATGGGGTCAGCCCGCTCGCCATCTTGGGCCGGGGTTACTCCATCACCCGCACCCCACGCGGCGAGGTCATTAGCCGCGCCGATCAGGTCAACCGTGGCGACCCGCTCATCACCACCTTGGCGCAGGGGAGTGTGCAGGTGCGGGTCGAGGAAATCATCAAAGACTCTGCGCAGTAGATCGGCTGCATCAAACCACCAGCTCATCTGCTATTCAGCCCGGCAATCAGCCAAAAATAAAGGCCACCACCGCAAATACGGGGGTGGCCTTTTTGATCGCGGGTGCTGTCGCCTGCTCAGCCCTTGGCGCGGCGGGCGACCAGGGTGAACTTGTAGTCATCACTCTTGAAGAAGTTACGGCTGAACTCAAACACGGTGCCATCTTGCAAAAAGCCACGGGAGACCTTCTCGATAATGGGCTTGGCGGGATCGATGCCTAGGGCCTCCACCACCTGCGCCGAGGGCAGCACTGGGATGATCTCTTGCTCGCTGCGATCAATCACCAGCTGCTTTACCTCTTCGATATAGTGGTACTTGGAGCCCTGCATCACCGCATAACTGAGATCGGGGAAGAGGGCGAGCGGCATCCAGGTCTCCTCCAGTGTTACCGCAATCTGGCGAATAAACCGCACCCGCTTGACGTAGTAAATCCGCGCCCCTTCCGCCACGCTCAGCCGCTCCGCCAGCTCGGGGGTTGCCTTGATCACTTCGAAGGCGAGAATGTCGCTGTGGGTCTCCACCGCTGGATCGGCCACCTTCTCATAGAGGCTGGTGAGCTGATAGATGTCGTAATTGAGCTTCTCTTGGCGCACATAGCTGCCGCTGCCTTGAATGCTCTCGATCACATTAAGCTCGGTCAACTGCTTGAGGGCTTGGCGCACGGTCACTCGGCTCACCCCGAACTGCTCGCGCAGCTCGGCTTCGGTGGGCAGGGCATCGCCGGGGGCCAACTCCCCTTGGGCAATCCGTTGCTGGAGGGTATCGGCAATCTGGCGATACATGGGTTTTTTCGGCACGAAAGGGACCTCATTACAGGGACGGCGGGGCGTAAAAAAGAGCCGCCATTCTAGCCTATCCCAGACAAGGACAGAACAATTAGGTCGAGCATGCCTCGATCTATCCGCCACAAAAACAATACAACAAGAATACAAATTAACAGTTGTATGATACCTCTCACAAAAACCGGGGGCTGGGTTTGCTAGCATGGCATCACCTTCACCATGGCGGCTTGCCTCCAAGCCCAGCTGACAGAGGATCATCATGAATCTGACCCGTCTTACCGGCCCTCATCTCATCACGGTGCAAACCCAGTTTGCCGATCGAGATACCGCTATCCATGCGCTGGCTTGCCAACTCGAACAGGCTGGCAAGCTGCACGATAAAGCCGCCTTTTTGGCCGCCGTCATGGCCCGCGAAGCAGGGCGCCCAGTACCAGCGCGTTGGTGCCGGAGAGGCCGTTGAGCCACGCGGTGAGGCTGTTATTGAGCCAGGCCACCGGCTGGCCGATGACAAACAACATCAGGCTGCCGGCCACCAAGGTGCCGATCACCGGATAGAGGTAAAAGGTGAGAAAGCCGTTGAAGTTGGGGCTAAGGCGCACATGCTGCTTGACCCAGCGCATCAGGTAACCGGCGATAAGACCACCGACCACCCCGCCGAGGAAACCGGAGCCAATCATGTTGGCGGCAAGGCCCGCCGCAAAGCCTGGGCCCAGCGCCGGTTTGTCGGCCAGCGAATAGGCGGTATAGGCCGCCAGCACCGGCACCATCAGGGTGCCCAGCATGCCGCCGCCCAGCTTGCGGTACAGCCAGAGCCAGGAGTTCTCGGTATCAAACAGATGTTGCAGGCCAAAGATCTGGGCCAGCAGCACCGAGATGGCGAGCACGGTGCCGCCTGCCACGATCAGCGGCACCGCAAAAGAGATACCGCTCAGCAGCGCCTGCTTGAGCTCGGTCTTGAGGCTCACCTTGTTGCCGCTGGCCGCATCACGCTGGCTGGGGTGAGGCGTCGGGGCAGTGCGCCCGGCCTTGGCCGCTTCCAGCGCATCAGCCAAGATCCGCTCGGCATGGCGGATGGGCTCGGCCACTGGGGTATCGATGCGGGGGATACCCGCAAAGCGCTCCGGCTCTTTGACCGCCACCTCGGCGGCGATAATGCAGGCCACCGCAGCATTGAGCGCCTCTTGCGGCAAGCGATCCTCGATGCCGTTGGCCCCCTGTTTTTCCACCAGCACCCGAATGCCCAGTTTGCGCCCCGCTTTTTCTAGGTACTCGGCGGCCATATAGGTGTGGGCGATCCCCGCCGGGCAGGCGGTGACACAGACTACAGTGGGTTGATCTGTATCTGATTTGTCTTCTTTTGGTTGTTGCTTGCCGCTATCCCCTTCACCATCAAGCAGCGCCATCAGCTGCTCGGCACTGTTGGCTGCCAGCACCGCGGCGCGGGTATCGTCATCCACCAAGGCGGTGGTGAGGGTGGTCAGCAGCTGCATATGGGTGGAGCCCGCCTGATCGGTCGGGATCG
>NZ_PGGC01000214.1 GCF_002795305.1 Aeromonas cavernicola
ACCAAAGCGGGCCTGCCAGCGGGCATCGACCGACGGCAGTGTGCCTAAGGTGGCGATATGCTGCCATTTGCTTAACCCCATCGGCTGGCAGGCCCGCTTTGGTCACCCCATGAGCCACGCCGAGGTAGACCACATCTATCGCACCTTTATGCCGCTGCAGATTGCCGCCGTGGCCCGTTATGCCGCGCCTATTCCTGGGGTGTTGGCGGTGCTTAATCAGCTACGAGACCAAGGGCTGCGGATTGGCTCTTGCTCCGGTTATCCCCGTCCGGTGATGGAGGCGCTGGTGCCTGCAGCTGCGGCTCACGGTTATCAGCCAGAGCACTGGGTTGCCAGCGATGATTTGGCTGCTGGCGCCCGCCCAGGTCCTTGGATGGCGCTGGCCAATGTGATTGCACTGGGCATTGCTGGAGTGCACCGCGCCATCAAGGTTGATGACTCGGTGCCGGGGATCAGCGAAGGCTTAAATGCGGGGATGTGGACGGTGGGATTGTCGGTTTCCGGCAACGAGTTTGGTGCCACTTGGGATGAGTTCACCGCCATGAGCGAGGCCGAAATCGCTGCCAGACGGACCCCTGCAGAGGCCAAGTTACGAGCTGCAGGTGCCCACTATGTCATTGATACGTTGGCGGATATTGGCCCTGTGATCGCTGATATCAACCGTCGGTTAGCCGCCGGCGAGCGGCCTTAATCCTAGGTTGTCCCCCACCACGTCACCGTCAACTGATGGCGCTGTGGTGGGGAGCGTGGTCGCACCTTGGCTGTGCTTCACAAGATCGACCAGCACCACTGTGCCCACACTAACTGCTTAATCGGCATTTGTCGGTAGATAGCCTGAGTTGGCCCCACCACATGGCGAGCGCCGAGAGTGAGGCGGTGGGCATCGTTTTGCCAGGTGATGGCCGCCGTCGCCAGACCACTCCTATCTTGCGGCGATATTTGCAGCTCAGCGTAGGGTGTTAATCGGTGTTGGTCATCGTACCCGAGGTGCAAGAAGAGATTTTGCTGCAAGAGGTTCTCTGCCAGAAACGCTTGGCTAGACCACGCCGTATTACCGTTGATGAGTTGCGCGGGCACGGTGCCACCCAATGCACGTTGGCGTTGGGTCAAATCAGTTAAACGTTGCCAATCTGCCTTGCGATAGGCTTCGCTGTTCCACCACGCTTCTGCCACCAGTGTCAGGCCCACCCCATCACTCCATTGCACACCACTTAAGAGCTTTTCCCCCGCGCCGAGCTTGCTGGCCTGCATCGGATCATCAGTGGCAAACAGGGTGTCACTGCTGGTTAGCTGGTTGATCAGGCGCTGCTGATGATGTTGATAGAGGGCGGCGCCATACACTGACCAACTGTCGTCGATGACATGGGTGAACCCTGCGCCAAACTCCAGCGTCCGTGGCGAGGAGTATCTGGCGATAGCATAGAGGTCATCGTCATCGCGTAGTTGATACCAGCGTAAGGTGAGGCTGGGTTCTCGGTGCTGGCTATTGAGCGGCGGTTCGGCGAACAACGAGCCGATCAAGGACAAGGCTGTCGTGTCTGAATAGTGATCCAGCGCGGCGACATAGACCCCCTCTGCTGGCAGCGGGTTGACATCGCGTAGGTCCTCTTGCTGGATAAGGTCGAGGGGTTTAAAGGCAAATCCTACTCCCCAAGTCATGACCTTTTTGCCTAAGGTGATCCCGATCTGTGGCGACAGCATTCGGTCGTAATGCCATTGGTTGAGCGTATAGGTGTATTGCGGCGCGTGATGCTCGCGCAGCTGCTGTTCCACCGTGCCGGCCAAGTTCCACTCATTCATCTGCAGGGTGGCGTTCAGATACTGCTGCGCGGCGGCTTCTCGCTCGGTTAACAGGGGGTAGGGGGTATCCATGGTTGGTGACAACACCATGGGGGAGAGGGCGAGCTGCGCATGAAGCTCGGCTGCAGCCCACGCCTCGGCGAGAGAGGACGATGGGCTAGCTGATGCCGCATTGGGGGTAGTTAACCACCCCGTCATGACCAGTGCGAGTGAATAAAAAGGATGCGAAGAACGAGACATAGTTACCACTGTTGCAAGGTATTTCTGACCAAGGCCGCGGGGTTAAAGAGTTCATCAGGAACGGCTTTGGGGGTGATGGTTTGATAATGGATCACGGTATAGCGCTCTGGCTGGATTTCATCGAACAGCACCATGTCTGAGATCCGGGTTCTGCCTGCCAGCTCTTTGGCGTAATACCACGCCTCTTTGGCTTTTTTGCCTGAGCTCACGTAAAGGTCTGCCTGGATCGGCAATTTATTCTCGCGGGCGAGATAAAGCACCACCTTGGCGTAGGTCACTCCTTTTAAGGCAGCGGCCAGCTCCACTTTAAGACACTGGGTGGAGGTGGGTTCCTGCGCGGCTAATGAGGCGATTTTTTTCGCGGCGGGCAATTGCGGGCAGGGGGCATCGGCCACGTGGTTGACTTGATAGTCACCGCTCCAAGTCATGTTGGCAATGTCCCCAGTTGAGGCATCCCCCACCAATTTCTGAGCGGCGGTGATCCGAATTGGCCGCTGGCTGGCGGGCATGAATAACCAGAATTTATCCGCCAGCATTAAGACTTTTTGGCCCGCTTCACTGGGGGATTTCATTAATACCAAAGAGCGCCGATCAGGCTTGAGATAAACGGTATATTGGCGCTGTTTATCGAGGGTGTCGGCCCGATATTGTTCAACCAGCGCCTCTACTTTGGCTGAAGCGGAGGGGAGACGGTAGCCATCGGCTTCTTCGAGCAAGCTACGGTTATCGGCTAGCACCGGGGCCGCCATCAGTAGCCAAGCCAGTGGCAATGGGAGGCAGCGAGATGGGGCTAATAAGCGGGCAGGGGCAACAGGGGAGAGTAATAGGTTAAACATGGGTCAACGCCTCAACAATGGGCTTGCGGCTGGCCTTGCGGCTGACATACCAAGCGGCGAGCCCACAAACAGTGATAATGGTCAGGGTGGTGATCAGATAAAGCGGCAATGACGCCTTGATAAGTAATGGGTATCCGATGGTACGTCCCGGTGGTGGCGGCATCTCTAGGCCAGCAAACGGCAATAGGACAACGACCAACAGGGCTAAACCAGTGCCAATCACGGTTCCCAGTGCCCCGATCAAGATCCCTTCATGCCAAAACTGCAGCACAATTTCACGGGGATAGGTGCCAAGGGCGCGTAACGTGCCGATCTCCCGCGTGCGTTCGGTCACCGCCATCCCTAGGGTGTTAGACATCGAGAAAAACACCAACATGGCGATGATGATGCCAAGTAGCCCGAAGATCCGATCGTACAAGCTGCGCACCGATTGGTAATAAAATGAGCGTTCCCACCAAGGGGTGAATTGGTAGGCGGGATAGGTGCTTGCCAGTTCAGCCACGGTGGTGGCCGTGGCACCCATCTCATCTAACAGGATGGAAAAGGAGCTGATCCGATCGGTCAGCAGCAATTGCTGAGCATGTTCAACACTCAAATAGACCAAGCGAGCATCCACCTCTTGCCACCCTGTCGAGACAATCCCATTTACCACCAGATCCAGGGCATTCATGCTGCCTTCGGTGGTGGCTGCCAACAGGGTGACGGCGTCGCCCACTTGCACATTCAACTGTTTGGCGAGGGTACTGCCCAGTAACGCGCCCTGTTCATGCCAGGTCGAGGGGGGGACTTGTTGCTCGATAGTAATCAGGCTGCCCAAGGTGGCTAACACTTTGTCTGTCTCGATCCCGTAGCCAACGAACGGGATCGAGTTATCGCCATTGGAGATCAAGCCTGACAGGGCTATTTTGGGTAGTAACTCAGTGACATGGGGCACGCTTGCCAGATCACGGATCAGCGGGCGATAGTGATCAATGCCATATTGCATGGGCTTCTCTTCATGGCGCTTGCCCAGCTCAGGGGTCGTGACCGTGATATGGCCAAATTCACGGGCGGCTCCCTCTTCTAGCATCTGGTAGGTGTGCAGGGCAAAGCCACACGCCACCAAAACAGAAAAGCAGCCTAGCGCGGCGATAAGCACGGTGACCAACGAGCGTCTGCGGTTGCGCAGCATGTTGCACCATGCCAGATACCAAGCGTTCATCGCAGTGCTCCATCGGTCATAACATGGATCTGATCACAGTGCCGGGTCATGCGATCGTCGTGGGTGGCGATCAAAAAGGTGACGCTCTGCTCTGCACCCAGAGCCTTCATCAGATCGATGACCTGATTGGCGGTGCGGGTATCGAGGTTGGCGGTCGGCTCATCGGCGATGACCAGCAGCGGGGCTTTGATCAAGGCTCTGGCAATGGCGACCCTTTGCCGCTGGCCACCGGAGAGTTGATCGGGCCGTCGATCCGCAATGCCGGCCAAGCCCACTTGCTCGAGTAGCCGATCGACCCGCCTGCGCCGTTCGCGGGCGGGCAGATTACCCAGCAGTAAGGGGTACTCGATATTATCGCGGGCAGTCATCACGGGCACCAAGTTGTAGCTTTGAAAGACAAAGCCGAGGTAGTCGCGGCGCAGCTGGGTTCTGGCCAGTTCGTCTAGCTTGCCAACCTCTTTGCCCTCAAGCAGCACGCTGCCACTATCAGGACTATCGAGCAGGCCACAGATATTGAGCAGTGAACTCTTGCCACTGCCAGAGGGCCCTCGGATGGCGATAAACGCGCCAGCGGGGACCGTTAATTGAATGTTGCGAAGTGCGTTGATCTGTTCGCCACCGACGCGATAACTTTTGGTCACATTGCAAAGTGCCAAGCGGGGTAGGGATGGGGTCACATCAACTCCTGTGATCGACTAATCAAGACCCAAAAAAGGGCGTGGGGGGATCGTCCCCCCACGCAGGATTACCACGATTACGCGGTTGCCGCCTTGGCTGCCGCGGCTTCTATCATCCGTGGCAGCAACCGTGCGGCCAGTGCTGCTACGCCGCCGCCGCGGGTAAACTCCAACACGGACAGCTCGACGCCAATGGCGGTGGTGATCCGCAAGTTGAGCTCGACCGCCATCAGGGAGTCCATCCCCAGATCCGACAAGGGGGTCTGGAGATCGATGGCCTCGGCAGCGATGCCCATCACCGAGGTGATGTGGCCGATCAGGATTGCGGCCAGGGCATCGACGCGCTCTTCTGGCGCCAGCGCCAGCAAACCCAGCAACACTTCATTGCCCGCGCTACTGCCACTGCTGGCGGTTTGCACAATATCGGCAAATCGCAAGGTGGTGCCAGAGGCGCCGTAGGCTCGTGACCACGTTTCCCAGTCGATGTGACAGATGACCGCTTGGGTGACCTCGTGGGCCATGGCCATCGCCATGTAGTCGCAGGCCCGATCCATGTCGATAGAGTGCAAGCCCATCATTGCCAAGTAGCGGATCACCTCCTCGGAGGCTTCGGCCATCCCGCCACCTGCCAAGGCCCCCCAGTTGATGCTAAGGGCAGGCAAGCCTTGGCGACGGCGATATGCCGCGAGTTGATCTAGGGCGCTGTTGGCGGCGGCATAGGAGGTCTGCGGCACAATACCCGCCACCGAACTGATTGAGGAGTAGAGCACGAAATAATCTACGTCGGTGCCCGTGTCCGCCAAGGCGCGGTGCAGGTTTATTGCCCCCATCGCCTTGGGTGCCATCACATTTTCCATCGCCAGTCGAGTCAGTACGCTGAAAGGACCATCTTGCACTACCCCTGCCGTGTGGAACACCCCGCGCACTGGGGGTAGGCGATGACGAATGTCAGCCAACAGTGCGGTCACTGCCGCCTGATCTGCGATATTGAGCCGCTCACTGATCACATTGACGCCACTCGCTTGCAGCTGACTGACCGCCGCCTGCTGTTCAGGGGTGCTGGCGCCGCTGCGACTGAGCAGCAGCAGGGTACGTGCCCCGAGGCCAGCCAGCCAGCGGGCGGTCGCCAGACCGAACGCGCCGAAGCCGCCGCTGATAAGGTAGGTTGCCTCGGGATCGATCTTGACCTGCGGCGTGGCGGGGTTGATCTGCACGTTCGGGTCGTTGAAATCGAGCATGACCCGGCCGATGTGGGTAGAGCGTTGCACCATCTCGAACCCGTCAGCCATCTGGCTCAGGGGGATCAGGTGGCCTGGCAGGGGCGGGTAGTTCCCCTGGGCCACCATGGCGAAGATCTCCTGCTGCAACTGGCGAACCAGTTGCGGGCGAAACGCCGTCATCCGGTCAATATCCACCGAGATAAACGCCAGATTCTTCTCAAAAGGGGAGAGGTCTAGGCTTCTGGCGGTGAAAATATCGAGCTTGCCCACCTCCACCACGCGGCCAAACTCGGCCGCCGCCTTGAGGTTGGCCGCCATGATCTCGCCAGGGGCCGCGGTGATGATCACATCGGCGCCATGGCCATGGGTCAGGGCGTAGATCTCCTCCACAAAATTGAGGGAGCGGGAGTCGAGTACATGATGGGCACCGATGTTGCGGGCCAAATCGCGCCGCTCTGGTGAGCTGGCGGTGGCGATGACCATGGCTCCGGCGGCGTTGGCGGCCTGAATGGTGGCCATGCCGACCCCGCCCGCCCCACCATGGACTAGCACGACTTCACCGGGCTGCACGTTCGCGGCATGAAATACGCTGTACTGCGCGGTCAGGAGCGGCACCATGGCGGCGAAGTCGACCGGATTGGCGGCCGGGTCCACCTTGATAAAGAAGCCGTTATCAAGCCGGGCCGTGACGTAACGTTTGGCCATGTCACGGGTACCAAAAACTAGGGTGTCGCCGACGGTGACGTCAGTCACGTCTGGCCCGACTCGGGTCACTACCCCCACCCCGCTCATGCCGATGGTCATGCCAAAGTAGGTACCGCTCAGTGCCTTCTCGCTCAGCAGGCCGATGGCTTTCATGGCGTCTTTGTAGTTGAGTTCCAGCCCCTGCAGCTGCAGCTCTATTTCGC
>NZ_PGGC01000215.1 GCF_002795305.1 Aeromonas cavernicola
TGCCTGCGCCATGGGTCTGGATGCTTAAGCTGGCAGGGTTAGCCACTGAGTCAGCAGCGGTGTAGTGAAGCAGGCGGCTACCATGTGGGTCATACGTACAGAAAGATGGCTATCCAGACTATTTTTTCCAGACGAGGTATAGCACGAAGGTGCCTCCGAGCGCACCAGTGATAATGCCCACAGGGAGCTCTTGTGGAGAGAGAATAGTCCGGCTAAGTACATCGCCAGTGGTCAGCATGACGGCGCCCCAAAGCGCGACCAGTGGCAATACATATTTATGGGTCATGCCTGTAAATGGACGCACAAGATGGGGGACCATCAAGCCAATGAACCCTACGACGCCAGTGAGTGCCACAATCGATGCGGTGCAAAAGGCACAGCAAATAAAGATCTCGCTGCGCAGACGATGCACATTAATTCCCAGTGAATGGATGGTTTGGTCCCCCACTAAGAGAGTATCCAGTGCGCGGTAACGCTTAAACGCCAACCCGACAACACATAGCAGGCCAACCAGCGCGAACAATAGATTGTCCCAACGGGCAAGCCCCAAGCCGCCCATCGTCCAAAACAGGATCGAGCTGGCCGCGCGCTGATCACCGGAGTAGATCAAAAAACTGGTCGCTGCACCGAACAAAAATGAGATCGCTAAACCGCACAGTACGAGATTATCGTTGCCGCGTTTTTTTTGCATGGAAAAGAGCATGATCACTGCCGATGCCGACACAATACCCCCAATAAATGCTGCTACTGGCAACGTCCAGGCGCCGAGTGTATCGCCAAGTCGGGTGATGACCAGTACAGCCCCCGCCGATGCTCCCGCCGATAAACCAAATAAAAATGGGTCAGCGAGATCATTGCGGGTTGCCGTTTGTAGTAGCGCCCCGACCATGGCTAAGCCCGCGCCGCCGATGATGGCCAGCAAGGCTCGGGGTAAGCGCAAATCCACCAAAATACGGCTGGTCATGTTCATCTGCTCATTGCCAAACGACATTAAGCCGCTCAGAACGTCGCTCAGCGAAAACGTGATCGAACCAAACCGTAGACTCAGCAAAAAGACCACGACCAGAGCGACTAGCCCAAACAGCCACATCAGCTGATGAGAATTGAGTTTTAACGACATGGGTTATTTCGGATAAAACGCCTGTGAAAGCTTTTCGATTGCATCCACATTCGCCGGTCCTGGGGTTAATTGTTCGTAGCGCAGCTTCACGTAACGCCGATTTTTCACCGCATTGGTGTGTTGCATCAGCGGGTGATTCTCGAGGAAGTGTTGCAGCGAATTGGCGCCGCTTGCCGTTTGATAATCTAGTAGGATGATCACGTCTGGGTTGGCGTTCGCCACGTTTTCCCAGGACGTTGTTGCCCAGCTTGTTGTCATATCATGGGTCACGTTGTGAGCGCCCGCCGCGCGGATCATGGCGTCCGGCATGGCATATTTACCTGCGGTAAAGGGCTTATCTTCCCCTGAGTCGTACAAGAAGACCTTTGGCACGTTGGCTCCCATAGCTGGCTTTGGCAAGGCAGCCAAGCGCGCTTTCCAGCCGGTGACCAATGCGTGGGCTTGATCTTGTCGATCAAATATCACACCAAGCTTTTCAATGTCACGGTATAGCAAATCCATGCTCGCAGGCTCATCCACTTTGTGCGTGAGCACACAGCTTTCGGTCAGCACTAGGGTATCGATGCCATATGGTGCAAGTGTCTGGGGCGTCACGTCCCCCCCCACCGTCATGCCGTAGCCCCAGCCGGCAAAGAAGAAATCCGGTTTTGCCGCCAGCAGCGTTTCTAGAATGGGATACTTAGACGCAAGTTCAGGGATATTGCCTAATTTCTGTTTGAAGCCTTCTGACATCTTGTACCAGCCACTGATGCCTGTTACGCCAACCATGCTGCCTTGTAGATCCAACACAAATGCCATTTCCGACATATTGATATCGTGAAATACCGCACGTTCAGGGCGTTTTTCAATCGTCAACGGGCTACCGCAGTTATTCACGGTCACTGGATATTGAGTGCTAGCAGCGTGAACATGCACAACAGTCATGGGTAGTGTTAGCACTAACGCGGCAAGCCATTGCATTAAGCAGCTCCATGTGAGGTGTAAAAAGAGTGTGATGCTGCTTCAAAATGATAAATGGGCCGGCTTTTTTGTGGATGATTGAAGGTCAACACCTGCAAGCCAAAAATCGGGTTAATGTATTCGTTTTGCATAATCACGCTGGCCGTATCACACATCACCACGGATTGCTGCGACATCAGCACCACTTTGTCTGCAAACGGCGCTACCAGCGGCAGATCATGCAACACCGCGATCGAGGCAATGCCTTTACGGCGCACCAGTTCCAACAGCTCCAGCCGTGCCAAGGGATCAAGGTGATTGGTCGGCTCATCGAGCAACAACAGCTGCGGTTCCTGAGCAAACGCTCTGGCAATGTGTGCTCGTTGCTGCTCGCCACCGGATAGTGAGCCCATTTTACGGGCACTTTTGTAGGTTAGATTTAGCTCGTCCAGCGCCTGGGATACCACCCGTTCATGGCGGTCTTGACAGCAGCAGAACGTATGTGGAACGCGACCAAGGCTCACGTATTCACGCACACTTAGGCGCGAGTCTACGTGATCGTTTTGTGCCACCACTGCGATCATTTTCGCTTTCTGCTGGGGTGACATTTTACTTACCGGCATACCTGCTATGGTCAAGGTTCCTTGCGTCGCGAGATATTCCCCCGTGATCGCTTTGAGCAAGCTTGATTTACCACTCCCATTGGGGCCAATCACCGCGACACACTCGCCTTCTGTCATGCTAAACGTCGCCGAGACTAACGCTTGCCAGCCCGCAGGGCTAACGGCACTAAGCTGCTCAACATGTAATAAAGGTTTAGATGCTGTCATGGTGTAGATCACAGAATAAAACACGATTTTGTTATACTATAACATTACAGCAAGTTCAATTCAGAAGTGAGTGATCAAACCCACTATTAGTGCAGTAAAGCGCGCCTTAGGGACATGGCTGTGTATCAAGCAACAGAGCGCAGTTGAGCTGTAAGACCCCTGATACTAAGAGATAAAGCCCAGCCACTGATCACTCCTCATAGAACCAGCCCTGGTTGGCGGACAGGTAACTATCCTGCATTGTTTTCGTGGTTTATGCCAAAACGGTGGGAATAACGTTGTGGCCTAGCACCAATACCAGCTCGATGGCGCTGGCGGATAGTGGGCAGCCCCAATAACGAAGCGTGGTTGTATGATATGCCCGATGAACACCGCGTCATCGGGCAAGCTTGCAGCAGCAGATCTACTTGCGGGTCAGTTTATCCAGATAACCCATGGCAAAGGCGGAGAGCACAAAGGTGATGTGGATCAGCAGATACCACTGGATCTTGTCGTTGGGTAGATTCTCGGCATTCATAAACACCTTGAGCAGGTGAATCGAAGAGATAGCGACGATAGAAGCGGCGACCTTGTTCTTTAAGGAGCCCGCATCGAGCTTGCCAAGCCACACCAGTTTGTCGCCCTCATCGCCCACATCAAGGCGCGAAACGAAGTTCTCATAGCCAGAAAACATCACCATCACGATCAGCCCACCGACTAAGGTGATATCGATCAGCGACAGGGTCACCAGCACCAGATCCACCTCTTGCATCGCGAAAATGTTGGGCAAGATATGGATGATCTCCTGAAAAAACTTCAGGCCCAGTGCCAGCAGGATCAGGCTAAGCCCCAGATAGATGGGTGCCATGATCCAGCGGGATGCGTACATCAATCGTTCAAACAGGTTTTCCATGGTGTATTTGCAGGTCCATCAAGTGGTTAACAGATAAAACGGCCATAGCTTAACTGAGATACTTCACATCTCAAGTGCCCAAATGGCACATCTTTCGTGTTGGATAGCGGACTCAATAGGAGGCTGACTGTGGACGTGGTCAAGTTCACCACTCAACTCCACCATATGGTGCTGGCAAACCGCAGTGATTGACCGTGCACGGCGGCGGGCTGAGTTAGGGTATTACCCACCGCCGAGTTAGGCCATCAGCTGCAGCAATGTAGTGGGGCCATTACCAACGGCCGCGTACTTGGCCGATGGGCTGATACTGGCTATCGCGCAGCCCCACCAGCAGTGCCTTGCCATTTTCCTGCAAGCGAAATTCTCCGTAGCGAGCGGCTTCGAATAGCTCACCGGTTCCCTCTTCAAAAAAGAAGGCGTCGGGCCCGATCAGCCATTGTTGGTGATATTGGCGGACCTGCAAGCGCCGCTCGCTGGCACTCAGTTGGGCAGGGTTGCCCTCCACCACCCAGCTAGCCACCTGATGGTCATCAAGGCGGATCACCAAGGTATCGTACTGGTTGGTGAGTGCTAACGGGTCAGTTTGGCGCGCGCGTTGGCTGGCCACATCTCGGGCGAGTTGGTAGTCGAGCCGCATGTAATCCCCCTGCATCAGGGAGCGGGGATCGACCGGTGCCAGTTGCAGCAGGACCATCTCGCCGCTGCTGATGGCTTGTTCGTAGCGCCAAACAACGACATTGATGCCAGCCAGTATGGCGATGCCGCTCAGCAGTAAGCCGAGCCTTTGTTGGATGCGCGAGCTCATCGGGTACGCCTCGCCGTAAGGGTATTGAGCAGCTGGCGAGTGGCCAGCAGTAGGATGCCCGAGCCCAGCAGCAACCAAGATTTGGTCATCAGGGTGAGCCCCAGATCGTAGTAGTAGAGGGCGCCATAACCGACCAGCAGCAAGGCGGCCAAACTCATTAGCCCCATGCTACCGGCATAAAACCCCAAGATCAGCACCACAGCTCCGGCCCCCATCCCCGGAATAATGGCGCTGATCAGCACCAGTGGCAGCCCATACAGCAGCGGCAGTTTCAGCTTCATCATCAGCCCCAACAGCAGAGCAGCGCAGAGCAGAGGATTGAGCCAGAGCGGCAGACGCGAGGCCCCCAGCTCATCGAGCACGCTGCTGCTGCCGTCCCATAGCGGTTGGTGCAGCCGACCCAGCACCAGTAAGGAGAGGGCCAGCCCCATGCTGATGGCGTGATAACTCGGATAGTGCCACGGCCGGTGTGGCTTGGCATCAGCCTGTAGCCAGCAGATAGCGACAGCACTCAGCACCAGTGGCAGTGCCAGCAACTGTAGTCCGACGCAAGCCAGCCCCAGCGTGAGCAAGATGGCAGCGGCAAAGCTGTGAAACAGGCGCACCAGCCAGTGATCGAACAGCGCGGCGATGGTCAGCGACAGCAAGCAGAGGCCAAACCAGAAGAAAGGGTGGCGAAAGTCGAGCTGGTCGAGCAAGCCATAGAGCAACCACGCATCGGCGGCGAGGGTGAGGGCCAGCACAAACTGATCCCAAAGATCGCCGCGCTGGCTGCGGTTGAGGGCAAAAGCGCCCGCCAGCAGCACGGCCCCGAGCAGCAGGGCGTGGTTAGCCTCACGGGTCAGTTGATCGAAGGTCACCGCCAGAAAGATCAGCAGGAACAGCGCCGCAATCCAGCCCACCAAGCCGAGCAGAAAACGGCTCGACCAGTGCGGTTGGCCGTCACGGGGCGGCTCCCCGTCCACCAGCTTGGCCTGTTGTAATGTTTGCCACAGGGTTAACTCACGCATGAGACCTCCGCTGTTGTTGTAGCCAGCGGGTGGCGCTGGCCGAAAGGCCGATAGCGATGAGGCTGAGCAGCAAAAAGCCGGTGATATCGGGCTGTATCCACTTGCCGAGGGCGGCGATGATCACTGCAATCAGGCTCAGGCACCCCATAGCAAGCCCCGTGATAAATGTGTGATGCCAGCAGACATAACCGGCGGCCAGCCAGCCAAGCCAGAGCAGCCAGACCCAAGGGGAAGCGGCATCAAAGATGGCAAGCAGGGCCAGCAAGGTGGCGCCGAGCCCCGCAGCCAGCCCCGCTAGCTCGCTTGGCATCAGCGCCCAGCGGCGTGGCACCACTAAGAGCAGCCCCCATAGGGCGCCATTGAGCAGGGTCAGGCACCAGCCGAGGGCTTCCTCGTCCAAGGCGAAAAAGAGGGTGAACAGGTCGAGTCGCCAGTAGAGCACCAGCGCCAGTTGCCCGAGTAGCCAGCTTAAGGCCCACAGCAGTTGGCTTTTACCCAGCGCTGCCAGTGGCAGCAGCATCAGTGCCCATGTGGCGAACAGTTGCCAAGGGTCGGCGCCAGTTTGATAGGTCTGGCCCACCAGTGCCAGTAGGGCGCCAATATTAAGGGCTATGGCCCCCAGCAGAGCTTGGCGGGAGCTGTCGCGTAAGGGAACGCGCCACAGAGCCAGCAGCATCACCAGCAGTGGCAGCTCCAGCAGCGCCAGGCGAGAGAGACGCCCCAACGCTTGCCAATTGAAAGCGACAAAAAAGATCAGGCCCGCGCCAATACAGAGGGCACCGAGCCACAGCAGGAGGCGATCAAACAAGCTCTGCCAGTGGACAGGAGCGGGCGGCAGGCCCGCCATCGCCCGAGCCGTGTCGAGCTGTTCTGGGGCCAGTCGCCCCTGTTTGATCCACTCGTGTAAGGTTGATCGTGAGATGTGATGCATGATGTGCTCCGCAGGATGTGGCTCATTATGCCACGGCCTGTTGTTTGGCAACCATTAGCTAGCAACCATTAGCGGGTAACGATTAGTAGGCAACGCTTAGTAGGCAACGATTAGCCCGCCCCATCGTCACGCCCGACCGTGAATCCTGATCGCTTGAGCCATGTCCGATGGTTGTCGGTCATGGCTCAGGGGGATGGCTAACGGGGTTAGGCGACGATCAGGGTGCTGATGCCGAGCCCGATAAACAGCAGGGCACAGGCGATCCGGATGCCCTTCAGCGGTAATTTATCGGCCCCCAGTTTGCCGATCAGCACCACCGGCACGTTAGCTAGCATCATGCCGAGGGTGGTGCCAGTGATGACTTGGGTCAGCGAATCATATTTGGCGGCCAGTAGCACGGTGGCGATCTGGGTTTTGTCGCCCATTTCGGCAATGAAAAACAGCACGAAGGTGGCCATAAACGGACCGTACTTATCGAGCGAGCTCTCTTCGTCATCCATCTTATCGGGCACTAAAATCCACACTGCCATGGCGATAAAGGCAGCGGCCACCAAGTAGGTCATCACTTTAGGATCCAGCCAGCGGCTGATGAACTCGCCCAGCCACGCGGCGCCAGCATGGTTGAGTAAGGTAGCGGCTAACATGCCCGCGATAATGGGCCAAGGCTTGCGAAAACGACAGATGAGTAACAGCGCCAGCAGCTGGGTTTTATCGCCAATTTCGGCAATGGCCACGCTGAGGGTTGAGGTTAACAAGGCTTCCATAAAACATGAACCGGGGGACGGAATTGTTATACCTACGACAAGCCGACGCCATCCGTCCCCGGTATTGGCGCTGGCCCGTCAAAGGTCTTGTCAAATCCACGGTTGACATGGATCACCCTGACCATGGTGAGTTGGCACCAAGCATGTTGATCAGGGTCGCACACCGGTAACGTGCTGGTGGGCGAGACTACTCCCCCTCGATGGGAGCGCGCATTTTAGGGAAAAACCGCAATGGTGACAAGGAGATTAGCCGCCGACCAGTTTGACGCTGAAGCCCGCTTTTTCCAGCTCACTTTTGATAAGCTCTCGTTTATCCCCCTGAATCTCAATTACCCCCTCTTTAATGCCGCCCCCAGTGCCGCACTTCTTCTTGAGCAAGGTCGCAAGCGTTTTTTGCTGATCAGCGGGTACGCCATGGATGGTGATCACGCCAGCCCCTTTGCGGCCCTTGGTTTCACGGCGAATACGCACCGTGCCATCGAGGGGAAACGGGGAGGCCGATGGGGACGGATCCGGTTCTTTGATGAGGCCACCATCGGTGCTATAGACCAGGCGGCTGTTGCTATCGTGAGGCATGACAGTTCTTTATTGAGTTAGCTAAGCGGAGTTTGATTTTACGCAAATAAAAGTGACAGACCCAGCTTATAATGCGCCAAGTAAAAGCGAATCGTTATTATTTGCCATCAGAGGCTGGTCATGGTACTCACACAGTTGTCGGCGGGGCAGCCTGCCCGCATTAAGAATATGAACCAGCTGCCTCGCGCCTTACGGCGCAAGCTGATGGTAATGGGGCTACTGCCACAGGCGGAAATTATCTATTTACGGGCGGCCCCACTGGGCGATCCGTTGCAGATCCAGTGCCAAGGGATCTGCCTCTCTATGCAAAAAAGCGTGGCCCAGCAGATCGAAATCGAGCTGGTAGAGGGGGCATCGACATGATGCGCGTCTCACCATCCCATCATCTCGCTCACCCCACCCGTGAGGATGCACCGATATGAACTACTCCCTCGTCACCGTCGGTAATCCCAATAGCGGCAAAACGTCGCTGTTCAACGCCCTGACCGGTGCTCGCCAGCAGGTGGGCAACTGGAGTGGGGTAACCGTCGACAAGAAGATGGGAGAATTTGCCGAAGGTGGCCATGACTTTACCCTGATGGATTTGCCCGGCATCTACAGCCTCGCCAATCAGGAGGGGAGCCTTGATGAGCAGATCGCCAGCCGGTTTATTCAGAGCCAGCAGCCGGACTTGTTACTCAACGTCATTGATGCTGCCAATCTGGAGCGATCTCTCTATTTGACCCTGCAACTGCGGGAGCTGGGGCTGCCGATGATAGTGGTGCTCAACAAGTTGGATATCCTGCAACAGCGGCGCATCACCATTGACGCGGCCCTGCTGGGCAAGGCGCTTGGTTGCCCGGTGGTGGCGCTCTCGGCCCACAACGGCAAGCAGGTGGCCGCGTTTAAGCGGCAGATCCACCGCTTTATCGGGCAGTCGCAACCGGCGTTGCTGCTCGATTACGGTCCTGAGCTAGCACCAGATCTGGCGGCTCTCGACCGGTTACTGGTGCCTCACCGTCTCAGCACCCGTGGCCGCGCCCTGCGTCTGCTTGAAGAGGATGCAGTGATGCAGGAGACCCTGCTGCCCGGCCAGCAGGATGTGGCCAATAACCTGGTGGCTCGTGCCCATCAGCGGCAAGACGTTGACTTGCAACTGGCCGATATTCGCTACGGCCACATCCATCAATGGACCAAGCAGGCCTGCCAGCAGCAGGGCAAGCTCACCGTAGCCCAGAGTGAACGGCTGGATCGAGTGCTGCTCAATCGCTGGTTTGGCATCCCGTTCTTTTTGCTGGTGATGTACCTGATGTTCATGTTCGCCATCAAGGTGGGCAGCGCTTTTATCGACTTCTTCGACATCATGGGCGGCGCACTGTTCGTTGATGGGGTGCACCATCTGCTGGGGCTGGTCAATGGGCCGGATTGGCTGGGGGCCATTCTGGCGGATGGTTTCGGGGTCGGTTTGCAGACCGTCGCCACCTTTATTCCGGTGATCGGCTGTCTCTATCTGTTTCTGGCAGTGCTGGAGAGCTCCGGCTATCTGGCGCGGGCCGCCTTCGTGGTGGATGCCCTGATGCGCCGCCTCGGTTTGCCGGGCAAGGCGTTCGTGCCGATGCTGATGGGCTTTGGCTGCACCGTGCCCTCGGTGATGGCGACTCGCACCCTCAACTCGGAGCGCGAGCGGCTGATGACCTCGGCCATGGCCCCCTTCATGTCGTGCGGTGCCCGCCTGCCGGTCTACGCCCTGTTCGCGGTGGCCTTCTTCCCTGAATCCGGTCAGAACTTGGTGTTTGGTCTCTACCTCATCGGCATGGTGGTGGCGGTGTTGACCGGCTTGCTGCTGCGCAGCACCCTGCTGCCGGGCAAGAGCGACACCATGGTGATGGAGATGCCCGACTACGAGTGGCCGCGACCTTTCAACGTTGGCATCAAGACTTGGCAGAAACTCAAATCCTTTGTGTTTGGCGCTGGTAAAACTATCGTGCTGGTAGTGGCAGTGCTGAGCGTACTTAACTCATTGGGCACCGACGGCAGCTTCGGCCATCAAGATCAGGAGAGCTCGGTACTGAGCAAGGTAAGCCAGCTGGTGACACCGGTGCTACACCCCATTGGGGTACGCGATGATAACTGGCAGGCCACGGTCGGCATTGTCACGGGTATCTTCGCTAAGGAGGCGGTGGTGGGCACCCTTAACAGCCTCTACGCCGGCAGCAGTGAGGGGGAAGACGCGACGAGCGAGTTTTCACTGGCGGCCAGTTTCCAGCAAGCGATCGATGCGGTGGCGGCTAATCTGGCGGAGATCAACCCGAGCGACCCCATGGGATTGACCGTCGGCAACCTTGCTGATCAGCAGGCAGCCGCAGCGGCGCAGGAAGTGGATGTCTCCACCTACGGCAATATGCAGACCCACTTTGATGGCGCAGCGGGGGCGTTTGCTTACCTGCTCTTTATTTTGCTCTATATGCCCTGCGCCGCCGCCATGGGGGCGCTGGTGCGAGAAACCGGTCAGCAGTGGGCGCTCATCACTGCCGCGTGGTGTAACTACATGGCCTTTATGTGCGCCACCCTCTTCTATCAGGTGGCCACTTTTTCCGCCCATCCTGAGCAGAGCCTGTTTTGGCTTGTCAGCTACAGTGGCTCGCTTGTGCTGCTCTGGTGGGTTGGCCGTCGGTACGGCGACATGATCGCCCGTAAGGTGGTGACCCTATGATCCTACGCGAGTTAGGGGCGTATCTTGCTGCCCATCAGCAGGTGAGTCGGCGTGAGCTGGCCCGCCACTTCCACACCTCGGAAGATGCGATAGAGGCCATGCTCGGCGTCTGGATGCGCAAGGGAATGGTCATCAAACGGACCCGTTCAGCCTGTGGTGGCCGCTGCTGCGGCAGCAGCAACAGCGAAGAGGTGATATTTGCGTGGTGTGCCCTAGGCCAGATCGGCTTTAACGCCTGTTAAGCACCCACTGACCTCGGCGCGTTACCGCGCTCCCTACCTCGTTATATGTCTTCTTATATATCTCCTGTGGGTTGGGTGCGCCGCCCTTGCCTACGCGAGTTGGCCTACTGAAAATAGGCGCGAAGGCCTTGCTGCTGAGGGCTGATGGCCTGTTGACTTAAGGTTAGCCACCGCGCGGCTGGCGGCCGTTGCCGCAGCGGGTGAAAATATCGTCATTATCAATTTTTATGCATATATTCACTGCTTTCTCTGTCATTAATTTTGTTTTCTATCACTATTTAATCAAAAAACTTGCCATAAATAGGGTTCAAGATAGAATATTCGCCGAATACCTTTAAGTAGAGGCGCGCTGCCTATGACTACTTGTGCGGAGGGTGATGCCTGTGATGCACAAGGAAAGGAGTCAGCGCCGAAGTGGCCAGGCCATCATACCGGGCTGCTGGTTCTGCACCTAACAGGTGCAGGACTGCCATAGTCATTCACTATGGAGCGCTACCTGAAGGGGCTGAGGAGTATGACCTCACCATGGGTTTTGTTTCTTTATCCTCTCGGTAGATCTCCACCTGTTGTCTTTAGGTGTAACGAGATCGTGGAAATCACACATTTTGCCGACTCAGGTTGGTCTATTGTCCCCCCGTTATTAGCGGTTGCCCTCGCTATTCTGACCCGCCGCGTGCTGCTCTCATTGGGCGTGGGCATCGTGACCGGTAGCTTGCTGCTCAATCAATTCTCGCCTGTTGAATCCTTGCACTACCTGCTGGCCACCGTGCTCAAGATCTTCTGGGTTGATGGCGCGCTCAATCGTGACAACGTCAACATGATCCTGTTTATGCTGCTGCTCGGCGGCCTGATCAGCTTGATGAGTGTCTCTGGCGCTACGCGGGCCTTTGCCGAATGGGCCGAGCGGCGGGCAAAAACCCGCAAAGGGGCCAAGGCCCTGACTGGGATGATGGTGTTTGCCTTCTTTATTGATGACTTCTTTCACAGCTTGTCGGTGGGGGCGATTTGCCGTCCAGTAACCGATCGCTTCCAGATCTCGCGGGCCAAGCTCGCCTATCTGCTCGACTCCACGGCGGCGCCAGTCTGTGTCTTGATGCCCATCTCTTCGTGGGGGGCCTACATCATTGCCTTAGTGGGCGGCATCATGGCGGCCCATGGTCTGACCGAGCAAAGCCCCATCTCCGCCTTTGTCGAGATGATCCCGATGAACCTTTATGCGGTGTTCACCCTGATCATGGTGCTGGTGGTGATCGCGTTTCAGCTCGACATCGGCCCAATGCGCCAACACGAACAGTGGGCCCTGGAAGGCAAGCTGTGGGATGAGTCCAAGGGCCGCCCGATTGGGTTGGACATGGAGAGCCCAGAGGAGATCAACGGCGGCATGATTGACATGGTGTTGCCGATCCTGACCCTGACCGCTGCCACTGTCTATTTCATGATTGACTCCGGCGCGGCGGTACTCAGCGAAAAGGGCTTGCCATTTAGCGTGCTCGGCTCGTTTGAAAATACCAACGTCGGGTCGTCACTGGTTTACGGCGCCCTGTGCAGCTTGGTGGTCTCCATCGCGCTGGCGATGCGCCTCAAGTTAGGCAGTAAAAACTGGATCAAAGCCGCGCCACAAGGGGTGATGGCGATGCTGCCTGCTATCAATATTCTGCTGTTTGCTTGGACCATTGGCTCGGTGGTGCGCGATGTGGAGACCGGTAAATATTTGGCCTCACTGGCTAACGGCAATCTGCCCATTGAGGTGTTACCGGCGGTGGTGTTTATCCTCTCCTGCGCCATGGCGTTTGCCACCGGCACCAGCTGGGGCACCTTTGGCATCATGCTGCCCTTGGCGGGCGACATGGCTGCCGCCAGCGATGTGACGCTGATGCTGCCGATGCTGGCTGCGGTCTTGGCTGGCTCGGTGTTTGGCGATCACAGCTCGCCGATTTCCAGCACCAGTATCCTCTCGGCCACTGGCGCCGGTTGCCATCATATCGACCATGTCATGACCCAGCTCCCTTATGCCTTGGCCATCGCCTTTGGCGCTGCCATGGGCTATCTGGTGATGGGGATGATGCACTCGGTGTGGGCTGGCTTTAGCGTCAGCGCCCTGTGGTTTGTGCTCTTTAGTAGCTACCACTTAAGAAAGGCCAAAACTCGGCCTGCGCTGGCTACGGCATAACCGCCATGCGGTGATCTCATTGAGCAAGGGGCCTGCGGGCCCCTTGGTTTTAGCGGGGCGCTTGGTTAGCATGCGCTCCATCATTTCAGTTTCGGAATCCCGTCATGGCTTCATTGCACTATAAATTTGCCACCATGAACTCAGGCAAATCGACCCAGCTTATTCAGGCCCATTTCAACTATCTGGAGCGAGGCATGAATCCGCTGGCGATGACGCCAGCCATTGATGATCGCTTTGGTGCTGGGGTGATCAGTGCCCGAGTAGGCCTTGAGCTGAGGGTGGAAGTGTTTAGCGACAGCTGCGATCTGTGTGAGATGGTCAAGGCCCGCCATGCGCAGCGCCATATTGATGTCTTCATTGTGGATGAGGCTCAGTTCTTGACCCGGGAGCAGGTCTATCAGCTGGCCCGTATCGTCGATGAGCAAGGCATTCCGGTGATCGCCTATGGCCTCAAAACCGATTTTCGGGGTGAGCTATTCCCAGGTTCTTACCACCTGCTCTGTCTGGCCGACAAATTTGAAGAGCTTAAAAGTGTATGTTGGTGTGGCAACAAGGCTCACATGAACTCGCGGGTCAACGAGGCGGGGCAGGTCATGCGCGATGGTGAACAGGTGGAAATCGGCGGCAACGATCGCTATGTGTCGCTGTGCCGCAAGCACTATTTGGCTGGCCGAGCTTTTAGATAACCAGCCGCTGACGGCAACATTTGCAAGTGCAGCAAGGGCGCCAATTTGGCGCCCTTGCTGCGAGTGGGTGCTCGGCCGTTGGCGGCTCAGTCAATCTCAATATCGACAGGGGCAATGATGGGGTCGGCCACCGGCAGACGTTGAAACAGCTGACGAAAGTGCTGCTGCACGCGACCAATGTCCACCACCGACATGCCCGATGCAAAGCCAAACCAGACATAGAGCCCAGTGAGATCACGAAACATCGGCGGCAGATAGCGGGGCGCGGCGATCAAACCTTCCAGATAGTGCTGATAGAGCACCGGAATGTCATCTAAGGTGACCTTGCCGACAAACAGCATCGGCAGGATTTCGGGAACCCCTTCCAGCACCGCGCTGCGGATAAAATTGACCGTCTCCACATAGCCGCGCACGTAAGAGAGATCCTTGGTAAAGCAGGCGCCCCCAGTGACCATGCCCCCTCGAAACACCCGCTGAGTGATCTTGTAGGCATCGAGTTCGCTGGTGCCTTGTCCGACAAAGTGCTGGAACACCTCGATAAAATCGGCGCCCCGTTCAGCCATGTCGATGGCGATCACCCGATCGGAGATGCGCTTGGCCCGATCCGGAAACGAGCTGAAGGTGAGTGTCTCAATCAATACCGCCAGCCCCTCTTGGCAGGCGGTAATGCGAGGCGAACCGGCGCTCAGCCAAGTGGCATACGGCTGTTGGCGGCCATTGAGGGTGGTGCCGACATGCACCCAGCCCTCGTGAACCTCCAGCACCTGCAGGTCTAACTCTGAAAAACGGGCGTGGCTGTTGAGCTTGATGTAATCACCCCCGGCAGCGGCATCGGAGACGATGCCATCGCTTAGCTTGACCTGCACCGTGCCCTCACTGAAGTAATGGGAGAGCTTGCCTTGCAGCTTGGCCACTGCGACTTCCCCCTCAAACTCCTTGGGATAAGGGCGCACCAGATGACGAGCACCGGGCAGGGAGAAGATGTCACACAAGCGGGTGCCCAGCTCTTTTAAGGTTTTGCGATCACCACGCAGATGATCGCTGGCCGAGCCATAGAGCCGCTGGCTATAGCGCAGAAAATCAGGCTGGCCACGTTGGCGCAGCATCTCAATCACCACCATGTATTGATTGACGGTCTCTTGTAAAATCCGCCCCAGCTCATCATGTCGCCCCAGCTTGCGCCGAACGCTGTCACGTAGCTCTTTGAGTTCTAAATACTTATTGCGCGGATCGAAACCAAGGGAGAGGCCATCGTAGAAGCGGGCATCAACCGTAGGGAGCTGCTTACCGCCATTGGCGAGGAACGACGCTTGCAGATGCCGTGGCCATTTAATGGCATCCAGAATCCGGATTGGCTTTTGCACCGTCAGCAGTTGATCAGATAGGGATTTCAGGTGGAGGCGATATTTTTCTTGAATAGTCATGTGGCCCCCGTTGGGGCTAGGGTCGGCGTGGCGTGGCCAGAGTATATGCATAGCGCTTGCCAAAAAGAAGACGGCCTCCCTTTCATCGCCACTCGCGTGCTTTTGGTTGCTAGAAAATTGGTTTAAACTTGCGCCCCTTGATCTCAATCTTGTCGTGGAAATGATGAATATCCCCAGCTCCGAAATGATAATGCGTTGGTTGCAGCAAGCTCGCATCGAGCACTACATCTGCGACCAGTGCCATGGTATTCATGTGGTCTCGCTGCAGTCGGTAGATGGGGTTCAAGAGAGCAGGATTTTCGTGGAAGAGGAGGGGCTGCTGTTCTCTTCCGAGCTGGAGCTGCGTCCTAGCGCATTGCTCTCTTTGGTTGCCGAACTTGGGCGGCTCAATATGGAGTACCCCTCGCTGAAGATCTTTCTCGACGTGGTGGATGATAATCTGCCGCGACTGGTGGTGGGCCATACCGTGTTTACCAAAGCGGGATTAAGCGCCGAGCAGTTTGTGCTGTTTGTGCAAAGCACCATCGCCGCGACCCACGAATTGGTGGCCGAGTGTGAGCGTCTAGGCGTTCTGAACGTAGCGGATGCTGCCGAGATCGATGTTTCGCAAGAGTCTGTTCATTAAGCTGTTTGTAAAATAAACAAACAGTCGCCTTGCGGCAAAAAGCCATTGACCTGTGGGGGGCTTTCCCCTACATTACGCCCCGTTCAAACGCAGCGCCGCCATAAGCACTGCATGTGCTAAACAGAGCACGACCGAAAGATAAAAGGTGAGTTGCCTAACTGGCTGCCCACCGACGAAGTCGGCATCAAGCGCGCGTAGCGTGCTCCGTAAGCCAATTCAGATGTAGTAAAAATTTGGTGAGGTGTCCGAGTGGCTGCCCACCGACGAAGTCGGCATTAAGCACGCGTAGCGTGCTCCGTAAGCCACTTCAGATGTAGTAAAAATTTGGTGAGGTGTCCGAGTGGCTGCCCA
>NZ_PGGC01000216.1 GCF_002795305.1 Aeromonas cavernicola
GCAATATTGCTCCTGCTCGTGGTTATTTGGATACAATAGAATCTTAAAATAATCTATCTTTGCAAGTCCCATCTGTAGGTATATTTACATGCTATTAGCTCCCTTTAGCATGAAATAAAATTCGCATTAATTAAAATACATGATTGATTTTAATCATAATTTACATCTTATATTATTCCCATTATTTAAGACTCAAATAAAGCATAATTTATCCATCGCCCCCGCTGACCATCAGAAAATTCATTAAACAGCAAAAAAACTAATTTTTTGCCGCTTATCACCGTCCCAAACGCCAATATGGCAGGTCAAAAAAGTCCAATTGAAGCTGCACCAAGAAGCACATATTGGCAACCATTCACCAAGAGAGGATTCAGATGAAAAAATAAAATGATGGTCTCTTTATTCCCACTTGATCCCCACTTGCCGCTGGCATGGTGAATTACTCCCAATGTGAGGCATAACTACACATAAGCGAGCAACTTATTAGCTAAACGCCGCAAATGGGCCAAATGCTGGGGATATTTCTTAAGTGACCATATTGGCAACCGTTCACCGAGAACGAATTGAGGTGAAAAGTAATATGGGGATCTTTTTATACCCACTTGCCGCTGGCATGGTGGATCACTCCCAATGTGAGGCATAACTACATCTAAGCGAGCAACTTATTAGCTAAACACCGCAAATGGACCAAATGCAGAGGATATTTCTTAAACGCGTCTGTGTGATGGCAGGGCTAGTCAGGCAAGTCTGGGTAGGAGAGAGGAGAAAGAAAGAAAGAAAGAAA
>NZ_PGGC01000217.1 GCF_002795305.1 Aeromonas cavernicola
GCCGACTCTCGCCAGGCAGGCCGATCCACTTGGCCAGCGCCCACTTGGGCACCGCCGGAAACGGTTGATCCTGATGGGTGCGGGCATACATGGGGCAGAGGATGTCGGTCGCCGGGGTATCGGCCCCGCCCCCTTCGTACTGCACCGGACGGCTCGGGTCGCTGCGCTTGACCCAGCCATACATGGCATCGTGGGCTGGGCCGTAACCCGACTCGTTACCCAGCGACCAGATGATGATCGAAGGGTGGTTAACATCCCGCGCCACCATCCGTGTTGCCCGCTCCAAAAAAGCGTTGCTCCAAGCGGGGTCTTGCGCCAGCCGCCCCATCGGGGTCATGCCGTGGGTCTCCAGATTCGCTTCGTCCACCACATAGAGGCCGAGTCGGTCGCACAGCCGATAAAAATCGGGATGGTTAGGGTAGTGGGAGCAGCGCACCGCATTGAAGTTGTGCTGCTTCATCAGCCGCACATCGTGTTCCATGGTGGCGTAGTCAACGGCATAGCCCTTGGCGGGGTGGTGTTCATGGCGGTTGGCACCGCGAATCAGCAGCGGCTGACCGTTGACCCGCAGCAGGCCGTCACGGATCTCTACCACCCGAAAGCCGACGTCGTAGGCTTCACTCTCGATGGGGTGCTCTTGCTCGTCGAGTAAGGTCAGGGTCAGGCGATAAAGATGAGGCGTCTCGGCGCTCCACTGGTGCGGCGCAGCCACGTCGAGCCACAGCTCGGCACGATCGTCGTAAGCCCCTTTCTCGTCGATGACGTGGCTACCGATCGGCTGGCGCTGGGTCGCCACCCGCTCGTTGCCGTCATAGAGATTAGCCTCCACCGATAGCATGGCCGCATTGGCGACGAGCAGGGTTATCTTGAGGTGACCATCCCGATAGCAGGCATCCAGCTCGGGGGTGACCCGAATATCCATCAGGTGGCGGGTCGGTTTGTGCAGCAGGCTGACGGAGCGGAAGATCCCCGCCAGCCACCACATATCCTGATCTTCCAGATAGGATCCATCGGACCAGCGCAGCACCAGCACCGCCAGCCGGTTGCGACCAGTGTGCAGGTACGGGGTCAGATCGAACTCGGCGGGCAGCCGGCTGTCTTGGGAGTACCCGACCCAATGGCCATTACAGAACAGATAAAACGCGCTGCTGACCCCATCGAAAATGAT
Source organism: Aeromonas cavernicola (assembly GCF_002795305.1). GTDB lineage: Bacteria > Pseudomonadota > Gammaproteobacteria > Enterobacterales > Aeromonadaceae > Aeromonas > Aeromonas cavernicola. Next base: position 1,169 of record NZ_PGGC01000217.1, read on the forward strand.
CCGGCTATGGCCGCTGGCCAGCCACGCGGCGGGCAGTTCGAACTCGCGGGAGTAGCAGCCGGTGGGATTCTCTGTCGGCACCCGAGGTGGATCACAGGGAAACGGGTATTTGATATTGGTGTAGATGGGGCTATCGGTGAGGGGCCGCAACCCGGGATAGGCGGCATCCAGCTGCCAGTTGCTCGGCACCGTGATGGGACAGGCATCCGCTAGGTCTTGCACCAGCCAGCTTTCGGGCACCCGCTCAGGCGCGGCAAAGAAGGAGAAACGCCACTCGCCATCGAGCAACATTCGGGAGGCAGAGGCCAGATCATCCCTCGCATCCGCTTCACTACGCCAACTGGACAATGGCGTGTGAGCCGCCAGCCGATTAACCGACGTAATGGCTTGGGTCTGCCAATCTTGACGCGCCACGATTTCCTTCAGTTCCCTCTGCATCTATCTCTCCCTCATGCTGACCGAAAACCTATCCAGTGTAGGGGAGTTTGACGCTGGATTTGGCGATCTTGCTCACACAGATGTAAACGATTACACCCAATGTGTTTGGCCCATAGCGGTAGGTAAAAGGGCGCAACGAGGAGGGGGATGGCCGCTATGTGAGGGCCGCGGCGGCCTGAACGACAGGTTAGGCGCTCAGCAAACCACGGTTTAGTTGGCGTTTAGGGAAAAGCGAATGGCTGCTGACCCCTTAACAGGGGTTTAAGAGCGCGCTGCGGCGACCGAATGGCGACTGATCAGGGCTGGCGTGTAGAGGCGGTTTTGCCATGATTCATGCTCGCCTGCCGCCAGCTGTAATGCGAGTTTAGCGGCTTGAGCCGCCATCAATTCAATGGGATAACGCATGGTTGATAGCTTGGGCTGCAAATATCTGGCGTAGATGATGTCATCAAAGCCAATCACCGAGATGTCATCAGGCACCTTCACGCCGTTATCTGCCAACACCGACAACACTCCAGCGGCCATGGCGTCGTTATAGGCGACTACGGCGGTCATCTTTAACCCCTTGGCCAGCAGGTTGAGCATGGCTTGCTCGCCCCCTTCTTCATTTGGGGTGCCACTCTCGATCAGCTCAGGGTTGCTGCTGAGCCCCGCTTCCAGCAGCGCATCTTGGTAACCTTGCAAGCGCAAGGTGGCATCTTCAATCACGTGATCCGAGCTGATAAACGCGATCTGACGATGGCCCAATTCGAGCAGATGACGGGTTGCCGTGCTGGCACCTAAGCGGTTATTGAGGGCGATACAACGGCCCTTGAGAGCAGGAATATCGCGATTAATCAGCACCATACCCGGTACGCGCAGGGCGTAATCGCACAGCTCCTCGTCGCTGAGCGCTTTACTGTGAACCACCAAGGCTTCACAGCGTTTGCCGATCAGCAGCTCAATTGCCTCGCGCTCTTGGCGAGCTTTGTGAAAACCGTTGCCCATCAGCAGGTTGAGATTTTGCTCGACCGCAATCGCCGAAACCCCCCGCACTAGCGCGCCGAAAAAAGGATCGGCCACATCGCCCACCACCACCCCCATGGTGTCGCAGGTCTGGTTGACTAAGGCCCGCGCATTGGCATTGGGGGTATAACCCAGGGTCGCCATCGCTTGCAGGACCACGGCCCGCGACGCGGCGCTGGCCTTGGGCGAGTTGTTCATTACCCGAGAAACCGTGGCCACCGATACCTTGGCTAAACGGGCGACATCCTTGATGGTGCTCATGCAGTGTTCACTTCTTCCACGGTTCAAGACGCCGGCATTATACCGAGCAATACCCTTGATAACAGAGCCATTCAGCTAGCGCTGTGAGCTAACGACAGCATGGATGTAATCGTTTACATTTTTTGTTGGCCAGCTCACAGTTTCGCCGTCAAAGGCTCAGCTAGACTTGCCGCAAGGGGATGATGACAGCGCCATAACCAGCGTGTGCATGACAAGGGCGTTCATGCGGTGTCCGTCTCTAGTGAGCCGCTAACAGCTGAACGGGTCGGCATTCGCCCAGCAGCGGGTGATAACCCATCTATTTTTCATACCTTGATTCAGGAGAGCGGATGTTTAATCCCGTCGATCACCCTCATCGTCGCCTCAACCCGCTGACCGGCCAGTATGTATTGGTCTCCCCCCATCGGGCTAAACGCCCTTGGCAGGGGCAGGTGGAGACGGTGAGTCAGGCCCCCAAACAGGCCCACGACCCTGACTGTTTCCTTTGTGCCGGTAACACCCGGGTGACCGGTGACATCAACCCCGACTATCCGGGTACTTTCGTCTTTACCAACGACTTCGCCGCCCTGATGGCGGATACCCCGGCTGCCGACCAAGCGAGCGACCCGCTGCTGAGGCTGGAGGCCGCCCGCGGCACCAGTCGGGTCATCTGTTTTTCACCCGATCACAGCAAGACCCTGCCCGAGCTGGCGCTACCCTCCATCGAAGGGATCATCACCACTTGGTTAGATCAGGTCGCTGAGCTATCAGCCCAGTGGCAGTGGGTGCAGGTATTTGAAAACAAAGGGGCCGTGATGGGCTGCTCTAATCCGCACCCGCACGGTCAGATCTGGGGCAGTGATTTTCTGCCCAACGAGATTGCCCGCGAAGAACAGCACCAGCGCGACTGGCTGGCCGAGCATGGCCGCCCCATGCTGCTGGAGTATGTGGAGCGGGAGCTGGCGGATCGCTCGCGCATCGTGGTGGAGACCGAGCATTGGCTTGCCGTGGTCCCTTTCTGGGCTGCTTGGCCGTTTGAAACCCTGTTGCTGCCCAAGGCGCACATCCCTTCGATGCTCAATCTGACCCTGGCCCAGCAGCAAGATCTGGCGGTGGCACTCAAGGCGCTTACCAGCCGTTACGACAACCTGTTCCAGTGCAGTTTTCCCTATTCCATGGGGTGGCACTTTGCGCCGCCCAACTCAGATTGCCCCGAGGCGTGGCAGCTCCATGCTCACTTCTATCCGCCGCTGCTGCGCTCCGCCACGGTGCGCAAGTTCATGGTGGGGTTTGAGATGCTTGCCGAGACCCAGCGCGATCTGACGCCGGAACAGGCGGCAGAACGGCTGCGTGCCCTGTCCCCGATTCATTACCACCAAGCCGACGGGGAGACGCGATGACACCCTGTCAATCTGTGCTGCCCCCCGAGTGGCGGCGTGCAGTCAGTCTGCTCCACTTCAGCCAAACCAGTAAGGACACTCTATGACCCCCAGTCAGCGCGTCAGCGCTGTGTTCGCCGAGCGGTTTGCGCGGCAACCCGACCTGCTGGTGCGGGCCCCTGGCCGCGTTAACCTGATCGGTGAACATACCGATTACAACGACGGCTTCGTGCTGCCCTGTGCTATCGACTACGAGACCTGTGTCGCCATCGGCCTGCGTGCTGACAGCCTAGTGCAGGTGATCGCCGCCGACTACGACAACCAGCACGACCAGTTTGACCTCGGCCAGCCCATCGAACACCACCCCGATCAGCGCTGGAGCGACTACATCCGTGGCGTGGTGAAATACCTGCAAGCCCGTGGTTATCCTCTGCGCGGCCTCGATCTGGTGGTCTCCGGCAATGTGCCGCAGGGGGCGGGCCTCTCCTCCTCCGCCTCGCTGGAGGTGGCCATCGGCCAAGCCTTTAAAGAGGCGCTAGGGCTTGATATCACTCAGGCAGAGATCGCCCTCAACGGTCAGCAGGCGGAGAACCAGTTTGTCGGCTGCAACTGCGGCATCATGGATCAGATGATCTCCGCCAGTGGCAAAACCGATCACGCCCTGCTGCTCGATTGCCGCTCGCTTGCGACCCGACTCATCCCGATGCCCAGTGACTTGGCGGTGCTGATCGTCAACTCCAACGTGCGCCGTGGCCTAGTGGACAGCGAATACAACACCCGCCGCCAGCAGTGCGAGGCGGCCGCCCGTCACTACGGGGTCAAGGCGCTGCGCGACCTCGATCTGGCCGGTTTGGAGGCGGGCAAAGCAGGGCTGGATGAGATCTGCTATCGCCGTGCCCGCCATGTGGTCGGCGAAAACGCCCGCACTCTAGCCGCCGCAGAGGCGCTGGCAGGTGGCGATCTGGAGCGTCTCGGCGAGCTGATGGCGCAATCCCATGCCGCCATGCGTGATGATTTCGCGATCACCGTGCCTGCTATCGATACTCTGGTCGAGATCATCAAGGCTAAGATTGGCCGCGAGGGTGGCGTGCGGATGACCGGCGGCGGCTTTGGCGGCTGCGTGGTCGCCCTGCTGCGTCCTGATAAGGTGGCGGCGGTGATCGCCGCGGTGGATGCCGAATACCCAGCTCGGGTTGGCCTTAAGGCCGATAGCTACGTTTGTTCAGCCAGTGCAGGAGCCGGCCCACGATGAGCAGCATGATCCCTTTTCTGTTAGAAAATGACGCAGGGCTGCGGCTGCGTGGCCTCGATTTTGGCGCCACCCTGACCTCCCTCACC
>NZ_PGGC01000218.1 GCF_002795305.1 Aeromonas cavernicola
GGGCCGATTGTAGCTAAACCGTTTAGGGCAAAACAGTGAGGGAAGTGCACCTTGGGCGTATTGATAGCAGAAACAGAAAATTCTGACGCAGCAGGTCGCTGACCGAATGTTTTACGGTGCCTTGATAACGCCGTTGATTAACGGGTTAGGTAACGGGATAAAGGCGCGGTTTGAGCTCTGCAATCGACCCCGTATTGCCGTGATGATGTCGACACCCTACTTATCTCATCAGGTCAACGCGCCAAGTCAACGCTCATAACCGGCTAGGCCCTCTGACCTGATATCGGGCCAGATAAGGGAAAAGAGAGGGTAAACAGGGTGCCCTGCTCATTACTGCTGACCGCAACTTGCCCCCCGTGAGCGTGCATAATCGATTTCACGATCGCCAAGCCCAGCCCGCCAGAGTCATCGGGTTGGTTACGGGAGGGATCACAGCGATAGAAGCGTTCAAAGAGATACGGCAGATGCTCAGGCGCGATGGGCTCTCCTTGGTTATGGACCTGGATGGTCAGATGGGTGGTGCTGTGGGCGCAGCGGATGGTGACTGGCGTCGCGGGGGCTGCGTAGCGCAGGGCATTGGCCAGCAGATTGGCTAGGGCTCGGCGCACTAAATCAGGGTCAGCAACCAGTTGGCAATGACACAAATTAACCAGCGTGATCTCCCGCTCTTGCGCCATCCCCTCGAAATAGTCACACAGCTGTGCCACCACGCTGTGCAGTGCTAGGGTCTCATGTCGCAGCGGTTGGTTGGGCTGCTCGGTGCGGGCCAAGAACAACATACTATCGACCATCCGCGCCAAGCGTTCGTACTCCTCTTGGTTCGATACCAGCAAATTCTGATACTCCGCCACCGAGCGGTCCCGGCTGAGCGCTTGCTGGGTCTGACCGGTCAAATTACTGAGCGGGGTGCGCATCTCGTGGGCCAAATCTTCGGAAAAGCGTGATAGCTGGGTGAAACCCTGCTCCAAGCGGGTGAGCATTTGATTGAGCGCGCGGCTCAGTGCACTGAGTTCATTGAGCTCTTTAAACTCCGCTAAGCGCAGATGCAGGTGCTGCACATCAATGGTGGTGGCGTGCATCGCCAGT
>NZ_PGGC01000022.1 GCF_002795305.1 Aeromonas cavernicola
AGCTGCTCCAATGCCACCTGGTGGCCCAAGCGGTTGATAAAGCCCTCCCCCTCTTTGAGCATCAGCCTGACTACCTTGCGGGTAAATTCTGGCTCGAACCCCTGCAAGCGAATGGTCAAGATGCCCGATAGCTCGTCAAGGGTGAGACTGAGGTGATCGCGGTAATAGGCCAGAAACCCTTCATTGCTGGCATCCGCTGGCAGGCGCGAGAACCAGTCAGCCTGCTCGCTCTGGTAGTGGGCTTTCAGTTGCAGTGCTTGATCGAGCCGCTGCAGCATGTCCCACGAGGCGAAATAGGCGTGCAGCATCAGCACATCTTGGTGATTGCTGCCCCCCAGCCCCAGCATCGAGAGCGCATCTGGCATCATTTTGAGTTGTTCGGCCTGCTTGATAATGACGCTGGCCTGACTGACGTAGCGATCACTGGCAAGCAGGCTGTAATAGCCCACCGCCAGCCCAAAGCAGAGCAGCACCCAGAGGAAGCTGCCCAGCTTGATGGCCCGCTGCCAAGAAAAATGGGCGGCTTTATAGCCTTTTGAGTCAATGAGAAAGCGTTTGGGGTCGCGCTGCAATTTACGCAGCTTGCGACCAAGCTGGCTGGGGATCAGGCTGGTGTTCATGGCTATCCAGATAAATGATGTTCGACAGATGTTCGGCGTAGGTCATCACCACAGGCCCACCCGTTGCGAATGGGCTAGGCCGGCAATGACGTCTGCAATAACGCCTGCGGTGACGTCGGTGCTAACAAAAAATGGGCTGATAACGCGCAGGGCGCGGATCAGAGGGTTTGATAGACCGCGATGGCCTCTTCAATCTCGGGGTAGAGGGTCAGGCGCCCCTGATGGAGCACAATCCCCATGTCGCACTGTTTGCGCAGGGTGTTCATGTCGTGAGAGACCATAATGAGGCTCGCCGTGGTGCGCTTTTGGTTAAACACCTCGATGCACTTTTGTTTAAAGCGGGCATCCCCCACTGAGGTAATTTCGTCGGTCAGGTAAATATCAAACTCAAAGGCCATGCTGACCGCAAAGGAGAATTTCGATTTCATCCCGCTCGAATAGCCCTTGATCGGCAGCTCAAAGTGCTGGCCTATCTCAGCAAAGCCCTTGACCCACTCTTCCACTTCGCGGGTGTCACGAATGCCGTGAATGCGGCAGATAAAGCGGGTATTTTCTCGCCCGGTCATACTGCCTTGAAAGCCGCCACTTAACGCCAGCGGCCATGAGACTCGGCTGTGGCGGATGATCTTGCCGCAACTGGGCATATCCATCCCCCCGAGCAGGCGCAGCAGGGTCGATTTGCCCGCCCCGTTGGCTCCCAAAATGCCGATGTTTTTGTCACCGGGCAGGGTGAAATTGACCTCTTTTAACACGTAGTGGCGGCCAAATTTGGTGGGGTAATATTTGCTGACGTTGTCGAGGGTGATCATCGGTTAACTCGCAATCAGGCGGCGGTGGCAGAGGCGATAGCCGCTCATGGCAAAGGCCAGTAACACCAAGGTGGTGCCCAGCAGATAAGACCAGCTGCCCCCTTGGGTGGTAAACCCCGCAATCCAGCCGGTGCGAATAAGCTCAATGGCATGCACGATGGGGTTCCACAGCAGCAGATGCTGATAATTTTGTGGCACCGCCGCCAGCGGAAAAAACACCGCCGAGATCCAGAGCAGCGGGCGCGTTAAGATCCCGATGAACTTTTCCGCCTCGGCAGAGAGGCTGCTGATGATGCAAAACAGGGTGCCAAGGCCAAACGAGAAGGTCATTAAGAGGCTATACCCCAGCAGCACCGCCAGCGGATCGGCCGGCATCGCGGTAAAACCGCACCAGCAGAGCCCGGCGATCAGCACCAGCGCCACCAACAGGCCGATCACCGATTCCAACACCCAGCGGGCAAACAGGGTGGCAAAGGGCGTCACCTGGCGATAGCAAAACAGCCCCTTATTGGCACTGACCGCCGACATCAGGCGATTGGCGGTGCTTTGAAACATTAAAAACGGCAAATACCCACTGGCGACAAACACTGGGGCCTCTACCCCGCCGAACCCATGGCGCTGCCTGATGCCAAATATCACGCAAAAAATGGCGATGGTGATCAGGGGATCGAGCAAGGCCCAGCTATAGCCCATTCGGTAATTGCCAAAGCGGGTTTTGAGCTCGCGCATCAGTAAGCCGAAGGTGACATCGTTGAGCACCTGCAAGGGGCGACGGGATTGCATTAACATAGGGAGCGCATTGCCAATTAAGTGAATAGCCAAAGAGGTAACTGGCTAAATAGATGAAACGACCTGATCAGGATAACTCTATCTGCCATCGCGGTATGGCAGTGCGGTAGTGACCTGTTGTGTGCCACCCGTTGTGGTCACTTATTTTGGCTACCGATTATTGGCTGCCGATGGTTGGCTGCCGATAGTTGAATACCGATTGCAGCTAATATATCGCTGGCCATCCTATTCACCATTAACAGACTAAAAATAAGACCAGATGAAACATGGCAACGCCAGTTTATTTTTGCCATATTTTTTCCATATTATTTTTACCATAGCTACCGCACGGAGATGACAATATCCTGGGTTAAATAAAAATAGTGAACCGCACACCTTACAAGGTGATTAACATTATTTAGCGCAGCACACGCTGAACTGTTTTTTGCATTACCATCAATGTGGCGTCATTAACAATGGCATGCTATATCACTTAGGGTGACACTATTGATGGCTTATCCAAACCGCACTTATTTCGCACCTAAATTGCACTTATTTTTACTCTATTCAGCTTGCCAAGGCGATATTATCGGTATCGGCTTATCGTGACTAAATGCCATAGCTACCGCACGGACATGTCATATTCCGGTGCGCATCCATACGTAAAGAGAAAATAAGCCACCTACCTGACCACATGGCCAAGCCTGATGCTGTTTCTCATCTTGCTAGCAATATCCCTGCTGTTATCGTTAGCAGGCGCCGTGGCACGGTGATGGCCACTTATTATCTGAATTCAGGTGCGCCATGCCATGGGTATCTTCAGCGAAAAAATAGCCCTCACCCCATGGCGGATCTTGGCCCTCTTGGGTGGGTCATATCGAACTAGGCTGTTCTTTACTGCTTGGCTTTACTGCTTGGCTTTACTGCTTGATTGGCCCCCACATTACCTGGGTGGGGGCTGCTGCTCTGGCCTATCTCTTTACGTTTTACGCTGCAATTGAACCCTTCGTCTGATCCTTTCCGTGAGTCAACGACGATGAGCAAGAGCGAGCTGGCCTGTCAGCGAACGAGAGAAAATATAACAAAATGCCCCAAACGATTCCACCAGAAACCATGATAAAAAAGTGAAATAACAATGATTAGGTTGTGATTGGTAATTTATAAAACTACAAATTTAGATTTTTGCAGACATATAAACCAAACAACATAAATAGCAACACTCTGCTAACGGGCTGGCTACGTCACCATGATTAGCCCCCTTGCACGCAGCTAGCCACGCCCAGTGACCGCTGCGTTGCGCAAGCAGCCCAGGGCCAAGATAGCCGGTGAACCAAGACGCCTGTGAATAAGATGGTCAGTGAGCGAGCTACAAAGGAACGGGGTGGGCGGTAAACGGTGGAGAGGGAACTCGGTAATTTAAGGAGATCACACGCCACGCTCGCCCCTATGCAAGATCATCGGCGGCGCTGCGCTGTTGTAAGAAAATGGTGTAAGAGGATGGCGTAATAAAATGGGGCAAAAATGACGCCCAAGTAGCGCACCAATATGGCCAGCCAACGGGGTTATTGATCTCCAGCCGTAGTGATGGCGCCAATAACATGGCCTGCTGGCGGATTCATTGGATAAGGCGCCATCGGATCAGCTATTTCCCCGCCGATGACCGCTGAGCTAATCAGTACGTGGTGATTGGCTCGATAATATCGTTCAGTGTTTATGATGATAAAAATGGCGCAGCACCTCTTCAAAAAATATAAAAAACAGGGTGCGGGTCTTTTCAAAGGGTTGCAGGTAGTTAGGTTGATGCTGTTTGGTGAGAAATACTTTGTGGCTCACCTCGGGATATATCTGTTTGTTATATTCCTCTAGCACCATCAAGATAGATGAGCCACTCTGTTTGGCATCATTGATCACCTGATCGAAATCAGCAAACATCCCGGTCGTGGTCAAGATGATCAGCAAGCTCTCTTGGTCTAAATAATGTTTAAAGGTGACCGCATCTGAGGTGGCGAAAATAGGAATGCTGGTTAAACACTGCAATTTATAAACAAGATATTGGGCACAAATAAAAGAGGGGCCCAGACCATAAAAGATAATTTTCGAGTGACGGGCCATCATCTGATAGGTCTTTTCGGCAATGGTGGCATCGAAGCTATCAATAAATTGGGCAACCCGATCTAACTCACTGGGTTGGCGAACACTCACAGGTGTACTTAATTGCCCGCCTTGATAAAAAGCAATGCATTTTTTATATGACGCAAAGCCGAGCTTGGCCACGGTTTTGGATATTTTCGAGCTAGAGACCTGACATAACTGGGCAGCCTCAGTGATGGTGATATAACGCTGCGGATCGGCCGCTAACTGGGCCCGTAGGGTGTCGAATATCCGCTTCTCCACCTTGTTCAATAACGCGATCTTGATATCCAGCATTGCTGCTCTCCTCTCTGTTGTCCTGCCATGTTGTCCTGCCATGTTGTCCTGTCGTGTTGTCCTGTCATGTTGCGGCTGGCGCGCCGCACATTTTGCACTCACTCATTGCCCTGGCCATTGCTATCGAGCGTTATCACCCAGCGGCACGCTGGTGGGGCGGGCGTTCGATATTTGGAAAACTTTCCATTTATTGGAACGCAGAACTTTTAAAATTGCTGTAGGAATTTCCTTAAAAATCTTAATTGGCCGCCCCCCTCACAATTAGCAATCAAGGCATTTGACCGGAATAAGGCTTGCCATGGATTGTTACGTGCATGTTATGTCTCACCCCAAGTAATGGTCGAGTCATAAATGGAAAATTTTCCAAAATGTACCATAAAGATGTTTGTTAAGCAGACCCTTTTAGCGACGCCGTTTTTGTTAAACCACGTTCTACCCATCGAGGGGGATAGCCATGTCACAGCCAACCAGCATTACTGATTTTTCAATGAACTTTTTTAGCCTAACCGGGCAGACCGCCATTGTGACCGGCGGTAACTCTGGCCTCGGGCAAGGGTTTGCCCTCGCCTTGGCCAAAGCCGGTGCCAACGTGTTTGTGGTCAGCATGAACGATGACGACGGCAAAACTAAGGCGCTGATTGAAGCACAAGGGGTGCGCTATCACTTGGCCATCGCAGACATTACCAAGGAGGGCACCCCAGCACAGATCATCGCCGAGTGCGTCGAGGTGTTCGGTAAGGTGGATATCTTAGTCAACAATGCCGGCATCTGTATTTGTGAAGAAGATGTCACCAAATTTAATCGCGGCATGTGGGACAAGATGGTCTCCGTTAACTTAACGGCAGCGTTTGAACTCTCCCACGAGGCGGCGAAAAATATGATCCCCCGCCAAAAAGGCAAGATAATCAATACCTGCTCGCTGTTCTCTTATTTAGGTGGGCAGTGGTCACCGGCCTATGCCGCCACCAAACATGGTCTGCTGGGATTTATCAAGGCGTACTGCGATGAGTTGGCGCAATTTAACATCCAGGTCAATGGCATCGCCCCTGGCTATTTTGCCACCGAATTAACCGTACAGACCCGCAGTAATGACGAGGCTAACCGCCGCGTGCTCAGCCATATTCCGGCCGGTCGCTGGGGCAATATTCAAGATTTGATGGGAGCCGTCGTCTATTTGGCGTCGGATGCTTCTAATTATGTCAACGGCACCATGGTGGTCGTTGATGGTGGTTATTTGGTTCGTTAAACAACAGGGAATAAACAATGAATCTTGAAAATGTATTGACCCAGCTCAGCACGCTCATCTCGGCTGACAAAATAAATACCGATAAAGCAGCCCTCTATGATGCGGCGAGCGATCGCTATAACAAATACGCCAAGGCCAAAGGGGTGCTGCCGGTGCCGTTGCCACTGGCCATTGTCTCGCCAGACTCTGCGCAAGAGGTCAGCACCTTACTGTCGTTTTGTAACGACAACGACATCAACGTGATCCCGCGCAGCGGCAAGACCGCCACCGAGGGGGGCTTGGAAAACTGGAAAGCCAATACCTTCGTCATTGATGGCAAACGGATGAACAAGATCATTAAGATCGACGCTTACAACATGCAGGCTACAGTGCAGTGCGGCGTGCCGTTGCAGGTATTGGAAGATGAAGTGAGAAAACTGGGCCTGACCGTCGGTCACTCCCCCCAGTCAAAACCCATCGCCCAGCTGGGTGGCTTGGTGGCAACCCGCAGTATTGGCCAATTCTCGACCCTTTATGGCGGCATCGAAGACATGGTGGTTGGCCTTGAGTGTGTCTTCCCTAACGGCCATATTTCGCGGATCAAGAACGTGCCACGGCGAGCCGGTGGCCCAGATATTCGCCATATCGCCATCGGTAGCGAAGGCGCCCTCTGCTACATCACCGAGGTGACCGTCAAGCTGCACAAATATTATCCCGATAATCATCAGTTCCATGGTTATCTCATTAAGGATGTTGAAACCGGCATTAAGGTGCTGCGTGAAGTGATCACCGAAGGGTATCGTCCCTCCGTGGCACGGGTGTATTCAGAAGAAGACGCCGCCCAGCACTTCCAGCACTTCTACGATGGCAAATGTGTCTTGCTGTTTATGGCAGAAGGCCCCCAAGCCATTGTGAATGCCACGGGCGACGCTATTCGTGCCGCCACCGAAAAATTCCGTGATGGCATTATCGGTCGGGTGGATGATGCCCATATCGCTAATTGGTTTGCCCATCTCAACTGGAGTCAAAAACAGATTGATGATGAGATCAAAGACATGGTTGAACATAATCGACATGCCGGTTTTACCACCGAAATATCGGCCGATTGGAGCAGCATTCCGACCATTTATAACAATGTCATGGCGCGGGTTAAAAAAGAGTTCAAACATGCCGATGATTTGACCATGTTAGGCGGCCACTCCTCCCACAGTTATATTAACGGCACCAACATGTATTTCGTTTATAACTACAACATTAATTGCCGCCCAGAAGATGAGATGTTGACTTATCACCATCCAATCCAGCGCATTATTGTCGAAGAGACCCTCAAACAAGGCGGTTCAATGTGCCACCACCATGGCATTGGTAAATACCGTAATGAGTGGACCAAAGATGAACACGGCACCGCGTTTTATATGTTGGAAGGATTAAAGAAAATATTCGATCCCAACGACATCATGAATTACGGCTGCATCTATTACAAAGAAGATGGCGCAAAATACCAGCAATAATCACCCGTGCTAAGGTTTGCCGATGAAATATTTTATTGGAATAGATAGCGGCTCACAAAGTACCAAAGTAGCGATTCTTGATCAGCTTGGCCGAGAAATTGTCTATAGCACCAGTCCACTCAGAGAATACCACTGTCCAGCCCCCGGGCTGGCAGTGCATCCTGACGATGATATTTGGCATAGCATCAAGCAGGCATTAACGGCCTGCGTTGCCAAGTTCAAGGGTAATAAGCAAGATATTATCGGGATAGGTCTTTGTACTATTCGTTGCTGCCGCTCGTTATTACAGCAAGACGGTCATCTGGCGCAACCGGTGATCAGTTGGATGGACAGCCGGATGGCCACTCACTATGAGCATGCTGATCCCAAGGTGGCCTTTGTCACCACCACCACCGGCTATGTGTCGTTTAAGCTGACCGATGAATTTACCGATGCCGCCGCCAACTGTGAATTTGGTTGGCCCATCGATCATGGGACCTTGGACTGGTCAACTGATGATGGGGTGATAGCGGCCCACGGGCTGCGGCGCGAGATGCTGTTTACCTTGAAAAAACCGTCAGAGACCTTGGGGCTACTCAGGCCCGAGCTTGCCCGCGAGCTCGGCTTGGCCAGCATTCCGGTGGTGGCGAGCGCCAATGATAAAGCGGTGGAAGCGCTCGGCTGCGGGATGAATCATCCCGACACCCTGATGATCTCCCTTGGCACTTACATCAACTCGATGTTGCTGCGGGATCACTTTCATCATGACGCCGCCTCGTTTTATCCCACCTTGGCCTGTGTGCCGTTTAAATATCTCTACGAGTCGGTTGGGATCAGGCGGGGGATGTGGACGGTCTCGTGGTTTAAGAAGTTGATCGGGGAAGGCTTAACGCTGGACGCGCAGCGCCACGGCCTCAGTGAAGAGCAATATTGTAACCAGCAGTGTGCGCACATTGCCCCCGGTAGCGATGGTTTGATCACGATTTTGGATTGGTTGGCGCCGCCCACTGAGCCCTTTCGCAAAGGGATCATGCTCGGCTTTGATCATCGCCATACCCGGTTTCATATTTATCGCTCGATTCTCGAAGCGATTGCTTTCACCATTTATAACAACGCCAGCGACATGACCACGGAATTAGGGTTTACCCCTCGTGAAATTGTGGTTATTGGCGGTGGTTCACACAGTAATGTGCTAATGCAGATCATCGCAGACGTCTTTAATTTATCGGTGATCCGTAAAGAGGGCAGCAGCTGTGGATGTGTCGGCACGGCAATATGTGCCGCCATTAATCTTGGTATTTATCCCAGCTATGATGTGGCGATTGATCACATGGTACGCACCACTGAGGTATTTACCCCAAATAGCGAGCATCACCAAATATACCAACGAATAAACAATGAGGTATTCCGTCATGCACGGTCCCATACCGATGTATTATTGAAAAACAGTTATCATATTTATCATTGATAACTCGCCTAACATTTATTTACTCCATCTGTGACTGCTGGTGATGTGTGGTATCAGCAGTCACTATGCCGTGGCTTATTTATAAGGTTAGTAATGTTTATTGCTGACATATGAATTGCCGCAGCTGATTAAATGGATACACGGAGAGTTCCTTTATGTCGATATTAAAAAATACCACGCCTGATTTATCTAATATAAAAACCAGAACCCGTTATTTACAGTTATTGTTATTAACCGTCGCTGGCGGCGCGATTTATCCGATGCTCTATATGCGCCAGATATATCAAACCACCATGCTGGAAGCCTTTCAGATCAGCAATGGTCAATTGGGCACCTTGTACGCCCTCCTCGGCCTGTTTTTCTTTTTCAGCTATGCCCCGAGCGGCTGGCTGGCGGATCGGATCAACCCGATGAAGTTGATCGTCTGCTCACTGCTCGGCACGGGCTTGTTAGGGCTCTGGTACAGCACCCTACCCGATTATGTCTCACTGAAGTGCATTTATGCAGGCTGGGGCGTCACTACGGGGCTCACCTTTTGGGGCGCGGTGATGAAGCGGATTAACCTGCTGGCAGGGGATGGCGAATCGGGCCGCTTTTACGGCTTCTATGATGGTGGCCGTGGTCTGGTGGAAGCGCTGCTCGCCAGCTTGGCGCTGGCGATCTTTTCTTACACCGCCAGTGATGACAATAGCCATGTGGTCGGCGCCTTAGTGAACGTCATCCATATGTATGCCTGGCTCTGTATTGCCTTGGCAGGCCTCTGTGTATTCGGCGTCTATTACGAGGTAAAACGCGACATCGCACGGGATCACATAGCCCCCAAGCAGAGCCGCAGCGAGCTTATCGCCGATATCATGCTGATTTTGCGCCAACCCGAGGTATGGCTGATTGCGGTGATCATCGCGGCGGGCTATCACCTGTTTTGGGCCACTTATAGCTTTTCGGCCTACTTGCAAGAGGGCAACTGGGGCTTTACTGCGGTGATGGCGGGCACCATTACCACCATCAAGCTGTGGCTAAGGCCGGTGGGCGGCGTGGTCGGGGGGATCTTGGGGGATAAATACAGCAACCTGAAAGTGCTCTATATCACCTTGCTATTCAGTACCTTTGGCCTGTGCGGCTTGGTAATGGTGCCGATGATGGGCCTAAACCCGACCGTCACCATGAGTCTGTGCGTGTTCTTTATTCTGCTGGTCGGCTTATTGACCTATGCCATTCGCGGTTTGTATTGGGCCATCACCGAGCATTTGAATATGCCCGCCCACCGCTTGGGGCTGACCATTGGCATTATTTCGGTGCTCGGTTATTGCCCAGATATCTTTATTCCGCTGATCAATGGCTATTTGATGGACATCGCCAGCACCCCGCAAGAGGGCTACCAGATGTATTTTGGCTATACCATCGTGGTCTCGATCATGGGGCTGGTGGCCTGCAAGCTGCTGCAAGTGCGCACCCGTCGTACTAGCCAGCAGCCGCAGGTGCAAGCGGCCACGGCCGAAGTGATATGACCTGATACTGGCCGTATGTTGGCATGAGCACCCTCCCCTGCGTGATGAAAAGTGTCATCCCGTAGATAGCAAAATGCCGCCCTCATCGGCGGCATTGGCTTCATCGTCAGGGGTCACGCATCAGCCTTGCATCAGCCTTGCATCAGCATGCGGCAACCTATCCTGTCGACACCGCAAGATGAAGATATCGCGTGATCCTCCTGGTCGTTTTTCCTCTACACACTCAGTGAACCCAATCTTCATAGTGCAGCTTCGCCACTCGGGAAAACTCGCGGGTATTGTTGGTCACGAGTACACAGCCTGCCGTCAGGGCATGGGCGGCAATGGCCGCATCGTTATTGCCGATCGGTGTGCCCAAGGCTGCCAACTGCTGGCGCACGTCGAGCGTCTGATCGACCGTAGCCGCGTCCCATGGCAAGATCCCATCGAGGCGACGAACAAACTCATCAATGGCTGGCCCAAGCTTTGGAGACGCTTTCTTACCGATCTGGCCATAACGCATTTCGGCATAGGTGATCGTCGAGATCACAATCCGATTGCCGCTCGCCACCTCTGCGGCCAACCGCTCAAGAACTGACCTTGGCATTTCGCGCATGATAAAAGAACAAATGCAGGTATCGAGCATAAACGTCTTCACAGGGCGAACCGCCCTTCATCGCCGATCACATCGGTACGTTCTTGCAAAAAATCAGCCTCTACTTTCTGGCATTCCGCCAAGGATAACCAATCAGGTCGGGCCGGACGCAACGTGATTGTGTCGCCATTTTTGATAATTTCAAGATCGTTAACACCCTGAAACTCCATATCTTTTGGCAATCTCACCGCCTGATTTTTACCATTCTTAAAAATTGATACAGTACGCATAAACCCTCCTACATATGTCTGACATATGCAATTTATTGCTGCCCGTGACATATGTCAAGCATATGCCGTTATGGTGCAATCTCACATGCGCTACTGCTCGCCTCTTTTCGCACATCCCCCCGGCATTCGTCCGACCGCGCCCGCGAGCTGGCTTATGGTCAGCACCCGCCGTTTATCGAGGCGACCGCCTCTTACCGTTAACCCTGCCCCAACGTTGTTATCCCCCTTAAGGCTGCGACTGCGCACTCAGCCGACCCAAGATGGTGTGTAGCTGCTGCTGATCGCCTTTGAGCTCTTTGACCAAATCCGAGGTCGCCTGATAACCCAAGATCTTTTTGAGCTCCATCACTAGGGGGATCAAGGTGCGAGTATTGGCTGTATTGTTGGCTTCATTGATGGTGATGCCCGCCACGCAGTGCTGGGTCAATACCGTCACGCCTTTAGCGAGATGATCGATGGCATCGAGCAGGTTGGTGATCAGCACCATGCCCCATGGGTTGTAATCAAGCTCCCCGTGCTGATGACACAGCTTGACCACCGCGCAGTGGCCCATCGCCTGCATCGCCGCTTGCACCATAAACTCGGGGATGGTCGGGTTGATCTTACCGGGCATGGCGCTAGAGCCCGGCTGCACCGCAGGCAAGCTGATTTCCGCCAATCCTGCTTGCGGGCCCGACGCCATCAGGCGCAGATCTTTGGCAAACTTGATGAGGTAACCGGCCACCCCTTCTAGCTCAGCAGCCAGCGCCACTTGCTGATCAAACGACTGACTGCACTGAAAATAGTTGTCATGTTGCTGATAACAGTCGTGGCTGACCTCATTGAGCGCCGCGATCACCCGCTGCTGAAAACGCGCCGAGCAATCCCCGCTACGGCCGATGATATTGGCCCCTAAATTGAGCCGACTCAGCCCCTGGGCAAGGGCGGTCAACCGCACAATCCCTTGGCCCAGCGAGCCACTGATCCCGTGCCAATAATCGGCAAAACGGATGACGACCGCATCTTGCAGGCAGGTTCTGGCCAACTTGTGCACCTGCTGATCCCGCGCGTTGAGCTGGTCAACCGTCCGCTGCAACTCACCGAGCCGGTCGATCAATACCACCGTTTGCTGGCGCGCAGCCATGTGACAGGCACTTTGTAAGCAATCGCTGGTGGAGTGGTTGAAATTAATCTGATCGTTGGGATGCGCAGGGGTATAGCTGCCCGGTTGCTGCTGGTGGTGATCAAGGTTGACCCGATTGGCGATCACCTCGTTGACGTTCATGTTGGTCGAGATACCACCGCCGCCATGAAACGCATGGACCGGATAGAGCGCCGGATCAAACTGACTGATCAGCTGCTGGCAGGTCTGTTCAATCTGGCTGGCCAGCTCCCTGTCAAGCTCATTGATCTCGCCGTTGACCCGCGCGGCAGTGGCTTTGATCTGCAACATGGCCTGCACCAAAGCGGGGTAATCGCCAAGGGTTTTCTGCCCCGCCACGGGGTAGAGATCCAGTGCGCGTTGGGTTTGCGCGCCATACAAGGCCATTCTTGGTAGCGCGACCTCACCCAAACTGTCCACTTCGATCCGCAATGACATGACGTAACACTCCTTTCGGTCGAGCTCATCGCTCTGACAACATGACACAGGCACCGGATGGGAAGACCCGCCACGGTGCCTGTGTCAGCCTAATAGACTCACCCTATCAGGGCCGATTATTGATCGCCGTGATAGACCCACACCGACTTTTTCTTGGTGTAGGCACTAAGGGAGTGGATCGCCATCTCTTTACCCCAACCACTTTGGCGAAAGCCACCAAACGGGCTGCTGAGGCTGTAGCAGCCATAGCGATTGATGAACAACATGCCCGCATCAATCTGGTTAGCCATCCGCTGCGCCCGCTTCACATCGGCGGTATAGACCCCCGCCGCCAAGCCATACTCGGTGCCGTTGGCGATGGCAATCGCCTCCTCTTCGGTGTCAAAAGCGATGCAGCAGAGCACAGGGCCGAAGATCTCTTCGGTGGCAATGCGCGCCGTGGGGGAGACCCGCGAGAAGATGGTGGGCCGGATATAGAGGCCAAGCTCATTGCTGCCCGACACATCGCGATAACCGCCCGCGACCAGCTCAGCCTCCTGCTTGCCCAGCTCGATGTAACCCATGATCTTGTCAAACTGCGCTTGGTTGCACTGCGGCCCCTGCTGGCTGGCCGGATCGAACGGAGCGCCACACTTCACTGCCTCGGCCTTGGCAATCAGTTTGTTCACCACCTGATCGTAAATGGCCTCTTGGATCAGAAAGCGGGTCGGCTCGGAGCACTTTTCCCCTTTGTGGGAGAACATCACGGTAAAGGCGCGATCAATGGCTTTGTCCAGATCGGGAGTATCGGCAAAGAAGATGCAGGGGGACTTGCCGCCCAGCTCTAACGTGACCGCCTTCATATTGGACGCGCCACTGCTTTGGATGATCTTTCTGCCCACCCCTGAGCTGCCGGTAAACGATACCTTGTGAATATGCTCACTCACCGTTAACTGCTGCGCGGCGGCGCCATCGGTTACCAGCAAGTTAGCCACCCCAGCAGGTAGCGCAACGTGCTGGGCGATCAACTCGAACAGATAGAGCGCGGTGAACGGGGTGTATTCCGATGGTTTGAGCACCACGGTATTGCCCATCGCCAAGGCGGGCGCAACTTTGAGGGCCGCCTGATAGAGCGGGAAGTTCCAAGGCGCAATCAGGGCGCAGGCCCCCACCGGCTCATTGAGGGTGTAGTTTAAAAAATCTTGCTCAACGGGCGCCGTCTCGCCGTAATACTTGTCCGTCCAACCGGCGTAGTAATCAAAGATATCGGCGCAGGTCGGAATGTCATCGACCAGCGACTCACCGATGAGCTTGCCATTAGCGAGGGTCTCCAACACCGCCAGTTGCACCGTGTTATCACGGATCAGCTGGGCAATCTGGCGCAGCACGCTGGCTCGCTCAGCACGGCTGACCTTGCTCCATACCCCAGCTTGGTGGGCGCGATGGGCCGCGCTGGCCGCCGCTTCCACTTGGGCGGGGGCCGCCAAGGCCATGGTACAAAGCGACTGCTGATTGCTCGGGTCAATCACCTGCCAAGGTGTCTCTTGGCTGCCGCTCACCCACTGACCATCGATGTAATGGCGCTTCTCTTGCTGTAGCCACGTTTGTGCCCATGCTCTTGCTTGTTGAATCTTCCCTTGCATCACCCACTCCTGCCCATTGGCGCTTATTGATGGGGCTACTGTAGGGATTTCACACAATGACAACAAATGACACAAAGTCATGCAGGCATGAGCGGTGCTCACGACCCTATGCCAAACCCAGCCAAAGAAGAGGCTTCCCTGCTCATCGGCTGCCTAATACCAAGCGGGGAGCGTCATCAACTTGCAGGGGAATATCCTGCAGCGGGGTGCCCTGCAGATTACGGTGGATGATGGTTGCGGCCATTTTGCCCTGTACTTGGTAGCTGCTGACCGTGCTCACGGTGCAACCATATTCGACAAACCGCTCTGCGCTACAGATGGTGGGAATGCCCGCATCGTTGAGCGTTTTGAGCAACTGAGGCGCGATCGAGAGTAGGTAACTGTCTGAGGCCAAAAACACGATGTCATTTTTGGCGACCTCTTGCAGCCGTTTCAGGTCAGCAGCGAGCCTTGCTGGCACAGGGAGCATTCGCCACGTGGCAACCTGCCATTCAAAACGCTCCGCTTCATGTTTGAGCATCTCGGTGATAAAGCGGGTGTTCTGCTCTCGGGGATTGAAGGGCACCAGCAGTCGCTTACCGGCAGGCAAGTATTGGCGAGCATTGGCGAGTTGCAGCGCCATGGGCACCATCTGACTGGTACCGGTCATCATCTGATGTTGTGGCTCGTTCGCCGCCAAAAAACCAGACTCAAAGGGATTAAATACCATATTAAAAATGATCGGCTTGCGGCCCGCCACCAGCATCTTGGTCATCGCCGTGGCGGTGGTGCCAAAGGTGTAGATGTAATCAAATTCCGCCAGTTTTGGCAGCATTTGCCGCCGTAGCATGGTGGCTAAGGCCGCCCGATCTTGCTCACCGTTAAAGATGGTAATGTTCGGTTGATAGCCAAGCTGGATCAGCTCAGCCCGAAAAGCCGCTTCAGCTGGGGTTTCGCCGCGCCACAGCACCATCGCGATGTTAAGCGCGTGGGCAGGCGGTGTAAGGCACAACCACAATACGATAGACAGTCTGATCATTGTCTTTATCTCTTAGCTGATCTGCAGACTAGGTTATCACGTTGCAAAGACATCAAACGAGTACCCATATTGCGCTATCATGTTGCGCTATGTTGATACAACACTCCTCGCTGCTATCCGCGCTTACCCTCCCTCTTTGCTAGCAACGAGCCGCCCCATCTTAGGGGGCTGATTGGGGCAACCCCACTGGTTGTTTATTTTTGGCTTGCATGCTATTAATCCATTTTCGTGTTTTCAAACAAAGCATTAACATTAAATAAACAATTAATTTACTACCGAACCTCGCTTATTGAGACACGGTTCAACTACTCGCCTTACTCCCCCAAATCCGTCACACGATGGTACAACAGAGTCAGGCATTATGTTACAGCTATCACATAGTGGAATATTTTTTCCAAAAACATAAAGGAGCAGCAATGATGAATAACGCTATCACCGTCCATCACTCGGCGAACAAACCAAGGTTACGTACCCTGCTCACCGCCGTTGGCGCTGGGCTATTGAGCCTGTCACTGACACTGCCTGCCAGCGTACAAGCCGCCACATCCAGCGCAACCGACAAGCCCTATAAAGCCCTGTTAAACGTGATTGCCGGTCCAACCTCGTTCTTCTTGTTGGCCGATGAAAAGGGGTATTACCGCCAACAGGGTATCGCGCTGGAATTTACCCCCAGCGAAGGGGCTTCCGTCGTGATTCCGATGGTCAAGCCTCATGGCTTCGATATCGGCTACGGCGACATGAGTACCCTGATCGAGCAGATTGCCCGCAGTGAAGAGGGCAAAGGCCCCATCGCGGTGTTCACCACCTTTAACGAGGTGCCCTTTACCATTGCCGTCAAAGCCGATGGCCCCATTACCTCGGTCAAACAGCTAGAGGGTAAGCGGATCTGGGGTCACGAAGCGGATTCTGCCATGCGCACCTTTGATCTCTACGCCCAAGCGGCGGGTATTGATGCCGACCAAACTCGGGTCTTTACCACCGATGATCCGATGGGCTCACAAGCCGCTCGCATCGTGGCCGGCGATCAGAAAATTGATGCCATGTTTGGCTTTGTGAACACCATCATCGCCACCTCGACCCCCTATGGGGTGAAGCGTGAGCAGCTGCGCTTTTTTAACTACATGGATCTGCTGCCAGACATGTACGGCAACACCTTGTTCGTGACCCGAGACATGTATCAACAAGCACCCGATGCCGTGCGTGCCTTGGTGCAAGCGACCAATCAGGGGCTACGCGATACCGTCGCCGACCCCAACGCGGCAGTCGATGTCTTGGTCAAACGCTATCCAGAGAGCGACCACACCATTAACCGCACCCGGCTGGTCGGCACCCTCAAGATGGAGATGAGCCACCCAGAAGGGGCCAAGCTCGGCATTGGCGCCGTGGATGAAGCGCGGTTACAGCGGCTGATCAACGCCATCGTCAAGGCCAAAAACCTGCCCAGAACACCAACGGCAAAAGAGGTGTTCGATCCGCAATTCTTACCCCCCGTCGCGCAGCGCGTGACCAATTTAGCCAACTCTCGATAAGGAGCGATTGATGTCTAGTTCATTCGGCTATACCCCCACCCGCCGCCGCTTTTTGTTCGACATTGCCGCAGTCTCTGCACTGCTCACCGTCCCAGGGTTAGGTCTCAGTGCCCAAGGGCGCCCTTACCGCATGTTGCTCAACACCACCTACTCGGGGCCACAATCGTGGTTTTTCAATGCCGAAGATCGCGGCTTGTTTAAACAGGCAGGATTAGAGATTGCCTTTACCGAAGGGGAAGGCGCCTACACTGCCGCCCGCCGCTTTACCGAGCTGCAACAGTTCGACATTGCCTATGGCGACATTAACTCACTGATTGAAACCGTCGCACGCACACCGGATAAGGCCCCACGGGCCGTGTTTGCCATGTTTAATCGCTCCCCCTCTGCGGTGGCGGTGGGGGCAAACAGCACCATCAAAACCCCCAAAGATCTCGAAGGCGCCACCCTCTATGGCCACGGCTCCGATGTTGCCCTGCAAACCTTCCCCGTCTTCTGCCAACAAAACGGGGTTGATGCTAGCAAGGTCAACATAGTGCCACTGCCCGAATACGGCGGCTTCTTGGAGGGGATCAAAGCGATGCTGGGCAAAGAGGGGAAACATGGCTTTTTCGGCTACGTCAGTACCATGTCCGCCGCCTTGGCAGAAGAGCGGCTGGTGCCAGACGAATGGCTGAGATTCTTCACGTACGCCGACTACACCCCCGATTTATACGGCAGTGCCCTGATGGTCTCGCAGCGGCTGATCGACCAAGAGCCGGACAAGGTCCGCGCCCTCGTGCGGGCCATCAATATGGGGGTGCAAGCGGTGCAACAAGATCCGACCAAGGCGGTCTCTGCCTTGCTCAAACGCAACGCCGATGCCGACCTGTTTGCCGATGAACTACGCCTGCGCCGCACCTTAGAGATTGAGATGAGCCATCCCGAAGGGGCCAAGCTCGGTATCGGCGCCATTGACACCGCCCGTTTCGAACGCGGGATCAGCCAGCTGGTCAGTGCCAAATCACTGCCGCGCACGCCGAAGGTCAGTGAAATCTTTACCGACCAGTTCTTACCGCCGATCAGCGAGCGGGTCGTGGCATTGGCCAAGCCAGCGTAACCCCAGCCACAGCCCGTTAGCACTCTAACAACAAGGGGCGCGGTCATCACCCCCGCGCCCCTTGCTGCATCCCGAGCCCCCATCGCCGCTGATGGCGATCAACAGGGACGGGCTGGGCATAGTGCTGCTGATCACCCGCTTCGTAACCCGCTGAGCACAATGTCGAGGATTACATTTCGGATGCGTTTGGCAATTTCCGGGTTAGCAAGATACTCCAGCGACAGGCCATGCTGAATATCCATCCGCTCGATCACGGCCGCATCAACCGCCTTGGGATAGTCACCCAGCATGATGGCGTCGCGGGGGTTATTTCGCACCTGATCCATCAAGGGCTGGTTTTCCGTGATCTTGCTGGCCATCCCTTGGAACCAATCTAGCTTATCGCCATCGGTCACCTCGGTGCCGAACAGATCGTTCAACTGCGCCAAGATGTGAGAGAGGAAGTCTTTCTTCTCCTCTTTGGCCTTGGCGCTGCCGAGCGCCGAAATTCCTTGTAGGCCATAACCGGCAGCTTCCTCTTTGAGCTTGAGATCCTGAGTGCGCTTGGCCTTGAGGTGGTAATGGCTCAGCAATACTTGGGAGAGATCAATCTCATCCTCCTCCAACACCTCTTGGCGCAGCATCGGCAGCAGGTGGCGGGCGAACACGCAGAGCCGCTCCAATGATTCGTCATCAAAGGCGGTGATCTGGGAGACAAACTCATAGAACCGCACATAGCTGTTGAGATCTTTCTTGAAGAGATCCAGCTCGCCCCGGGCTTCGGTCGCTTCGTTGACCCGCCGTTCGGCATTTACCTTGTCAGTCGCAGACCCGCCTTCCCGCTCGATGCGTTTGAGCATCTGGCGACACTCCCGCACCGCCTCACTGGCCAGCTTGTAACGCTTGGTGAACCGCTCGACCGCTGGTTTGATAAACCCTGGCAAGGCCTGCGCCCCGCGCTTGGGATCAAAATAGGCATCGCTAAACGCCGCCACCTCACCCCAGGTAAAGATGCCCGTCGCTTTGAGCTTGTGGAACAGGTCATAGACCAGATTGGGATCAGAGACGGTCTCAAGGGTGGCTGTCTCAAAATATTGTTGGAACTCCGCCAGCACATCCTGCGGATCATTGACGAAATCGAGCACAAAGGTGCTCTCCTTGCCGGGATAGGTGCGGTTGAGGCGAGAAAGGGTCTGGATGCAATCCACTCCTGTCAGCTTCTTGTCCACATACATGGCGCACAGCTTGGGCTGATCGAAACCGGTCTGAAACTTGTTGGCCACCAGCATCACCTGATAGTCCTGGGTATCGAACGCCTTACGCATGTCCCGCCCATTAAGCTCGGGGTTCATGTTCCGCTCGTTATAACTCTGCCCTTCCTCTTCGATGTCGCCAGAGAACGCCACCATGGCACGAATAGCCCCATACCCTTGCTCTGTTACACGTCTGTCCCGAATATAAGCGTCGAACGCCAGCTTGTAGCGCACCGCCTCCAGCCGACTCGACGTCACCACCATCGCCTTGGCCTGTCCCCCCAGCAGAGTGGCCACGTTGGTGCGAAAATGCTCAACGATGATCGCCACTTTCTGGCCGATATTGTGTGGGTGTAGCCGCACCCACTTGGACAGTCGGATGCGCGCCTTCTTGGCGTCCACCTCCTGCTCTTCGCTGCCCGTGCTGGCCTCTTCGGCCTGCATGGCGAGTTTGTAGGCAAGCTTGTAATTGGTGTAGTTCTTCAGCACGTCGAGGATAAACCCCTCCTCGATCGCCTGCCGCATGGAGTAAACATGAAATGGCTTGGGTTTGTTATCTGGGCCAAGCGGCATCGCCGGGTTCGCTGGGCGGCCAAACAGCTCCAGGGTTTTACCCTTCGGAGTGGCGGTAAACGCAAAATAACTGATGTTCTGGCTGCCACCGCGCGCGGCCAGCGTCATATTCATCACATCTTCGCCACTGAGCTCCTCTTCCCCGTCCAGCTGATCGGCCATCAAGACTTCACGCAACTGGCGCGCCGTGCTGCCGGTCTGGCTTGAGTGCGCCTCATCGGCCACCACCGCAAAGCGAGAGCCTTTCAGCGTGGTTGATTCCTGAATGGCCTTGAGTACGTGGGGGAAGGTTTGAATGGTGACGATGATAATGGGCGTGCCACTGGCCAGTGCCTCGGTCAGTTGTGCCGACTTGCTGCCATCCCCCTCTTCCCGATTGATCCGGCTCACCACCCCATCGGCATGGTCGAACTGGGCGATGGTCTCCTGCAACTGGCTATCGAGCACCGTTCTATCGGTGATCACGATCACCGAATTGAACAGCTTCTCCCCTTTATCCAGATAGAGCGAGGCCAGCTGATGGGTCAGCCAGGCAATGGAGTTGGATTTACCAGACCCCGCCGAATGCTGGATCAAGTACTTCTGACCCGCCCCCTCCTGCCCCACCGTGGCCAACAAATTCTGAACCACTTTCCACTGGTGATAGCGGGGGAAGATCAGCGTCTCTTTCTTCTTTTGCCGCCCCAGCGCATCCTCATCCACCTTGACCTCAAGGTGCAGATAGCGGCTCAAGATCCGCAAGAAATTATCCGGTTGCAGGATCTCTTGCCACAGATAACCGGTAGCAATGCCCTCCTCACCATTCACTGGCAAGGGCTGATCATTGCCCGCCCCACCCTCACGGGTGCCCTGGTTAAATGGCAGGAAGAAAGTCGAGTCACCCGCCAGTTTGGTGGTCATCGCCACCTCGAACTGATTCACTGCAAAGTGCACCAGCGCCCCACGGCGAAACGTGAGCAGGGGCTCATCGCGGCCATGGGTTTTTGGTAAGCGATCTTGCCGATACTGCTTTTTGGCATTCTCCAGCGACTGCTTGAAACAAGATTTGAGCTCCAGTGTTGCCACCGGAATGCCGTTCAAAAAGAGGGTCAGATCGATGCGGCCGTCATAGCCGTGGGGGCTATAGACCAACTCGGGCACCACCCGCAGCCGGTTGGCTTGATAGCGAGCCAGCAGCTCGGGATTCAAATCATGATCCGGCTTGAAGCTGGCCACCTTGAGCCGATGACCTCGGTCTTCAATCTGATTACGTAGCAGCCACAGGGTGCCCCCCTCACTGCGGCTAAGCTGGCGCACCGCCCCCTCCAGCAGGTGGCGTTCCGGCTGCTCGCCATAGGTCTTGCAGAACTTCTGCCACCCCTCCGGCTGGCTCTGTTGCACAAAGGCGACCAAATCTTCTGGGTAGAGGGCGCGCGCTTTGTCGTAGTGGGCCGACTCCCCCACCAGCCAACCTGAGGCGGCCAACTGCTCGATGATATGATCCTGAAAGGCTTTTTCCCGTGCCTTATTTTCCAAACTAAGATCTAGGCTCATGGCTGGTCTCCTTGCAAAGAAAGCCACTCCAGCCCCTGTGCGGCAAAGATAAACAGCTGATCGCTATAGCCCTGTGCGATCACGCTACGGATGATCTCAGGATCGATATTGAGGTAATCGTGCACCAAGGCATTACGCAGCCCGATGATCTTGCGCCAGCCGCGTAACCCCTCAGCAGGCTGGGCCCCTCGCTGGGCCAAGATCTCGAATGCCTGATAGGCATCCTGCGGACTGTGACCTGCCAGTGCCTTGGCCCAATGTTTGGCAACCCCGATACAGGCTTCGATGGACACTTGCAGGGTGCGTTCGGCGGCCCGATATTCCAGATTGGAGAGGGCTCGCTCGGCGAGCAGGGTTCGGATTTCCAGCAGTTCGGCCTGATAGCGACCAAGACTCAGGCGAAGGGCGGTAATATAGGCGTTATCGGCCATGAGAGTTCCTTGGATAGTTAAGCTCCATCTGCGACATGATACGGGCTTCTTCACGCAAACGGCGACCCTGATCACGGCAAAACAGCACCCGATTGGCATCGACAATGGCAAAGGCAAGCGGAATGGGAGCCTGATTGATATCGACCACCGACAACTGCCCCTCGGCCAGCCCCAAAGCCCGTTGCCAAGCGAGGGCCAGCAACTCGGGCCGCAGGCGGCTATCTAGCACATCCGCCAGTTTCACCGGATCAAACGCCACCGCCAGATCCCAGTCGCTATGGGGCCCCGCGTTCCCCTTGGCTCGGGAGCCGTAGAGCCACAGCACCCTCACCTCGGGGTGAGCGGCGGCAAGGGCGGCTAATGGCGCGGTGAGGGTGGGCAGGGTCATGCTGTTCACTCCTGTGCGAAAAAATGGCAAGGGTCGAGGATGGGATCACTCGATGACGCGATCGTCCGATTACGCTTCGCTAATCGAACCTACCGACTACGGGTTTATCACATGAGCGCAGCCTTCTTTTTCATAAACGACTCATACAGCGGATGCTCCCGCAGATACGCGTTAAACCGGTCGGGATCAAACTCCCCGCACAGGCCAATCAGCCGGACATCGACAATCTTGTCGATACAATAGCCTGAGGTCACCTGCAGCTTGCCGAGCCGATTGTAACCAAACACCGTATAGACCACATCGTCATCATCAAACGGGACATGGCAGATCGAGCAGACATCGGTGCCCTTTTTATTCAAGCGGGCCAGATCTTTTTCATATGTGGTTTTCATGCGGCTTCCCCGGCAACGGGCGGTGTCCAGCCCCGCAGATCAATCTTGCCGGTGACGGCGGAGGAAATAAGAGCGGTGCGGCGTTCTTGGAGCAATTCTATTTTCTTAATTGTTTGACTCTCTATTCGAGAAAACTTTGCTAGTTTTTCATTCAAATAACGCATTATTTCTACTCGTTCTATTTTAGGAGGTAGAAAAAGGGGGGTTTCTTTTACATTACTTGAGGATATCGAAGCCAAATTTGTACTTTGCTTTGATACGGAATAAAAATAATGCTTTGCATAGCTTGAACTGGTTAACCAGCTAAGCCATTCCGACTCGATTTTATTAACACGTATTGCGAACACATGGTTTTGATGTATACAGGGGTTAATCTGCCCAGCCCATACCGCCCCTCTGCCCAACTTATCATTATCGCCTCCCTCATTCATTAGCACATCACCAACTTTCAGTGAATATCGAAAAAGCTCGTGTGTTTCAATTTCAATTTCATGAACATTATTAAGATTCAAATATCCATCTTGAACATTTGCAACTCTTAACATCGGTACGGTAATTGTTTCTTTACCCGCTAAATCCTTTCCTTTGGGAATACCGGATTGAATGGAAGCAGTGTGCTTTAACCTTCTTACAATCCAATGTTCCGGCACTTGCCCAAGCCACTCGATGCCGGAGTCTTTCATGGGGGTGTTGGGGTTGAGGCCCTTGGTGACGGCGTGGGAGATCACCGCTTGGCGCTTCTCTTTAAGCAGTTCGATCAGCCGCTGCTGCTGGGCAATCAGCCGGTCTATCCGAGCTGTTTCGTAGTCGAGGAAAGCGGCTATCCGTTGTCTTTCGTCTTGTGATGGTAACCAAATATCAGCCCCTCGAAGAATTGCTTGGGTGATACTGAAAACTTTGACACCTTTTACGGCATGGCGAATAGCCGTGCGAAACTCTTTTGAGTCAAAAAGGTACGCAAAAAAACGATGACTACTCTTATCAATTGGACGAACAATAATGGTGTGATAGCCCGCAAACGTTACAACATTGCTTGTTAATTGAGTGAAATTACCAGACCCATCGATATCTTCAGATGTATCAGCAAAAACAAAATCCCCAATATTAATTACTGAGCTGAATGACGTTTTTAAATATTCTTCTTCAACACACTTCAAATAATTTTTTGTTGGGTCAACTTCAAAACCGTATTTTGAATGTACTTCACCATAGTTAACGCAAGGAATACCTTCATCACGAAGATTTTCTTTGGTAATAGTCAGCCCCTTACCAAAGGTGAACATATAACGCATTTTGCTAGTTAGCCAATGGCTCGGTATATTCCCCAACCACTCCACTCCCGAATCCTTATATGCCGGATAGGGCTTATATTTACCCGCTAATATATTGTCGGCAGCGTTCATTGCGGTGCTCCTTGTGGTAATACCTGTTGCCAAAAGGGATCTTGCTGCCAGCTCACTGGCATCCCCATATGGGCAAGGGAGATATGGGGATATTTGGCCAGCAAGGCGGCAAGGCGCTGTGACCATTGACTGTCGGGGCTCACCCGCAGTAACAGGCTTTCGATGATCACCACTAAAAAATAGAGGCGTTTGCGGCTATTAAGGCTCTGCCCCGCATTCAGCGCCAAGCGCTCTGGTACCTCGGCTAACCGCTCGCTGCCCTTTTTCGGCCACAGCGGGGCGGTGCCCAGTTCACGATTCCACACCCGGCTATGGTGCGCGCACCAGTTACGCAAATCTGACAGCGAGCGAAACCACGAGGTCAGTACGGTATGGGGCCAGCCAAAGTGCTCGCAAATCGCTTTTTGCACCCCAGGTGAGCGTAAATGAGCAAAAAAGCTGGAGATTTGAGCAAAAGTGAGCAGCTCCATCGCCATCCAGATGGGCGGCTCTGGCGGCGCAGCGGGATAACGCTGGCGATAGTGCACCATAAAATGCTCCATTTTATGGCCTGCGGCTTTTTTACTAAGCTCGGCGCGCAACCAGTCGTGGTTGTAGCGGCTAGCAAACAAGGCGGAGTCAAGGTAACAGAACGGATCTTGGTAGTGGGTTGCTAGCACCTCGGTCACACGGGCGCGCAGCGCCACCTCTAGGCGCTCAATGGCATCAAGTAGCAGCAACCGCAGCTCGCGATCAAACAGATAGAGATCAAGCACCTGCTCAAAACGGGTGCCGCCAATAAACTGATGCTCGACTTGGCCCGGTAGGTAAAACGGCCGAGTGTAGGCACTGAGACGAAAGTAACTGATATTGGCCAAATAGTGGCGAGCGCTTGCCCTATCAGGTATCAGAAGACCACGCTCGGCCAGCAAGGCTAACTGATCATCTAGCAGCAAAGGGGGTTTAAGGTAGCTGTTCACTGACATCCCCAGCTCATCGTGACAGGGGGAATGTCAGGCATAAAAAACCCGCCAGAGTGTGCATCGTGGAGAGGCATGGCGGGTGTGTTGCCCGCAATATTAGGTATCGTGCGCGCGATAGTCAATCTGTTTGCATCATGTCGCGTGCTGTTGCGTCCACTCTTATCAGGCATCCCAGCGGGGCGGTCATACATCGCCTTCATGAATGCACCTCCGCCAGCAGTTGCATGATCTCCTTAGCTACCGCATCGAGATCGGCATCAATCGCCGTCAGTTCGCGGGGCGGCTGGTACTGGTAGAAGTGGCGGTTAAAGGGGATCTCATAACCGACAATGCCAATCTGGCCATCCAGCGGATCGGTTTTGCTGGTGTCGATCCAGGCATCCGGCACATGGGGTAGCACCTCCCGCTTGAGATACTCATAGATATCTTCCCCCAGCGGCACATTCTCGTTATCTCGCAGATCCGGATTGGCTTCCGGCTCGCCCTTCTCTTTACCGGCATGCGCTTTACACACTTCGGCGGCATCGTCTTGTTCAGCCAGATGGCTCACCAGCAGCTTAAAGGCTGGCGCTGGCAGCTTGACCTCCCCCAGCAGCTTGGTCAGCTGCTTTTTGAATTTGTCGCGGGAGAGTAACTTGGCCTCAGAGAACTGGCCCAAGGTCGTCAGGATGGCGGATTGCAAAGTGCCATCGAGCTTGCTCCATCCCTTATCGGCAGTGAGGCTGGCAAGCCGCTCGGCATCCTGCGGATAGAACGCCAGTTTCAGCGGCCGCTCGATAGTCAGGCGGCGATAGCCAAAGGCGGTGGTGGGGAAGATCTTGGCAATCGGGCTCTCTTGGTAGCGGCTATAAAGACTGACGATCTCGCTTAATGCCTCGTCGCTCAGCTGCTTGCGCTTGGAGCCCAGCGATTTACGCATCGGGCTGTGCATATCACTGGCGTTGATCAGCAGCACCTTGCCCTTACGCTCGGCCGGTTTGTGGTTGGAGAGTACCCAGATATAGGTGGCAATGCCGGTGTTGTAGAACATATCGGTGGGCAGGGCCACCAGCGCATCCAACAGATCGTGCTCAAGGATATAACGGCGGATCTCGCTCTCACCACTGCCCGCCCCCCCGGTAAAGAGCGGCGAGCCGTTGAGGATAATCCCGATCTTGGAGCCCACACACTCGGCGCTGGGTTGCTGCATCTTGGCGATCAGGTGCAGCAAAAACAGCAAGGAGCCGTCAGATACTCGGGGTAAGCCCGGGCCAAAGCGACCGTTAAAGCCCTGCTTGGCCGCTTCATCCCGCACCTGTTTTTCGACCTTTTTCCAGTCCACCCCGAATGGCGGGTTAGAGAGGCAGTAATCGAAGCGATTAACCGGCAACTGGTCATCGGAGAGGGTATTGCCCAGCTTGATGTTGCTGATCTCCTGCCCCTTGATCAGCATGTCAGCTTTACAGATGGCATAGGACTCGGGGTTGAGCTCCTGACCGAAGGTGGCCAACCGTGCGGCGGGGTTGAGCTCGTGCAGATACTCCATCCCGCACGAGAGAAAACCACCGGTGCCCGCTGTGGGATCATAGATAGAACGCACAATGCCCGGCTTACCGAGCGCTGCATCATCACCAGCAAACACCAAGGAGGTGGTGAGCCGCACGATATCGCGGGGGGTAAAGTGTTCCCCGGCGGTTTCGTTGGAGCTTTCCGCAAAGCGGCGGATCAGCTCTTCAAACACCAGACCCATGTGGTAGTTGTCGACCGCTTCCGGGGAGAGATCCACATTGGCAAAGGCGCGCACCACCTTGTAGAGCAGATCGCTATCTTCCAACAGGTTGATGCTGGCATCGAAGTTGAAGTGCTCGAAGATCTCCCTGGCATCCTTGGAGAAGGCCCGCACGTAGGCATCCAGGTTATCACCCACATGGGTTTCACCCAGCTTGGCAAGTGTCAACGGCGAGCTGTTGTAGAAGGCGTGGCCGCAGGCATTGAGCAGCAGCTTCTCTTTGGCCAACTCCGGCATGGTTTTGGTGGTCTCCACCATCGCCAGCACCTGGGCCTTGCTAGGAGCCAGCACACACTCAAGACGACGCAGCACGGTAAAGGGCAGGATGATGCGGCCATACTGGGACTGTTTGAAATCACCGCGCAGCAGGTCGGCAACCGACCAGATCAGGCTAGCTAGGGAAGAGATATTGGTGGTCATTGGGATTCTCAATGCAGGGGCGCTGCCAAGCAGACCCACGTCAGCTAAAAACGGGCGGCAGTGTATCACAACACCACCCCAGAAAAGGTGATCCTGCGCTCCTCTTGCATCCCGAGGCAGCCATGCGCGGGCGGCTGGCCAGTGAGCTCAAGCGAGGCAAAACCTGAGCGGGGCCAAAAGCGAGCAGCAGCAACAGGCGTCACAGCCATGGAGCAGCGCCAAGAGGAG
Source organism: Aeromonas cavernicola (assembly GCF_002795305.1). GTDB lineage: Bacteria > Pseudomonadota > Gammaproteobacteria > Enterobacterales > Aeromonadaceae > Aeromonas > Aeromonas cavernicola. The sequence continues at coordinate 27,354 of NZ_PGGC01000022.1, forward strand.
AACAGGACAAAGGCGTAACAGCGAGAGAAGTAACAAAGAGGGGAGTAACAGAGTAGGAAAGGCAGAGAGAGCAGCAGAAACAAGTGGTGGCCCTATCAGCCACATCCCGGCACTCGAGTCCCCCACCTTGGCTGCTACCTTCCGGTCCTGACCAGGTCGACAGGTTATCAATGCGAGAGGACCAATAGGACCACCGGCGGGGAGAATAGGCAAACTGGCCGCTCAATGCAACGGCTTTCTGCCATCCCCCACGCTGTTTGCCTTATTTTTCAACAATCTGCCCTCTTGCCCTGCCGCAATCGGCCATCAGCTAAACAACATGAACTTGGTGCCCACCAGCAGCATCAGCAGGGCGAATGCCTGTTTAAGCCGTTTGGGATCAAGGCGATGTGCCCATTTAGCGCCAACGCGGGCAAACAAGGTGCTGGTGAGCACAATGCCCACTAAGGCAGGCAGATAGACATAGCCGATGCTCCATTGGGGCAAACTGGGGTGGCCCCAGCCTGCATAGAGGTAGCTGAGGCTGCCAGCCACGGCGATGGGAATACTGCAAGCAGCCGAGGCCGCCACGGCGTTACGCATCGGTACGGAGTTCCAGCACAGATAAGGCACGGTGAGCGAGCCGCCGCCAATCCCAAACAGGGCGGACATCCAGCCAATCACGGTTCCTGCCACGCCCGTGCCAAGTGGCCCCGGCAGGTGCCGCTCCGCCTTGGGTTTGAGGTTTAGCCCCATCTGCACCGCCATGACCCACGCAAAGCAGCCGATGATGATATTCAGGCTGCTGACGCTGAGCAGGTTGGCCGTCACACCACCGAGCCACGCCCCGAGCAACATGCCAACGCCAAGACGGCGGATCACCGGCCAGTCGACCGCGCCTGCCTCCCGATGAGCCTTGAGGGAACTGAGCCCAGTAAAGATGATGGTGGGCAATGATGTGCCCAGCGCTAAATGGGTGATCAGCGCCGGATCGACCCCTTGGGCGTGAAAACTCAGCACCAACACCGGCACAATGATCAAGCCGCCACCGATCCCAAATAGCCCCGCCAGCAAACCAGCCAGCGCCCCTAATAGCAGATAACCAATAAATAACATCACGACTCCTTGCCAGCGTGGGCGGTGATAAGCAAAGCGGGCTGATTTACCTCTAACAAGGGTAAGCGCGGCCCCCTCTACCGGATGTTGGGTAAGCGCCTTAGCGCGCAGGCGCTAGGCGGTATAGAGAGTGGCAGCACGGCCAACCACCACCGGCGCTGTGGCGATCATCAGCGGGCGCGGCGCACGGTCGCCAGCTGGCTGGCTGGCGACCAGCACGAAGCTTATTTCTTACTGATCCCATATTCGCGCAGCTTGTTGGCGATGGCGGTGTGAGACACCCCAAGCCGTTTGGCCAGCTGGCGAGTGGAGGGAAAAGCCGGATAGAGCCGCGCCAGTAACTGGCACTCAAAGCGCTTCACCGCGCCATCCAGATCGCCCTCAAACCACTCGTCGAGCAACGACACGGTGTCCGTGACCACCGGCAACTCGATCTGCTCGGGCCCAAGTTCGTCCCCTTCGAGCAGAGTCATGGCGCGGTAGAGGCAGTTGCGCAGCTGGCGCACGTTCCCCGGCCAGCGGTAGCTGGTCAGGTAGTCGGCCATGTTGCGGGTAAAACGGGGCCGAGGCCGCTGCAATTCGCTGGCAAAGCGCGAGACAAACTGCTGAGCCAGCACCATGATGTCCGCTTTGCGCTCGCGCAGGGCGGGCAGGCTCAGACTGAGGACATTGAGCCGGTAGTAGAGATCCTCACGAAAGGTCCCTTGGTTGACCAAATCGAGCAGCTGTTTTTGGGTGGTGCAGATAAAGCGCACATTGACCTTCACCTCCTGCTCGTCACCGACTCGGCGAAACACCCCATCTTGCAGCACCCGCAAAAACTTGGTTTGCAGATGGGGCGACATGTCGCCAATTTCATCGAGCATCAGGGTGCCACCGCTTGCCAGCTCCAACACCCCGCGTTTGCCCTCAGTGTTGTTGCCAAAGGCGCCGGGGGCGTAACCAAACAGCTCGCTTTCGGCCACGTTATCGGGCATCGCCGCGCAATTAAGGGCCATAAAGGGGTGGCTAGAGCGCAAGCTGGCCCCATGGCAGGCGCGGGCCAGCAGCTCTTTGCCGGTGCCGGTTTCGCCCATGATCAGCAAAGGGGCATCTTGCATCGCCAGCTTACGGGCATGAGCCAACACCTCTTGCATCTTGAGGCTTTCGGCTTGCAGATGTTCAAAGCCCCCCACCTCGACCGCGTGGAGCGCACTGAAGTGCATCCCGACTCGGCGGGCCGACTTGAGCACCACCACCGCCCCCGCTAAGGCCTGCTTGCCACGGGCCTCGGCCACAAACAGCGGCATCAGATCCGCCAGATACTCTTCACCATTGAAACTGAGCTTGCAGGTCTGGGGCCTTATCTCGCTGGCCTCAAGCCAGCGACTAAACGAAAACCCCTTCACCAACGAGCCAAGGGCCACCCCGCGCACCTCCGCCACCGGCAAGCCTAAGGTGGTGAGGGCCGACTGGTTAGCCTGGGTTACCTTGCCTTTGGCATCGAGGGAGAAGACCAGATCCGGCAGCGCTTTGAGCAGTGCTTCAATCTCGTGGTGCTCCCGCTCGGAGGGCATGTAGGGGATCGTTTTGACGTCATAGACGCCGGGAATGCGGCGGATCTCCGGCATCAGGTGCTGAAAATCACTGAACTCCAGCTCGGGAAAGTTGAGGTAAATGATGCCTGAGGTATCGATTTCGATGCCGCGCAGATCGATGTTGTGCTCCACCAAGCGGTCGAGCAGTTCCCGGGTCAGGCCCAGGCGGTCTTCACAGCTGACTTCAAGACGCATTCGGGACAAGCTTCCTAGCTAACTCTATGAATGAGCGGATAATACAGACTCGATCCCACCAGTGCGAGCATCCGCCCATAAAAATGCGGGTCTGCCCCGCTTTCGCTGGGCAGACCCGCACTCGTGACGGTGCGCTGATTAACTTAGCGAGGAGCGCCCAGTAGCTGGTCGGTGCGCGCCGCCATGATCAAGTCGTTACGGTGTAGGCCCCCGATTTTGTGGGTCCACCAGCTGACCGTCACCTTGCCCCACTCGGTCAATATGGCCGGATGGTGGCCCTCTTGCTCTGCCAGTTCACCAAGGCGCAAGGTGAACGCCAGCGCCTCTTTGAAGTTGCGAAACCCAAATTCCCGTTGTAGTTGCAACACTCCCGCCACCACCACAGGTTGCCAATCGGGGATAAGCGGCATCAATTCGCGCAGCGTTTGTTCGCTCACATGGGGGGCATCGGCGCGGCACGCCTCGCACTGCTGGTTGGCCAGTTCGGACATTGCTCTCTCCTTAATATGACGGGTAACAAGATGGGCCACTCGCCCCCTCAACTGGCCTGCTGATCCGGCGCCGGGGCAAAACGTGGCGGGTGCAGACCAAGCCGCTGCGCTTGCGCAAGAGCCGCCATGATCTGCGCCTCGCTCAGCTGATAGAGACTGGTGAAATTGGGCAGCACAAAATAGATGGGCTGCATGATGTCAATCCGATAAGGGGTACGCAGTACCTCAAGTAAATCAAACGGTTGTAATTGCGGCGCCCCAGAAAGGGCATACGCTGTCTCACCGATGGAAGAGAGAATGCCGCCGCCGTAGATCTTAAGGCCATCGGCTGTGTTGATCAGACCAAACTCCACCGTGAACCAATACAAGCGCGCGAGCAACACCCGCTCTTCTTTGCTGGCCCGTAGCCCCAGCTGACCATACAGGTGAGTAAAATGGGCAAACTCGGGGTTGGTCAGCATGGCGCAGTGACCGAAAACTTCGTGAAAAATATCAGGCTCTTGCAAATAATCGAGTTGATCTCGGCGCCGAATAAAGGTCGCCACGGGGAACTGGCGATTAGCTAATAGCGCAAAAAAGCGGTCAAAGGAGATAAGGGCTGGCACGGCAGCCACCGACCAGCCCGTGCACCCTTGCAGTACCCTGTTGATCTCTGCCAGCTGGGGAATGTGATCAGTGGGTAGTGCCAACCGCGCCAAACCTGCTTGATACTCATCGCACCCCTTACCCGAGAGCGCCGCCTGCTGGCGCGTTATCAAGCGTTGCCAAGTGCCATGCTCCTCTGGCTGGTAGTGAATGACGCCCTGTGCGTTTGGTTGATGAGCGGTATCGTGTGCTGCCATAACGACTCCCTCCTCTGCCCTGCGGTGGCCCACCAGCCCCCTAAACCGTACTTGCCAAGGTGGCAACATGGGGTGGTGGGCTTGATGAGATGGCTGGCTCGCCCCGTGAATAAGGACGTGAACCCTGATGTTCATTGCTACGATCACTGTAATGGCTGCGGCCATAAAAAAGCAGCCGACCCTAGGTCGACTGCTCAGCATAGATGTAAATAAATGGTGACACGCCCCGCACCGGCAGCGCTTATCGGGTCATCCGTTACCCTGACTCAGATACCCAGCCAATTGGCCAATCAGCCGTTTGCGCAGGTCACCGAGTTTGGGTTTTTCGTCGGCGCACCACGGCAGCGGGCGACATGCCTCGATGGTTCGCAGCCCCAAAC
>NZ_PGGC01000219.1 GCF_002795305.1 Aeromonas cavernicola
GCGGCTAAGGGGTTGTTCACCCCATCGCTTGGTAAAACGGGTGGGCGGCGCTGTCGTCGGTGGGCTCGCCCAGCAGGGTGCGCACGTCACCCACGTTAAAAATCGAGCTGCCCTTGCGGTATTCGTTGCGCAGCAGATAGTTGGCCAAGGTTAACCGTCCGCTCGGTTTGGCCCACTGCTCAGGAGGCAGCGGATCTGACCAATGGGCCAGTTCTGGGTGGTTGGCCAAAAAGCGCCGCAGATAGCGCTCTTCTAGTTTGGTTTGGATCTTAATGCGCAGCAGGCCAAGGCGGGTGCCGTTAAGTTCCCACCACAGGCGGCGAGCACCGCTGAACTGCTCACGGGAGATGCGGTGTGTTTGGCAATACTCGGCGATCAGCCCGTCAAAGGTGATGGCGGCGGGCTCATCCAGTGCGTCGGGGCCTTCTTCCATATAGCGGCGGATCATCTCCCATTCGCTGGCGCCGCTGGTCAGGCTTAAGGTGCCCACCTGAAACGCCGCCCAGAAGCTGCCGTGTTTCGCTGGGTCGTTCACCCCCATAAACAGGGTGGCTTGGGTCATGGCCCCCACCGCGGTCAGGGCCGAGCCTTGGCCCACCATGGCGCACACCTCTTCCCACGGGAACACCTTGACCTCGGTGCGTTTAGCCTCGGCATCCCAGCGCGA
>NZ_PGGC01000220.1 GCF_002795305.1 Aeromonas cavernicola
CGCGCTTGCGGCCAAGCGGTTGGCGGCCAAACAGCCGGTGGTGCCGATCCCGCCCACATTGAGCGGATGATCCGCCACGATGGCCCCTTTCCCCGCTTGAGTTTCAGCAAACGGGATATTAAAACGCTCGGCAAACTGGCGCAGCGCCTCATGGGCTTCGCTGTAGCGCACCCCGCCGCCACACACCAGCAGCGGCTTGCGCTTCCTGGCGATCAGCGCCACCGCATCGGCCAGCATCGCCTCGCTCGGTGGGCGGCGCTCAATACGATGAACTCGGCGGGCAAAAAAAGCGGCAGGATAGTCATACGCCTCGGCCTGCACATCCTGCGGTAAGCAGAGGGTGACCGCTCCGGTATCGACCGGATCAACCAACACCCGCATGGCATTGAGCAGGGCGCTCATCAACTGTTCAGGGCGCGAGATGCGATCCCAATAGCGGGAAACGGGGCGAAAACAGTCATTGGTGCTCAGGCTGGCATCATGGTACTGCTCGACTTGCTGCAACACCGGATCGGGCTGGCGACAAGCAAATAGATCGCCGGGCAACAGCAGCAGTGGCAGGCGGTTGGCCGTTGCGGTCGCCGCCGCCGTCACCATGTTAGCGGCCCCCGGTCCCACCGATGAGGTCACGGCACAGATCCGTTTTCGCTTGTGCTGTTTCGCAAAACCGAGGGCAATGTGCGCCATGCCCTGCTCGTTACAGCCTTGATAGACCCGTAAATGGCCCGCATCCTGCGCCAACGCCTGACCTAAGCCCAGCACATTGCCATGACCAAAAATGGTGAAAATGCCATGTACCAATGGGTGCTCGACCCCATCCACCTCAACGTATTGCTGATTAAGAAATTTCACCAGTGCTTGGGCCATCGTCATTCTGATCCGCTGCATAGAGACTCCCTGCTATCGCTCACTCATCCCCCACCATGGGGCCCCTTGTGATCGCGGGATTGAGACGAGTGCTCAGCTCACTCTATCGAACAGAAAAAGAAATGAAAATTTCAAAAACAGGCAAACATGGAATTAAAATGAAATTTTGTGATCCCCCTGACGAAACCCACGATCCCGTCACGACGCCTCACTTTTCCTAAATGCCAGCCCCACCGCAAGGGATTGCAGCAGACACAGGGTGGCCGCTTGCGAGCGAAATGCACCGACTTGCGCCTCTTTGATCACAAAGCAAACGTGACTGAGCGAGGCCAAGGGACTGATTTGACTGTCGGTCACCACGATTTGGCTGGCCCCCACCTGTGCCGCCTTTTCTATGACCATCTGGGTCTCATCGGCATAAGGGGTAAAACTGATCGAGATCACCACATCTCGACTGCTCATCAGGGCTATCTGCTCGCCTAACATGCCACCGAGGCCGTCAAGCAACACGGTGCGCCGCTCTAAGTGGCCAAGGGCGTAGCGCAAATAGACCGCGGCACTGAAGGAGCGACGTGACCCAATCACGTAGATGGTGTCAGCTTTTTCCAATAAATTGAGGGCCAGACTCAAGTCATTTTCTGGGGTATGTAGCACTAATTGCTGCATGGATTGGGTATTGGCCCGCACAAACTCTTGCAGAATATGGTGTGGTTGCTGGACTGACGCTTCGCCCTCTAGCTCACGAAACAAACGGGCGCGCTCGGTGTAACTGGCCGTCTCTTTGACCAGGTCGAGTCGAAAAATTTGTTTCATTTCATTGAAGCCGCTAAAGCCAAAGGTGCTGGCAAAACGGATCAAGGTTGATGGGGGCACACCCGCCTCGCTGGCAATCGCCGCGACCGTCTGCATGGCAACAATATTTTTATTATCAATCAGATATTTAGCTACTTGCTGCAGGCGTTTGCTGAGCTCGCTGTAGCGCGTGCGGATCTGATCTTGCAGTTCTGCTAGGTTTTTCGCCGCTGTCATTTCTCTCTCCAACTGGTGACATCCCTCTTAACGGGGCAGAGCGGCCTGTGCAAGTCTACAAAACAACCGCTAATCCTATGAAATATAAGCACAAAAAATAATATTTCGGACTATGCCACAGTGCAGTAAACATTGAACAAGCACGGATTGCTAGGCTATGAAAATGGAACAAGCATTCTTTCATAATCATTAAAACTGTAAACTATTTCGTTATTTTTCCCGCAAAAAAGCCCGCCACTGCCTTGTTAAAACAGCCTGATAACAAATATGACACAGCAATGTCGAACAGATCACAAAATGAAACATAAAAACCAAATATTGTATTAAATGAAAAATAAAAACCAAAAACATCTGGTTATCAGCGATAGAGAGGTTTTGAATGGACATCATACAGAACTATGTGGGCGGTGCCCTTAGCCGCAGCCACAGTGAACGCCATAGCTTGGTTTATAATCCCGCCCTCGGTGAGCCGATCCGTCAGGTGGTGCTGAGCAGCGCAGACGAGGTACGCCAAGCGATCGCGGTGGCCCATGCTGCCTTCCCGGCTTGGTCGCAAACCCCGCCCCTACGCCGTGCCCGCGTGCTGTTTCGCTTTAAAGCCCTGCTCGAAGCGCACCAAGATACGCTGGCTCGTCTGATCAGCGAAGAGCACGGCAAAGTATTAAGCGATGCGGTGGGGGAGCTGACCCGCGGCCTTGAAGTGGTGGAGTTTGCCTGTGGTATCCCTCATCTGCAAAAAGGGGAGCACTCTGCCAATGTCGGTCGGGGGATCGATAGCCACCCC
>NZ_PGGC01000221.1 GCF_002795305.1 Aeromonas cavernicola
AGTTCAAAGCCCGCAAATCCGGCCTGCTTGCCCTCACGCAAACAGACTTGCAGGGGCGTGTCAGCCCCCAGCGACGGCAAGTCATCGTTGGTCCACGTCAGCGGGTTAATCCCAAGTTGTACGGTCATGTGATGGCTCCTTGTTGTTCAATGGGAAGGGGAAACCTGGCGCTGACGCCACAGGTCAACCAGACGCAGGTAGTTATCTTTGATTTGGCCAACCAGTTGCTCATCGTCAATCTGGCCTGCCAGCCAAGCGCGGGAGGGGGCCCCAAACAGGGTGCGCCCCACCGCAAACCCTTTGACGAGACGCGAGTGCGCAGCGTCGGCAAACCCACTGGCTAGCTCCGCCTCTGAGGCATCCAGCCCGAGCAGCACCACGCCACGGCAGTGGCTGTCGCGCTCGTGGATAAGCTCATCCAGTGCCTGCCAGCTGTGGCGACTAAGGGGGGGCAACTTCCACCAATCGGGTTTCACACCGAGGTTATAAAAACGCTGGATGGCCCGCAGATAAAGCGCGTCGCTGCGCGGCATTCCCACCGGCAGAATCACCTCCAGCAGCAGTTCATGGCCGCTATCGCAGCAAGCGCGGTAAACCTCTTGCACCATGGTCTCTTGCTCCAAGCGCAAGCCCGCCTCATCTTCTGGGTGGCAAAACACCAA
>NZ_PGGC01000222.1 GCF_002795305.1 Aeromonas cavernicola
GATGTGTATAAGAGACAGATCAGATGCTGCGCAACCTGAGCCTGTGGCAGATGGGAACGCTGGCAGCAGGCAAACCGGTCGATGTGGCGCTGGCCCTGCTCACCCTGACGGCACTGCTGTGGCTCTTTATGCGCGATGCCAATCCCCTCAACGCCCTGCTGCTGGGTGAAGGGGAGGCCCGTCATCTGGGGGTCAATGTGCAATCCCTCAAACGTCGTCTGATTCTGCTCACCGCTGCGGGCGTCGGGGTAGCGGTGGCAGTATCGGGGATGATCGGCTTCGTCGGGCTGGTGGTGCCCCATCTGGTGCGCCTGCTGGCGGGTCCCAACCACATCAGGTTGCTGCCGCTCTCGGCCCTGCTTGGCGCCGCCCTGCTGCTGGCAGCCGACATGCTGGCACGCACCCTGCTGGCCCCGGCCGAGCTGCCGGTGGGTATCATCACCGCCCTGCTCGGCGCCCCCTTCTTCATCTGGCTGCTGGTAAAAGGCCGCCGCGCCCTGTGATACGGACTGTTATGCAACCACTCTCATCCGCACTCTCATCCTCACTCTCCGCCCCCCTGTTGAGCTGCAGCCGACTCAGCCTGCGCCGTGGCCAGCGCCAGATCCTGGATGGGCTCGATCTGAGCCTTGAGAGCGGCACTCTCACCGCCCTGCTCGGCCCCAACGGGGCGGGCAAGAGCTCGCTGCTCAACTGCCTGACCGGCGAGCTGGAGTATGAGGGTTCCATCACCCTGTTTGGTGCGGATCGCCAGCAGTGGGACAGCAGCCAGCTGGCCCACCGGCTCGGGGTATTGCCGCAAAGCTCCTCCCTCAACTTCCCCTTTCTCTGCGAAGAGGTCGTCGCCATGGGGCGCTTGCCCCACAGTGAACCGGCGGCGCGGCGTGACGAGATTGTGGCGGCGGCCATGACCCATGCCGGGGTCGAGCATCTGGCCAAGCGGCTCTATCCGGGGCTCTCCGGCGGCGAGCGGCAGCGGGTGCAGTTTGCCCGGGTGCTGGCGCAGATCTGGCAGGCCCCCTCTCCGACCGAGCAGGCCGAGCAACCCCGCCTGCTGCTGCTCGATGAGCCCACCTCGGCGCTGGATCTGAAATACCAGCATCAGCTGCTCACCATGGCGCGCGCCCTAGCCAGCCGCAATACTGCGGTGCTGGTAGTGCTGCACGACCTCAATCTGGCGGCGCGCTATGCCGATCGGCTGGTGATGCTGGAGCGGGGCAAGCTGATGGCCGATGGCACGCCGGGCGAAGTACTGACCCCTGAACTGATCGCCCGCCTTTATGACTACCCAGCGCAGGTGATCCATCACCCCGACAACGGCTTGCCGATGGTGGTGTAATCATTATTTCTGATGCAAGATGCTCGAACAGGCCATCGCAATCCTAAAATGGCAGATTGTTAACCGACCACGGGTATTGCCATTATTTGGTTTGCCACATTTATAACTGCTAGAGAGATTGAGGTGAAAGAAAGAGGGAGGAGGCATCCATGCCACTGCGTTTGGCGCACTACGTATAAAAAGTGGTACAGCTAACGCTATGTTCCTAGCAGAGTTCAGGGTCAGGTGAACCAGACTCAGCCTACTTGAGGATAACGATGAGTTGCACATCGCTAAAACGTGATGTT
>NZ_PGGC01000223.1 GCF_002795305.1 Aeromonas cavernicola
GCCATGTGGTGCTCCCGCTGCTGGCTGAGCGGGTAGGGCATACTCTTAGTGAGCAGCAATTGCTTACCGGCTACAGCTTGGCGCAGTTAGTGCCCGGCCCGATGTTCACCCTCGCCACTTATCTTGGTGCCCAACTGCTGCCAGCGAGCCCAGTGAGTGGTGCGCTGCTGGCAACCGGCGCGATCTTTTTGCCCGGTTTGCTACTGCTCTGGGCCATCGGCCCCTGCTGGCAACAGTGGCTGGCTCGGCCACCGTTAGCGGGGGCGGTCACCGGTATTAATGCCGCAGTGGTTGGATTGCTGTTGGCTGCGCTCTATCAGCCGGTGTGGCAAAGCGCCATATTGGCACCTACCGATCTGGCGCTGGTGGCCAGCGGTTTTTATCTGCTGCGGGTGGTGAGGTTGCCCATTGTGGCGCTGGCTTCGCTGCTCGTGATGGCGGCGCTGCTGCAATACTGAGTCTGCGATATAAAAAACGGTGCCTTAGCGAAGGCGCCGTTTTTTTATGAGGCCCTGCAGCGCCAATCCCGCCATGGGGGGGATTGGTCAGATGCGGTTGGGGATGATTGGGTAGCCGCCTGATTGCACCCTAACGCACGGCCGTTAGCCCACGGCTAGCCAGACCCCAACCCCCAGCATTAATGAACCGGCGATGCGGTTCATTAAAACCACATTGTTACTCTTGGCCAAGAAGTGCCGTAGGGTGCGGCCACCGCTGGCATAGAGCAGCAGGCACAAGAACTCGATGAGCAGGATCAGGGCAACGAGGGCGCTCATTTGCGGCAGCATCGGTTTGTTTGTTGAGATAAAGGGAGGCAATAGGGAAACCATAAATGCCCACCCTTTGGGATTGGCGATGGCAGTGACAAAGCCTTGAGCGGCGAGCGCCATCCCCCCCGTCTGCTGAGCCGTCGATATATCGGTGGGAATGGCCATTTTGCCCTTTGCTTGCCACATCTGGATGCCAAGCCATACCAAATAAGCCCCCCCCACATACTTGAACGCGCTAAAGAGGGCAGGGTAATTGAGCATGATCGCCGCGACCCCAAGTACGGAGAGGACCGATACCAGCCCGACCCCCACCAATTCCCCCCACATCATGTGTAGCGTTCGGCGAACCC
>NZ_PGGC01000224.1 GCF_002795305.1 Aeromonas cavernicola
GATGTGTATAAGAGACAGGCGATGTGACGTACATCTGGACTGGCCAACGCTGGGGCTATCTGGCGGTAGTAATGGATTTGTTTGCCAGAAAAACGATTGGATGGTAGTTCTCGCTCGCGTCCCATAATGGTCTTCTCATAGGCCCTGACCGTGGCCTATGAGCAACCGGGACAACCACAGGGCGTGATGTTCCACTCTGATCAGGGCAGCCATTACAGCAGTCGCCGATATCAACAACTGTTATGGCGGTATCGGATAAATCCGAGCATGAGTCGACGAGGGAATTGCTGGGATAACGCACCGATGGAGCGGCTATTTCGTAGGTTGAAAAGTGAATGGGGTCCTGAGCATGGCTACAAAAATGTGGTCGATGCCAGGGGGGGGATCAGTGAGGATTTGATGGGCTATTAAAGCAACAATTGTCCCCCTCACTACAACGGGGGTTTGCAACCAAAAGAATCTTAACTGATTGGGCTGCTTATAAAACCGTGGCAACTTTTACTTGACAACAACAGGTGACTCATGCCTAGCTTCGTCCCAGATGCCAAAATGATGTGGCGATGATCTCTCACTGGGGACTTCGTAGAGCCACACTTCAGTGCACTGATTAGCACATAAATAATTGGCAAACGCCTCCAATCAATTGAAATGATCCCTTTCGAATAAGGCACCAATCAATTACTCGTGGAGCTCAACG
>NZ_PGGC01000225.1 GCF_002795305.1 Aeromonas cavernicola
GTAGCTTCTCTGACTTTTATATATGGAGAGATGATTTTGAAGAAAGAGTGAGTGAAAATGAAAAATTAAACAATTTGAAAGAGAAAATATGGCGTGAGTTTGACCGATGACTGTTAATTCGCTCGTTTTTTACACGAAGGCAGGTCCGTAGGCTCGATTAGCGTAGCGTAATCAGGCTTTCTCGAATTAATTAATATTACGCTCTTTCACAATTTGGATATTTCAAAGGTCAGGAGTAAATAACTTCCTGACCTTTTTCTTTTATTTTTCACTACACCTACACAGGCCAAGGCAAGTTAGCGACCTTGGTGCAGCCGGATGGCAGCCGAATTGAGCTGAGCTGGAACCGGCTGGGCCAGTTGTTGGAAGAGAAGGGGGCGGATGGCACCCTGACCCGTTGGCGTTACGACGAGCGGGGCCGCCAGATTGTGCGGCAAGACCCGCGCGGTGGGGTGACCCGCTATGAGTGGGACGGTGCCGACCGGCTGCAGGCGGTACAGCTGCCCGGTGGCGGGGTGCGCCAGTTTGAGTACAACGCCTACGGCAAAGTGACCCGCGAGCGGGACGAGCAGGGGCGCGAGACCCGCTACGAATACCACCCCGGCCTGCATTTGGTCAGTCGGCGCATCAACCCCGATGGCAGCGAGCTGAAATACCGCTACGACAACGCCAAGTTGTTCTTAAGCGAGCTGGAAAACGAGCAGGGCGAGCGGCACCACATCCACTACTACCCCAACAGGGCGAGATCATGAGTGAGCAAAAATAATCGACATGGGGTCATTTTCAAACAACACTGAACAGCTTCGGGAGATTTTTGATTTTTTGTGGCCTATTTGTG
>NZ_PGGC01000226.1 GCF_002795305.1 Aeromonas cavernicola
AGCATCTCACCATAGAGACGGTAGACCACCTTGGCGGCGTGGATGATGGCCGCCTGATCCGCCGGGCTGTCGACCCTGTCCATCAGAGATGCAAAGAACGTGAGGTGCTCTTGATCCAGCGCGCCGTGGGAGCTTAAGTAGCTCATCGCCTGTGGTGGCAGGCCCAGCCCTTTTTTCAGTTGGTCGGCGACGGTGAGGGCGATGGCCACGCTGGTGCCTTCCAGCACCTGCACCATGCCGAAGAAACCCATGGGGTTGCCGCGCTGGATCTGGTCATAGAGGAAGGCCACCATCAGCTCGATGGGCAGCCCCGGCTGGCCGTGGCGGACCGCCTCGGCATCACCGCCACAGACGCGAATGTCATTTAAGATCCACTCCTGATGGCCGTACTCCTCGTCGATGTACTCGGCAATGGCGCCGCGCACCCACTCATACTCCTGCCCCAGCTTGCCGCCGGTTGCCATCAAGAGTGGAACGGTGTGGCGCACGTGGTAGTAAGCTTGCGCCAAAAAGGCGAGATAGGCGTCTTGGCTGATCTCGCCACGGCGACAGGCGTCGATGATCGGGGCGTTGAACAGATGCTCACGATCTTGGGCA
>NZ_PGGC01000227.1 GCF_002795305.1 Aeromonas cavernicola
CCCGCCGCTGGCCTTTATGGCCAGGCTGGGCGCCACGTTTTTTACCGCAAGCCGGACGCAGCCGGGCAGATGGCGTGCTTCCCGGCCCGTCACTGGAGGGGGGCTTGGAAGAGTTGCCACTGTGCTGATTGAGGCGGTCCTCCAACTCGGTAATACGGTCCAGCAGCTTATGTATCAGCTCGTGGGCCTGTTCGAGGGTGAGTGAATTAACGGCCGGTGTCGGGTGCTTTTTGGTCATGCCAGTGATGATGCAACACGAGCGGGATCATGCAAGAGGCAAAGGCGGATCAAGAGACGATCGTCTCTTTTTTCCTGTCAAGCCACTCTCGGTGAACGGTTACGTTTATTCAGCCAAACCGGCAGCGGCTGGCAGATGTGGGTGACATCGACCGTGCCTATCTTGCTTGCTGAGGAGAAGCGATGTTGCACCTGAATGACCAATGTGCCACGGGAGGCATGGCCAACAGAGCGCGTGATGCGTCAGGATCGTTGCCGCTGGCAGGTAGTGTTGTTGTTCAAGGGGGAAGAAGGCGATCGCCTAAGGGCTGGAGAATGTAGGTCAAAAGAGGTTCCGAGTATTGAGTCACAAAGATGCTTAACTGACAGGCATTAGGAGTATTAGCTCCTTTTTTATACCGGTTAGATACTTCCGCTGCGGTCGGTTGCAGTCTATGTTCAATACAGAGGCTGATGAGGAGAACCGCTATGCGTGCCGCATGGTTGAGTATCTTGTTAGGTAACCTGATATGGAGTGCACAAGGGATAGCGCTTGAAACACTAGCGCCAGCCCATACTCCGCTGCACCATCAGCAGAAAAATCAACCTCGCCATGAGGTATGGCGCTCCACCCTGGATACTAATGACCTACTCAAAGCCCCTAAGCCCCTCTCTTTTGGGATTGAGGTCACAACGGACAACTACGGCAATCAGCGGGTCACCTCTTATCAGCAACTTAACTTGACTCCGGAAAAGGGCGTCAGTCTCTCCTTTGAACGCTACAAGCCCAGAGTCAAATTCAAGGCGGGTGGTATGCAGACAGCCATTAAGCTCCGAGGAGATGGGGTAAAAGTACAGCTTAGTCCGGTCGACAAGACCATTCCGTTACAAGTCGAACTGAAAGTCACTGACGACGAGTCGTCGCTGCGCCTTGACTATCGTTTCTGACTTTCTCTGGTCATGAAAAAACCGCAGACCGACAGGTTTCCCCAGTTGCTGGCTGGTTGCTGAAGACCCCCTCTTTTCAAAGAGGGGGTCTTCAGCAAC
>NZ_PGGC01000228.1 GCF_002795305.1 Aeromonas cavernicola
CTTGGCCAGCATGGCGATAAGATCAGGGTGGGCCAGGGTAAAACCACAGCGAATACCCGCCAGAGCAAAGGCTTTGGACAGGGTACGGGTCACCACCAGATTGGGGAAGCGCGCCAGTAGATCCACCACGGTGGCGGCGGGACAGAACTCGATATAAGCCTCATCCACTACCACGATGGCCCGATTTTGGGCCTGCTCTAGCAGGGTGATCAAGCCATCGCGGCCCACCAGATCGCCGGTGGGGTTGTTAGGGGAGCAGAGAAACACCAGTTTCACATCGCTGAGGCGATCGGCGATAGCGGGCCAGTCTGGCTGGCGGTTGGCGGTCAGCGCCAGCTCGACGATGCCAATGCCACAGGTTTCGGCACTGATGGCGTACATGCCGTAGGTCGGGGGGCAGATCAGGATCTGGTCTTGCCCTGCCTCGCAAAAGGTGCGGATCAAGAGCTCGATGGCCTCATCGGCGCCACGGCTAACCAACACCTGATCGGGGTTAACCCCGGCGTAGGTCGCGTAACCGGTGACCACGTCGG
>NZ_PGGC01000023.1 GCF_002795305.1 Aeromonas cavernicola
CTACCGACAGGTGAAAAAACTGAGTATCCGTGAAACCTCTGAGGCCACCGGATACAGCTGTTCTCAAATATGTCGAATTCAGGCACTATACCGGGATAATCAATAAGTTTAGGTCAAAATTCAGACTTAACGTACAATAATTTTCGATATCCAAACTGACCCCATCTCCATCGTGCAGCAGACCTTTGAGCCCGGAATGACCGTCTCTCATGTCGCTCGCTTGCACGACGTCAACGCCAACCAGCTTTTCAAATGGCGTAAGCAATTCCAGGATGGGTCTCTAACGGCGATCACCGCCGGTGAGGATGTTGTTCCAGCCTCCGAGTTGGCTGCTGCCATCAAGCAGATCCGAGAGCTCCAGCGTCTGCTCGGGAAGAAGACCATGGAGAACGAGATCCTCAAAGAAGCCGTGGAGTATGGTCGAGCAAAAAAATGGATTGCGCATGCGCCCTTGTTGCCGGGGGACGACGATTAAGTGCTGTGAGCCAGGCCCTTAATGTATCGCGTGCGCAGCTATCCGTTCGTGTTCATCGCAAACCAGGTTGGCAAGATGGTCGTCATCATCGCCAGCGTGATGATGCAGCCTTACTTGGCCGTATCATGGAGGCGATGGCAGAACTTCCCTCCTATGGCTATCGCCGGGTCTGGGCGCTGTTACGGCGTCAGTCAGAGGCAACAAGACAGCCTGTAGTAAACGCCAAACGGGTATATCGCGTCATGAGAGAGCATGACCTGCTGCTGGAAAGAAAACCGGCTGCACCCTTGACCCAGCGGGCACATAAGGGGCGTGTCGCAGTCAAAGAGATCAATCGGCGATGGTGCTCGGATGGCTTCGAGTTTCGCTGCGATAACGGTGAAAAACTACGAGTCACGTTCGCCATGGACTGTTGTGACAGGGAAACCTTGGACTGGGCTGCCAGTACCGGGGGTTATGACAGTGACACGGTGCAAGATGTCATGCTGAGGTCTGTCGAACGTCGCTTTGGGGATGTATTGCCTACATCCCCAATAGAGTGGCTGACTGATAATGGCTCGGCGTATCGTGCCCATGAGACCCGTGCGTTTGCAAGAGAAATCGGTTTGGAGCCCAGAACGACTGCGGTGAGAAGCCCACAGAGCAACGGTATAGCGGAGAGCTTCGTCAAGACGATGAAACGCGACTATATCGAGATGATGCCAAAACAAGATAGCTGGACTGCGGTAGGCAATTTAGCTATCGCGTTCGAGCATTACAACGAGCACCACCCGCACAGCGCCTTAGGATACCGTTCACCCCGGGAATTTCTGCGTAGTCGGGTATCACAACCCTAAGCGGGAAAAAGTGTCTGGACCTATGGGGTCAAATCCAAGCACCAGGTACCTGCATTGACCAGACACCGATTGAACTGGGTCAAGCAAAATTACCTGCGGGCAGAGACGCTGGTGAAGGCAAACGCCAAACTGGTGGACTACCAATCCGCATTACCCCTACCTGGGAAGTGGGGCGGCGGCGAGGTGGCTTCTGCTGATGGCATGCGGTTTGTCACGCCCATCCGCACTATCAATGCCGGGCCGAACCGGAAATACTTTGGCTCCAGTCGTGGCATTACCTGGTACAACTTTGTCTCGGATCAGTTCTCCGGCTTTCATGGCATCGTCGTCCCTGGCACATTGCGTGATTCCATCTTTGTACTGGAAGGTCTGCTAGAGCAACAAACTGGCCTGAATCCCCCCCGGTGTCAGGATAGTTGTCGCCTAAACAGATCACGCTAAATGGAAGACCGGGGGCGGAAGAAGGGTTCGATGACTCGCTATTCTGATGAACATAAATCCGCACTGCTCAAGAAGCTGTTGCCTCCTATCAACATGTCTGTCGCTGAGCTTGCTCGCCAGGAGGGCGTCAGCAAGACCGTCCTGTATAGTTGGCTCAAACAA
>NZ_PGGC01000229.1 GCF_002795305.1 Aeromonas cavernicola
TCCCCCGTCAGGAGGTGATCAACACCAGCATCCGCATTCGCGCCCAATCCTTTGCCCTGCGCGATGAGGCGGGCCAGTCGATCCCCTACTTTGTCCGCGCCAAGCGCGAGATTGACCCGGGTCTGGTGGACAGGCAGATCGTGCACTACGGCAACTACGAACCCTTTATGGAGTACGACATCCAGCTCTGCCATCCGCTGCCGGCCATGGGCTACTGCACCCTCCATATCGAGGGCAACCAGCCGGGACTGGAGCAGCCGGTGACGGCCAGCGGCGAGCTGCTGGAGAACGATTTTTACCGCATCGCCCTCAACGACAACGGCACCTTGCAGATCCAGGACAAGCTGCGCGGCACCAAATTTGATCAGGTACTCACGCTGGAAGAGGGCTCCGATGATGGCGACGAGTATGACTACTCGCCATCGCGGGACGAGTGGCTGCGCTACTCCACCGAGTTTGCAGTCACCCGCGAGGTCACCCATCAGGCGTGGCAGAGCATCGCCACCCTCAAGCTTCGCATGGCCGTGCCGGCCAACCTCGCCGAGCGGGCCAACCGCCAGTGCAGCGGCCACCTTGATGTCACCTGCCGCATCACGCTTGCGCACCAGAGTCCGCGCATAGACATCGAGCTGGCGCTCGACAATCAGGCCGATGACCACAGGGTGCGAGTGCTGATCCCCACCCCGTTCCCGAGCGACACAGTGGTCTCTGACAACCAGTTTGGCTGCATTACCCGCCCCACCCGCGACAGCGCCATGGCGAACTGGGAGGCAGAAGGGTGGAAAGAGGCCCCCATTGCGGTCTGGCAGCTGATGAACTTCGTCGCCCTGCAAGATGGCAAGCAGGGGCTGGCGGTACTGAGCGATGGTCTGCGCGAGTTTGAAGTGATCGGTGAGCAGTGCGACACCCTGGCACTCACCCTGCTGCGCGGGGTCGGCGTACTCGGCAAAGAGGAACTGCTGCTGCGCCCGGGTCGCCCATCCGGCATCAAGCTGCCTACCCCGGACTCTCAGGTGCGCGGCAAGCTAAGCTGCCGTTTCAGCCTGCTGGCGTTTGCCGGTGATCACCTCAGCGCCAACGTGATGCAAGCGGCGCGCAGCTACCTCACCCCGGTGCGCTGCTACAACAAGATCCCGTTCGATGCCATGAAGCTCAACAAGGCAAGCTTCACCACCCCGCGCCACTTCAGCCTGCTCACCATGGATCCGTCCGGTCCGGTGCTAAGCGCCCTGAAAAAAGCCGAGGATGAAGCGGCGCTGGTGATCCGAGTCTACAACCCGAGCGAGCAGGCGGTGCTGGAGGGAGGCAAGGTGACCAGCCAGCACAGCTTGAGCGACTGGCAAGCAGTGCGGATGGACGAACAGCCCCTGCCCCTTGCACTGGCCGCTGGCGAGTTTGGCGAGCTGGCGCCTTGTCAGTCGCGCAGCGTGCGCTTTCGGCTGGCTCGCCGCTGATAGGCCTTAGTGCTCCATGCAAACGGGCCTGATCATCCGATCAGGCCCGTTTTGGTTGACGGTTGAGGCCGATGATTGATGGCAGATCATCGGCCACGTCCGGACGTGATTAGCGCTGCTTGCCTTGGCTGGCGATCAGCTGACTGTACCAGTGAAAACTCGCTTTTTTGATCCGCCGCAGCGACCCGCCCCGCTCATCCCGCTCGACATAGACGAAGCCGTAGCGCTTTTGGTAGCCATTGAGCCAGCTCAGAATGTCGGTAAACGACCAGGCGCAGTAACCAAGTAGCTCGACCCCATCTTGCAGCGCCTCTTGGCAGGCCACCACGTGGCTGCGCAGGTAATCGATGCGGTACTCATCGTTGATCTTGTCGCCCGCCTCCAGCTTGTCGAACTCGCCAAGGCCGTTCTCGGTGATCATCAACGGCAAACCATAGCGAGAGGAGAGGCGACGCAGGGCGATACGCATTCCCGTCGGGTCAATGGCCCAGTCCCAGTTGCTGGTCTCAAGGTGGGGATTGGGCGCCGTCTTGTAAAGGCCTGGGATGCCGCTGGACGGCGTAGTGCCCTTCTTGCCGGTGGTGTTGATCCGCTGCAAGGTCTGACCGCCCAAGGGGTTATCGGTGTAGGTCAGGGTGTAGTAGTAGTTGACGCCGATGTAGTCAGGCGTCCCCTCGCGCAGCAGCGCCAAATCACCGGGCAGGATCTCGGGTGCCTCGCCGTTTTCCCGCAAATAGGCGAGCGCCGCCTGTGGGTAGCGGCCAAAGCAGTAGGCATCGAGCCACCAGAGGTTGTTGAACTCCTCAGCGTTCTCGTAAGCCAGCATGTCTTTAGGGTCGCACGACGCCGGATAGGCGGGGGAATAGGCAAAACTCGGGCCGATCAGGCCGTTGGGTACATGCTGGCGAAACGCCTTGATCACTCGGGCATTGGCCAGAAACGCGATGTGGTTGGCGGCAAAGAAGCGCTTGCGATCCTGCACGGCGGGCGGATGGGTGCCAAGCTGATAGGCGTTAGTCAGGTTGTAGTTCTGCTCGTTAAGCGACACCCAGTACTTCACCTTGCCAGCAAAGCGCTGATAGAGGGTTACGCAATAAAGTTCAAAATCGGCGATGATCCGCCGATCTTCCCAGCCGCCGTACTCCTCTTGCAGCGCCTGCGGCAGATCCCAGTGATACAGGGTCAACACCGGCTCGATCTGGTGGGCCAACAGGGTGTCGATCAGCTTCTCGTAAAAGGCAAGCCCCGCCTCATTCACCTCCCCTCGGCCAGTGGGGTAGATACGCGGCCAGCTCACCGAGAAGCGATAAGCTTTAAGCCCCATCTCAGCCATCAGCGCCACGTCCTCTGCCATGCGGTGGTAGTGATCCACCGCCACATCACCGTTGCTCCCCTCAAAGGTTTTGCCCGGCAGCTTGGTGAACAGATCCCACACCGAGGGGCCCTTGCCATCGGCGTCCCACGCCCCTTCCACCTGATAGGCGGCGGAGGCGGCGCCCCAGAGAAAATCGTGCGGTAAGTCTTTGAGTTTGTGGTGATGCATCTGGTGTTGCTCCTGCTGCGGTGAATGGCGCTCGCCATTGAATTGGCATAAGCATCGAACAGTTCTAAAATTCCGTCCAATGACAAATAAACCCATATCATATTCCCAGGGGGAATGATGGAACTACGGGATCTCAAGGCGTTCGTGACCCTCGGCGAGGTGCTGCACTTTGGTCAGGCGGCGGTGCGCCAACACGTTACCCAGTCAGCCCTCAGTAAACAGATTAGGCGATTAGAACAGGAGCTAGGGGGGCCGCTGTTCGAGCGCAGTGCCAACACGACTCGCCTGACCGTGCTTGGTCGTGCCCTTTATCAGGATGCCTGCGCGCTGATCGCCCAGAGCGAGCAACTCGCGCGCACGGCCCGTGAGGTGCTGGCAGGCCATAGCGGCACCCTGCGCATCGGTTTTGGCGTCGCCACCAACATCTTGGTGCCCGCTGCCCTTGCTCGCTTTCGGGCCACCCGGCCGCAGGTGACCATTGAGCTTAACGATCTCTCCACTCACCATCAGCTGCTGGCACTCAGTGATGGCAAACTCGATCTGGGCTTTTGCCGCCTACCGGCCCCCAAGGGGTGGCACGCCCTGCCGGTGATCGAGGCCCATTTTGTGGCGGTGCTCCCTGCCAGTTACCACGCTGTCGGCAGCTTGGCCGATCTGGTGGATCAGCCGCTGGCCATCTTGCGCCGCGACAAGGCCCCCTCGTTTTATGATCACCTGATGAACTATCTGGCCCAGAGCGGGCTGCGTTTTCGCGATATCCAGTACGTCAACGACTTCGCCGCCGGTGTTGCCACCGCGGCGGCAGAGATCGCCTGGACTCTGGTCCCCTCCTCCACCACCATTGCCCACCCCGATGTGTTGACCCTGCCCCTCACTGAACCAGAAGCCTGTTGGACCATTGGCCTGATCCGCCCCCCCCACAGCACTGGGCCGCTGATCGAGGCCTTCTGGCAAACCGTCCATGACCTCGTGCATCGTTAGCACCTTATATCGGGGCTATCGGATGGGGATCGGCAATGGTGCCTGAGTGGTAGCGATAGGTAATGGGCATAGGTGATGGACGGGCGTGATGGCGATCTAATGTCGCC
>NZ_PGGC01000230.1 GCF_002795305.1 Aeromonas cavernicola
GATTTGCGGGCTTTGAACTGGGCAATAAATTTCCCCGCACTGCCAGCGAGCTGGGGCCGATATTGGCGCGCGAGCAGCTCAAGCTGGTTTCCGGCTGGTACTCCGGCCGTTTATTGACCCGCAGCGTCGAGCAAGAGATCGCCGCAGTGCAGCCCCATTTGACCTTGCTGCGCGAACTCGGCGCCACCGTGATGGTATTTGCCGAGGTGACGGACTGCATTCACGGCGAGCAGCAGACGCCGGTTCATCTGCGGCCGCTGTTCCCCAGCCTGCGCTGGGCAGAGTATGGCGAAAAGTTAACCGAGTTTGCCCGCTATACCCAGCGCCAAGGGGTGCAGATTGCCTATCACCATCACATGGGGACGATGATCGAGAGCGAAGCTGACATCGATAATCTGATGCGTCATACCGGTCCAGAGGTGGGGCTGTTGCTCGATACAGGTCACCTTACCTTTGCCGGTGCTGATCCGGTGGCCCTCGCCACCCGCTGGGGCGGCCGTATTAACCACGTGCACTGCAAAGATGTGCGCCGCCAAGTGCTGGCCGACGTCAAAAATCGCAAGCTCAGCTTCTTAGATGCGGTGCTGGCAGGGGTCTTCACGGTGCCGGGGGATGGGGGCGTCGATTATGAGGCGCTGTTGCCACTGCTCAAGGCCAATGGTTATCAGGGATGGCTGGTGGTGGAGGCCGAGCAGGACCCGGCGATAGCCCATCCGCTTACTTACGCCACCTTGGGGTATCAGAATTTGCACCGTTTGGCGCAGCAGGCGGCGTTGATCTGACGAT
>NZ_PGGC01000231.1 GCF_002795305.1 Aeromonas cavernicola
CCCTGCAAAGTGGCGAGTTGGTGCTGGAGGGGCGCTTGCTCAATTTGGGCGTTCAGGTGGATGGGCAAACCCATACTCGCACCGCTCGCTTCCAACTGACCAACGGTAGCCAGCCGCTCGCGGCAGGGCAGTTAATCACGCTGATCTATCAAGCCAACGAGCCTACCCGTGCCTATGAGGTACCGCTCACTGCGCTCACTCAGGGACTGCGGGGCAGCTGGACCCTCTATCTGCTCAGCGATGAGACTCCCCCCCAAGTGGTGAGCCGAGATGTCACCTTGCTACAGCAAGATGGCAAACGCGCTTGGGTCACTGGCGCCCTCAGCGGACAAGAGCAGCTGGTGCGCGATGGTCTGCATAAACTGGTGCCGGGCCAGCGGGTGACGCTGGCGGCACGCAGTGGCCTGTCGCCAGCGCAGCAGGAGCCGCAGCCATGATCCGCCCTTTTATCAATAATGGTCGGTTGCAGCTGTTGACGATCGCCCTACTACTGACGGCCGGGCTCGCGGCGTTGCAAATATTACCCAGAACCGAAGATCCCCAGCTCACCAGTCGCTTTGCCAGTGTGGTGACTCACTTTCCTGGGGCCAGTGCCGAGCGGGTGGAGGCGCTGGTCAGCGAACCTATCGAGAACCGGCTGCGGGCCCAGAGCGAGATCAAGTTGATTGAGTCAAGCTCTCGCCCCGGCCTCTCCATCATCAATTTGGAGCTCAAGGATGAGGTCAGCGATGTTGAGCCGGTCTGGTCACGAGTGCGAGATCGGTTAGCCGATCTCACCGCCGATCTGCCACGTGGTGCCAGCGAACCTAAGCTGGATGACGAGAAGGGTTACCCCTTCACCCGCTTGGTTAATGTGGTCTGGCGTGGCCCCGGTACGGTACAGCTGGATCGCCTTGCTCGCTACAGTGCAGAGCTGGAGCGTCGAGCACGTCAGCTGCCGGGTACCGAATACGTTGAACGGGTCGGTGCGCCGCAAGAGGAGATCGAAGTGCGGTTCGATCCACTAGCGCTCAGTGCCAGCGGCATGAGCAGCGCGCAGCTGGCCCAAGCCCTGAGTGGTGCGGATGCCAAGGTGGCTGCGGGTGAGTTGCAGGGGCGCGATCATCGTTTTCAGGTGGAGATCCGTGGCGCCCTCGATAGCTTGGAGCGGATCCGCCAGATCCCGCTACGCACCGGGGAACAGGGTCAAACCCTGCGTGTTGGCGATCTGGCAGAGGTGCAACGCACCCTGCATCAACCGGAGAGTCAACTGGCCTTTGCCAACGGTGAGCGGGCGGTGGTGGTCGGTCTGCGGATGGCGCAGGATCACCGCATCGACCTCTGGTCGGCGCGGGTCGACACCATGTTGGCCCAATTACAGCGGGATTTGCCGGATAATATCGGCCTCGTCACCAGCTTTGACCAGCAGCGTTATACCGACCAGCGGCTCGATACCCTGCTGCTCAACATTGTGCAGGGTTTCCTCATCATTGTGGCGGTGCTGCTGGTGACCTTGGGGGTCAAGGCGGCCATCATTGTGGCGTTGTCACTGCCGCTGACCGTGGCGTTCTCATTTGCCTGCATGAACCTGATCAATTTGCCCATTCACCAGATGTCCGTCACGGGGCTGGTGGTGGCGCTCGGGATCATGGTGGACAACGCGATTGTGATGGCGGATCGGGTGCAGTATCAGCGCCGCCACGGCATGGCCAGGGTGGCTGCGGCCCTTGAGGCCATTGGTCATCTGTGGCTGCCGCTGCTGGGCTCCACCCTCACCACCATGCTTGCGTTTATGCCGATCATTTTGATGCCGGGCCCTGCGGGTGAATTTGTCGGCGGTATCGCTTGGGCGGTGATCTGCTCGCTACTGGGCTCTTACCTGATCGCCCACACCCTGGTGGCCGCCGTGGCCGCTCGCTGGATTGGTGAGCAACAAGGGGGGCGCTGGTATCAAGATGGTCTCCATCTGCCGCGCCTCAGCGCCCATTTTGAGCAGAGCATTAGCTGGGCGCTGGCTCATCCCTTACCTACCCTGCTGCTGGTCAGCCTACTGCCACTGCTCGGTTTCTGGGCGGCGGGCCGCCTTACCGAACAGTTCTTCCCGCCGGCTGATCGGGACATGATCCACATCGAAGCCAGCCTCTCCCCGCAGGCGAGTTTGGCGCGGACCCGTGAGCTGGCCATGGCGCTCACCGCCGAGCTGGCCAGCCTGCCTGAACTGGTACGCCAAGATTGGGTGGTCGGCGACAATGTCCCCAGTTTTTATTACAACCTAGTGCCCAGAAAGCAGGGGCGGGCCGATTATGCCCAAGGGATGATCACCTTGCAGGATGCCGATGCCGCCGCACGGCTTATCCCGCAACTGCAGCAGCAGCTAGATGCAAGGTTTCCCGAAGCGCAAATTTTGGTGCGTAAGTTGGAACAGGGGCCGCCCTTTAACGCCCCTATCGAACTGCGCTTGTTTGGCCCTGACCTTGAACAGCTGCATCGCCTAGGGGAGGAGATGCGTAGTCTGCTTGCTAATACCCCAGCGGTGGTGCAAACCCGGGCCACCTTACAGGCTGGCGCGCCCACGCTGTGGTTGCAGGTCGATGAAGGAGCCGCGCAACTGGCCGGCATGAGCCTGACCGAGGTGGCCGCTCGGTTGGCAGGGGCACTGGATGGCAAGCTAGGTGGCACTGTGCTGGAGGGCACCGAGTCAATTCCCGTGCGGGTGCGGTTGGCTGAGCCTTTGCGGCAAGATCCCGATGCTCTGCTCAATATACCGCTGGCCCTGGCTAGCAGCGGCCAGCCTGGCGCAGCTAACTTGACGCTGCGGGCGTTGGCTAGCCCTGAGTTACTGCCCAGTTGGGGTGAGATCAGCCGGCGTGATGGTGAGCGAATCAATGTGCTGGAAGCCTATTTAGCGGTCGGCGTGCTGCCACAGACCGTGTTGGAACAAGTCAAAGAGAGGTTGGCCACCAGCTCACTGGCACTGCCGCCGGGCTATCGGCTGGAGTTTGGCGGGGAAGCGGCTAAGCGGGATGAGTCAGTTGGCAATCTGATGGCCCATGTCAGTCTGGTCGCCGTGCTGCTGGTGGCGGTGTTGGTGCTTAGCTTCAACTCGTTTCGGCTGGCTGGGCTAGTCACCTTGGTGGCGATTCAGTCGGCGGGGCTCGGCCTGCTGTGGGTTTGGCTATTGGGCTACCCGTTCGGATTTACGGTGATCATTGCCCTGTTGGGGCTGATGGGGTTGGCTATCAATGCGGCCATCGTGATTCTGGCTGAATTGCAGGCCGACCCGCGGGCCTTGCGTGGTGATCTGCAGCAAATTTGCAGTCTGGTAGCCGACTGCAGCCGCCACATTGTCTCGACGACCATCACCACGGTGGGTGGGTTTATCCCGCTATTAATGGGGGGCGGCGGCTTCTGGCCCCCCTTTGCTATTGCGATGGCGGGGGGCACCGCGTTGGCGACCCTGCTCTCGTTTTACTTTGTGCCGGTGGCATTTTTACTGCTCACCCGTCGCCACCACCATGCTGTCGATCAGGGCGTCGTTCATCAGGGCGCTGTATCGGCGGACTTGAGTGATGGCCAAGACCGGCAACATCAGTGATCGGGCTGGCCCAGCATCGCCTTGAGCCGCTCTTCCATGGTGGGCTCGGGGGCGGTGAGGGTTGCCATAAATAGCTGCTCGATCCCAGCATTATCTTGGCTTTTGACAATAAACACCAGCCGAGACTGGGCCTTGCCCTCTGGCCAGTCCCCCAATGCTTGGAGCGGATAGAGCTGGCCATGGACGCCGTGGATCACCACCGGTTGGCTCTCGCCCTCCAGCTGCAAAATCCCCTTAAGCCGCAGCAGGGCATCGCCATACTGCGCCTGCACCGCATCGATGGCAGCCAGCAGGCGAGAGGGCTTGAGCGGTTCGCCAATACGCAGGGAGAAACTCTCGATGTTGCCATGCTCGAAATGGGTGGGCGCAGCGGTGCCCACCTTGGCGGCGAACGGCTTCATCTTCGGCTGCATCGGCGAGGCCAGCCCCTGCTTGGGGGATTCGGTGCGCAACCAAGCCAGCAGCTGGCGCACATCACGTCCGGCTGCTTCGTTGTAGGCGCCGAGCTTCTCCAGCACCGCTGGCGACAGTTCGCCGTTGCTAACCCGCTCGATCGGGGCCGCTGGATTGAGGGCTGCCAGCTGGGCTTCGACCCGCGCCAGCTGCTCGTCCTCCACCAGATCCCCCTTGCTCACCACCAGCAGATCCGCCATCGCCACCTGTTTTACCGCCTCATACTGGGCTGCTAGCTGCTGCTCGATATGCCCAGCATCCACCACGGTGACGGTACCATCGAAGCGGTAGCGCTGGGCGATAAAGCCCTCTTCGCGCAGGGGCTGTTTATGAAGGC
>NZ_PGGC01000232.1 GCF_002795305.1 Aeromonas cavernicola
TTAAAAACAGCGCCATACCGGGACCGACACTTAAACCGACAATCACCATAAAAAGGTTCAACCAGCTAAACTCCCTGACCCATTGGCTGGGGCCAACCCAGACCTCGATATAGAGCTGCTCCCAGACCCCAGCCCAGCCCTGACCATGACTGAGCCCTCCTTTAAGATCACCTGGCCCCCAAAATGTAGCCGCAAAGATGGCAAGACCAAATAACCAGAACATATACATCATTTGGGTTTGAAAGAGGGTGCCGCCGGCGCCGCCCAGCTCGATATAGTGGGGCCGCTTGGTGGTGAGCCAGTCGGCGCGGCGGGCGGCGGTCACATTGGTGGCCACCGGCAAGGGGCTTAGCACCAGCTTGTTACTTAAACCGGTTTGATGGGACTGCCCCGCAAAAAAGGGGAAGGGGGATTGACTCATAATGATCCTTACTCACTCGGTAATGGGTCTTACTGGATTACTCGGCCGCCTTTAGAGGGTTGGGGGGGCGAGCAGCGGTTGCAGCAGCGGCATAAAGCGCTCCTTTTGGTAGGCGAAGTTATCGCCCTCCTCCAGCGGTTCGAGCTGATACCAGCCGGGCTCCCCCTCTTGCGGCTCTAAGCCACTGACCGCCTTAAGATCGAGGGAGAAACGCAGCCCCCCTTGTTCATCAAACAGGGTTTGCCCCTCGGCGGTGGTGATCGCCACCGCCAGATTGAGCCAGCGCACCTGAGTCAGGTTAATCTCCCCCAGCAGGTAACCGAGCCCCAACTGGCGATCGGCGCCGCTTAACTGGGGCCAGTCGATATCGAGCTGGCTAGCGAGGTCACCGTCACTGATCGCCATATGGGACCGCAGTGCCTGAGTAATATCGCGCCACTGGCCCTGATAGTGCACCAGCGCCACTAGGCTTATTTGCTGGGGGTCGGCCAGCGGCACCCGCAGCCGCAGGCTGGTCAACTGCGGCACCTCAATCACTTGGTGGTGGGTTGGGTAGCGGCGAGTGTGGGAGACGGGCTCGCAGTGGGCCGCCAGCTGGGGAGTTTGCATCGCCTCTTGCCATTTGCGCAGCTGGGTGGGGTAATCCCACGGCTGGCGGCCGTGGGGCAGCAGCCAGCCCGCTGGCTTGCCCCAGCGGCATTCGCTGACCCAGCGCATTAAGGGCGGCGAGGCGAAAAAGTTATAGGCCAGTTGGCCGCCAAAGATCAGGGCGCTGGCCGCCAGGGTCATCAGGTTAAAGCGGGCAGCAAATGCGGTCACTTCCGCTGCGGCGATCTCCCAAGTGATGGCACCGCGCAAGGCCGCCACACTTAAACCAAAGCCCTTCACCGCAATCTGACCACCGCTATAGGCCGCCAGCCCATCGCCGCCCAAGGTCACCAAGGCGGCGGTGAGCTGCTCCCACTCACCGCGCCGCCAGTGGCGGCTGATCTGGGCCACCTGTTTGGCACCATCTAGCACAGCAGCCACCGCACCTAGACCCGCTGCGGCGGTGGTGGCCAAGGTCACCACCCGGGCAAAGCCCTCTAGCGGGGTATGCGGTGGGCTAGTTAGCCAGCGCCGATAGTGGACGGTGCGGGCCAACTCGCTGCCCAGGGCCAAACCTGCGGCCCCAGCCCCCAAATAAGCAGAGATAATGTCAAATGTTTGTGCTCCAGTCAGGGTCTCTTTATGGGCCAGATCGCTGCTGGTTTTGGCCAGATTGCTGAGGTTGAGCGCCAACGCCACCAAGCCCCAACTGCCCGCCTTGACGGCGCCGCCCCATAAGGCTTGACCGCTGGCATTGCCAAAGGTCACCTGATTACTCAGCGCCTTGCTGGCCAAGATCAGGTGATTGTTGACCTGATCCAGATCGGCGCCATGGGCGCTGATCACCACATGGCCGGAGGAGGAGGGGGCGCTGCCTGCGCTGGGGCGGCTGGCCCTGAGCAAGCTGAACCCCCACTGCCTTAATTGGCGCGCCGCCTTGGCCCGCCGTTGGCGCGCATTTTTAGGGTTGCGCCCCGCCCGCTTCGCGGCGTTAAAGTCCTGGTCGGCCCGTTGATAATCACGGATCGTGTTTTCAATCTCACCGACGGTGCGACCGAGCCACTGCTGATAATCAGCCTCTTGGGTGCCCAATTCGAGGGTTAACTTGGCGTTGTGGGCATGGCCAAGCAGCGCCGCTTTGATGCCGGAGCTGACGCCCCGCAGAGCGCCGTCGATGGCCTGCTGCCCCTGCAACATCCGGTCGTAATGGCTGCGCAGCTCGGTCAGGGTCAGGCGCGATAGCTCGGGTGCCAGCGCATTGACCGAAGCTTGCAGCTCTGCGGGCAGCTCGCCGAGCAGGGCAAAATAGTGGCCATTCATCAGATCCTGAAACTCTTGCAGGCTGTTGGCACTGTCTTGCAGCGCTTTGTATGCCTCGCGCAGAGCGTAGAGGTTATTGCGATCACCCTGCCAAGCCTCGTAGTCCTCTAGGGTGGCAATCTGATCGTGCTGGCTGACCCACAACTGCATATTTTGCTCACCCAAGGTGGCAAAGAAGGCGCTGGCCTCTTGCTGGGTGTCGGGCTGGCCCCCCAAGCCCACCAACCAGCGCAGCTCGATCGCCAACCGCTGCTGAAGGGCGCTGACGACCTCTTTGTCGTAGACCGGCATGGCGCTATATGCGGCGGGCAGCATGGCCACCCGCTCGCGATCAAGCAGGGCGCACGCCTCGCGCCAGCGACTGAGCTGGGGCTGCGCCGAGGCCAGCCAACTGCGCATGGCGGCCTCGTCGATCCGCTCCAAAATACCGCGAGCGGCGCGGATGCCGAGGGTCGATTCGCCAAAGTGCAGGTCTTGTTGCTTGTCGACGGTGTCATCAAACAGCTGTTGCAGCGCAGCAGGTGCCACGCCAATGTCACCGGCCAGCTGTGCCACCTGATCTTGCTGTTTGGCTATGGCGCTAAATGCCGCGCTCTGCTTGCTGGTCGGCCCGCTGTAGCTATTTAGCTGCTGATCGAACACCTCTTTTTTCACCTGTAACTTGGCCGCCCGATATTGCTCGTATTGCGCGGTGATCTTGCCGGGATGCTGTTCGCTGTAGGTGTTCAGTGTTTGTTTGAATTGCGCATCGGGGCTTTTATCCAGCGCGCTCAACATCTGCTGGTCGCTCATCTCGATCAAGCTCAGCAGCTGGATCGCGGCAAAGTAATCGGCCCGGTTGTCGCCCTGCTTCATCCATTGCTCTTCATGGTCGGCCAGCTTGTGATGAGCAAGGGAGAGCTCGGTCATCAACCCGATGGGATCATCGAGCAGCAACACCATGGCATCGCGCTGATAGGCAGGCAGGATCTGACTGGTGACCACGGTGACCGCTTGCTGTTGGGGCGGCTCGCTTGACCAGCACCAGCGCTCATCGGCGGGATGATCACTGACATTGGGCGCGACATCGGCCAGCTGGGTCGCCAGCTGATCGGGCGGCAGCAGGTGGCGGCCCCCCTGTTGGCAATCCACCGCGCCGACCGCGCAGGTTTGCATCATTTTTTTGCGCAAACTGGCGGAGTAGAGCAGCTGGTTTTGCAACTTCGGCGAGATTTTGCTGCGGCTATACAGCACCTCGATGGTGCCGCTCGCCTGCACCACAATCGCTTTGTCTGACTCTTGGTAGACATAACTCTGCTGGCCAGCAGCCGAGGCCAAGGCTTGCTGTTCCAGCTTGCTGACGGTGCCACCCACCCCCAGCCGGTAGACATGGAGGATGTCGGGCCGCTGACTGTGAATGAGGTAAAGGTACGATTCGACCTCGATCAGGCGAGCGCCGATCGGACGAAAGGTCACCTGCTTGCCATATTGGCTGGCCACCGCTGGGTGGCTGGCAGCCTGTTCAACCAAGCCATAACGCACCGGCAGCAACTGTAGTTTGCCTTTTTTCAGCGGGCATGAGCTGGTGGCCGCCATGGCGTCGTCGTGACTGGCGGCGAGGGCGTCTTGGGTTGGGCTACTCATCCTGCTACTCCTTGTTTTTTGTGCGCCGTTTCTGCCAATTCGACCGCGTGAGCGATCCGCTGTGCGGGGGTGTGGGCCGAGTGCTGGATGATCAGGGCATGAATATCAGGGTATTGATTGCCGTCATGCCACTCGGTGCCGATAAAGCCCAACACATTAAAAAAGGAGAGCAGATCCGCCGCGCTGGTAAAGCCGCGCCCGTAGGCCCAATCAGCCCAATAGGCAATCCACTCAGCTTGATTGGCCTGCTGGATCAAGCGGGCCGGAAACCACTTGCGCATATGCTGGGCGATGGTGTCGAGGGTATCGAGCCAGCTCACTTCCCCTAGCCGGGCCCACTGTTGATCGTTTAACCGCAACCGTTCATCTTGCCGCTCGGCTAGGGTATCGCTGACCCGCTTGTGCCACCAATGCACAGGCCCGTTAGGTAATATTTTTTGCCGCACCGGTAACCACACCTGATTGAGACCTTGCCATAACAGCGGGGTGTCATCCACCAGCAGCCGCGCCATCCCCTCCGGCTGCGCCATTTTCAGCAGCACCCGGCTGCCGTAGGGGCTCTCGACCTCGATCACCTGCCGCAGGAGTTCTGCCAGCGGCAGCAACGGCAGATAGCTACTGAGCAGATAACCGGCCTTGGCGGACTGTTGTTGATACCACGCCAGCAACACCGGATTCGCCGCCACCAAAAGAGGGCTCGCCTCACGCAGGCCATCCCACGGGGCATAGAGGTAGATGGGCTGGTAGGCGGGACTGTCGATCAGCTCAAACAGGGTCCGTTCTAGGGCCGGTAGCTGAGCGCCATCGAGCAGCAGATAGAGCCGCTCCCCCGCCGCTAGGGTGATGTCGGGTAACGCAGGGATCATGCCTGCTCCCCCTTGGCGAGTTGTTCGCAGATTTCGCAGACCGGGGCGGCCGATTTCAGGTTGGCCATTTGCTCCGGCGGTTTGACGGCGGCCACTGGCGCTGGCTCGATGGGCAAGCGGCCACCCCAGCCGCTGCCATTGCCGGGGCTGCCGC
>NZ_PGGC01000233.1 GCF_002795305.1 Aeromonas cavernicola
TCGCTTGCTACAACAGCGGTTACCCGTGTTGGCCCATGGCTAAGGTGCCAGCAAAGACCTCCGCCCCCCCTGAGCCGCTGCCGTCTCAGCTGCTGGCCCCCCTGCAGGGATTCATCGAATACCTGCGGGTGGAGCGTCAACTCAGCCCCCATACCCGCAACAACTATCAAGCCCACCTCGCAGCGATGACTGCCGAGCTGGTAAGACTAGGGCTCGATGATTGGTCACGGCTTGAGGCAAGCCAAGTGCGCAGCTTGGTGACGCGGATGCACAAAGAGGGGTTGGCGCCCCGCTCGCTGGCGACCAAGGTCTCTGCGCTACGCAGCTTTTGTGACTGGCAGGTGCGGCAAGGGCAGCTGGTGGCCAACCCCGCCCGCGGGATCGTGACCCCGAAGCAGGGGCGGCCCTTGCCAAAAAATCTTGATGTCGACCAGATGCACCAGTTACTCAATATCACCGACCAGCAAGATCCGCTGGCGGTGCGTGATCGCGCGATCATGGAGCTGATGTACTCCTCTGGGCTGCGCCTAGCCGAGTTGGTGGGGCTTAATTTGGTGGATGTGAAACTGGACGAGCGCCAACTGAAAGTGATGGGCAAAGGCTCGCGGGAGCGGGTGCTGCCAATCGGCCGAATGGCGGTCGAGTGGCTGCACAAATGGCTTAATGTGCGGCCACTGCTGGCCGGTGATGAAGCCGAGGCGCTGTTTGTCTCCAGCCGGAAACGGCGCTTATCGACCCGTTCGGTACAAGCTCGGCTCGATGGCTGGGGCAACAAACAGGCGCTCAATGCCCATGTGCATCCCCATAAGCTGCGCCACAGCTTCGCCACCCATATGCTGGAATCGTCCGGCGACCTGCGGGCGGTGCAAGAGCTGCTCGGTCATGCTGATCTCGCCACCACTCAGATCTACACGCACCTCGATTTTCAACATCTGGCCAAGGTATATGACAACGCCCATCCGCGGGCGAAGCGGGATGCCACATCCTCAGAAGATGAGTAAACCCACCTGCAGCAATGCCAAGCGGGTGCCAGCTAAACGAGCCTGACCAGCGTGTGGGCCATTGGCGCAGCTAGGTCGGATCAGGTGCTGACTACCACAAGGAGAGGCTATGCAGTTCTACCGTCGTTGGCAGCCCGTCGCCGCCATCTCATTTGACCTCGATGACACCCTCTACGATAACCATCCCGCCATTGTGCGAGCGGAACAGTGGATGCTGGATCACCTGCGCAGCGAATATCTGGCTACCGCCATGCTCGACCAACCGCGCTGGCTGGCATGTAAGCGCACCGCCCTGCAGCAGCAACCGGACTGGCAGCACGATGTGAGCCTGACGCGCCAACTCGCGATCCAGCTCGCCATGATGGCAGGAGGCATGGCCGAGCCCCGTGCTAAGCAGGAGGCGCAACGCGTTTTTGCCGGTTTTTTAGCTGAACGCTCACGGGTCGAGGTGAGCGAGGCCACCCATGGGTTGCTGGCCGCCTTGGCCCAGCGTTATCCACTG
>NZ_PGGC01000234.1 GCF_002795305.1 Aeromonas cavernicola
TCTCATCCATGAACTGAGCTGCATGCCGTACCTGTCACCGGGGAGTATCCCGAAGCGGGTGGCGGAGCTGGATAAGCAGGCGGGGCAGTTTGTATTACCGGAGCGAAGGGAGCGGAGTTATCCCCGCAGTGTGAAGGCAAGACCACAAAAGTATGCGGTGCAAAAAGCCAATAAAAACAATGCCAGTCAGGCTTAACTGACTGGCATTAGGTCCAAACCGCCCTTTCACCTATTTAGCCGTCATCCCCTGTCGGGATGAGCCAGCCACCGATCAGGCGATCAGCTTGTCGTCGCTAAAGCCGAAGCCGCGCAGCCCCACCACATGGACGTGTTCGTGCTTGCCCTGCACTTTACGGATCAGCTTGTAGGTGGTGCCCTTCTCGGGGCTGATGTTCTCGGGCGCCGCGATAAGCAGCTGCATATCCTGCCGCTCGCACAGCTCGAACAGGGTGGCGATGGATTTGCCATCCAGCCGGGCCGCTTCGTCGAGGAACAGCAGGCGGCAGGGGGCGATATCCTTGCCGCGCAGACGGCGGGACTCCTCCTCCCAACTGATCAGCACCATCAGCAGGATGGCCTGACCGGTACCGATCGCCTCGCCGGTGGAGAGCGCACCGCTCTCGGCACGCAGCCAGCCATCGGCACCGCGCTGCACCTCGATCTCCAGCTCCAGATAGTTGCGATAGTCGAGCAGCACGTCGCCCATCACCTGATAGCTGCGATCCCCCTGCTCCACTTGCGGGTTGAGGCGCTGGAACAGCTTGGCCATCGCCTCGGAGAAGCTGAGCTCCTTGTCGGCGAACAGGTCGTTATGCATGGCGGTTTGATCAGCTAGCGCCGTCAGCAGACGGGTGTGGGCCTCGCGGATATTGACGTTGAGGCGCACCCCGCGCACCAGACCGAAGGCGATATTCTGCAAGCCTTGGTTGAGCACCCGGATGCGGTTCTGCTCGCGGCGGATGATGTTGGTGATCTTGGCCGCCACCTCGTGGGAGGAGAGCGACAGATGGGTTTCCCGCTGCTTGAGCTCGTCAGCGAGACGGGCCAGCTCGATCTCCATCTCTTCGATCGCCTCGACCGGATCATCGGAGCGAATGATGTCGTTGCGGATGCGATCCTTGAGGTAACGATAAACCTGCACGTAGAAAGCGACCTTCTGCTCGGTGCTGCGGTTGCCCTCGGAAAGACGCAGCGCATCGCGCAGGGCCTCATCGTGGGCCACCGCCACCCGCAGGGCGCCGAGGGCCTTGTCCGACATGGAGCGCAGCTCGTCGCTGTCAAGGTACGCCAGCTCGCGCTTATTTAAACGCTTTTCGACGTCGGTCTCCCGCGCCAGTCGCACCACCCGTGACCAGCTCGCCTTGTG
>NZ_PGGC01000235.1 GCF_002795305.1 Aeromonas cavernicola
GTAGAAAGGGGCCGATTGTACCCACTGACCCCAAGCGGGAACAAGCGGCCAACCATGGCCTGAATGGCGATCCGGAGATAACCGGAATATTCCTACGTCATCCCCTGACTAGGCTGAGGGATCGCGCCCCTCTTTTGATGCCATAGAGAACCAATGGCGGCACCTCATCGAAAGCCAACAAACATGGTAAACAAACATGACAGCACGGACTTAACGAACTAATTCAATGAGTTGTTGGTATTTTCTGGCCAATGCTAGGGCCAATCTAGACGTGCCGATATTGGCGATTCCTCTGCCAGCACCACCTCAACACCATCCTCTGATTGCCTCAGCCGCCACCTTTTGAAATAATGAGAATAATTATCATTGTTAAGATTCATATCATGAAGATGTTTTGGGGTTTGACCTTATTGCCTTTGGTTGTTCATTTCGCCGCGCAGGCCGACGAGTTAGTCGCGCCCGCATTAAGTAGCAGCATTGCCGCCGGAAAAGCCTCCCAGCAGCGGGTGGAAAAAGCCGCCGATGCCGCCGTTACCGCACGGCTGGAGCTGCAAAATGCCCAACTGCAACTGCGCGATCTGGATGCTTACAACCGCTACATGCAATCTCTGGTGGCCGATCAGCAAAATGAGCTGGGCAAGTTGAGCCAGCAGCTGGCAGCGGTGCAAGAGACCCGTCAGGGCTTGATCCCGCTACTGCTGCAGATGCAGGCAGATCTGGAACAGCTGGTGCAACAGGATATTCCGCTGCGCAAGGAAGATCGGCTGGCACGGGTTGAACAGTTGAAAGCGACCCTGGCCCGTGCGGATGTGAGCGAAGCGGAGAAATTCCGCCAGCTGCTG
>NZ_PGGC01000236.1 GCF_002795305.1 Aeromonas cavernicola
GCAGCAGGGCGAGGGCGGCGCGATCCGGCACCTGTTTCTCCTGCGCCATGGTTTTCAGCGGAACGAGGCGATCAGGATGCTGACCCTCGACGGCGGATTCGCTCAGCAACTTAACCGCATCACTGGCGCCCTGACGGGTGACCGCGAAGATTTCGTTCATGTCGCTGGAGGCTTGCTGCCACTGGGCGTTGAGCTCAGTCAGCTGCTGCTCGTTGTTAGCAAATTGGCCTGCCAGCTCCTTGCTCAGGCGCTGGGCCTCGGCCAGTCTGGCGCGGGCTGTGCCGAGCTCCTTGGCAACAGTCGCCAGATCTTGCTGAGCCTGCTGTTCGCGAGCCTGTTCCTGCGGCTGCCACTCCTCGTTGGCGACCGCGGTATTGGCTGCGCAGGAGAGGGCAATAAAGAGGGGGAACCACTTGATGGTGATGCTCATGATTGGGCCTCCTGACTGCGGCTGACCGAGAGGGGGACATTGAGCAACTGGGGAACTTTCTTGTCAGCGGCCACATCCATCGCCTCGGCGATGGGGGAGAGCCACTGGCTGTCGAGGGCTTGCCACTGCTTCGCCTCGGCGGACCAGCGCCATGCCTGACTGCGATCAGCGGTCATCGCCAGCAGGGCAATGCGGCCGACCGCCAGCACATCAACGCGGCGCGGGGCGCCATCCAGTGCGATGTCGGCCGCGTAATGATCGAGGCGGCTGCCATATTCGGCTTCAATCTGATAGGCCTGCAGCAGCTGGCGGAATTTCTC
>NZ_PGGC01000237.1 GCF_002795305.1 Aeromonas cavernicola
TTGACTGATCCTGGGGCATCAAACCTCAGCTCGGCGATGCCGTTTTCAAGGTAGCTGACCGATAGGGTTTCGCCTTGGTAGATCATGAGAGTATCTCCTTATTCCCACTTGATGGGGCGTGGTGCTCCTTTCATCCCCAGCAGGGGCGAGGCTCACTATTGATCCAAAAGGGGACACTTTCAACACCTGTTTAAACATTTGTTTAACATTTGTAGAGTAAAAGCCCTTGCTTCTAAATTACCTGCAAAACAGTCACATTGGCGCTGGTGCCGGCCATGGTGAGAGAGTTGTGGATCATCGAGCTAAGGGGCAGTTGCCAAGGCGGGTGAGGTGGCAGGCGGTTGGCAGAGGGTGCGATGTGGTCGATGGTTGCGGGTGGTTGCAAGCAACAGGGCCGGCCAACCCAGACCCTGTTTAAGCAAACATATCAGTCGGTAAGCTGGGTGAGTAGCCAGCGGCGAATGTCGGCCAGTTGCGGTTGGCAAATCTCATGGCGCATCGGGTATTCGTGCCATTCGAGCGATAAACCAAGGGCTTCCAGCTGATTTTTCGCATCCCACCCCATCGCAAGCTTGACCACATCATCGTAGATGCCGTGCATATAACAGATGGGCAGCGCGCGGGCTGCGGGGGTGATTTCGGCCGCCAATGTTGCGGGCGCTGCCAGATAGGTCGACATGCAGAGCAGCCCAGCCAGCGGTGCCGCATAGCGCAGCGCGGTGAAGGAAGCGATCACCCCGCCTTGGGAGAATCCGGCAAGCACGATCCGCTCGGCCGCAAAACCGTCGGCCACCAGCTGGTCGATCAGGGCGCTGATCCGAGCCGCTGATTCGCGGACGTGGGATTCGACTGCGCGATCGGCGGGATTATCGAAGCTGCGAATGTCGTACCAGCCACGCATCTTGTAACCCATATTGATGGTGATGGGCCGCTCGGGGGCATCAGGCAACAGATGGCGCACTGGGCGCTCGGCAGGCAGGGTCAGCGCCTCAACCAGCGGGGCAAGACCGGCCCCAGAGTCACCGAGCCCATGTAACCAGATCACCGCATGGCGGGCCCCAGTGGGAAAGAGATCAATCATGGAAATACCACATTGTCACAGGCCTGTGCCGAGCACGCTTCGCTCAGCAATGTTTTGAGCTCGTGGCCGAAGCGGTTGTCGATCCACTGCTCCCCTTTTAGTTCAAAATGGAAACCATTCTGGCGGGTCGCCACCCAGATCTGATGCAAAGGCTCTTGTTTGTTGACGATGACCTTGGTGCTGTTCTCGAAAGAGAGGGTCAATACCCCGCCATTTCGTTCGCAGTCGATGTCTGGATACCCCTGATCGATAATGTCTTCAATGTATTGGAAAAAGGCGTCTGTCAGGGCGTGGTACTGGTGATCCTTCATCGGTTTATCCTGTTGCTTTTAACAATGTGAGTGCGATTATAGNNCGCAGCGAACCATTATGATTACCCCGTTCAGCAAGTATCTGTTTGCCGTTTTGCTGCCTCTTGGTTTGACCGCCTGTGGTCTGAGGGGCCCGCTTTACATGCCGCCCTCCGAACCCGCTCAAAGCCAGAGTTCGCCAGCAGCAACGCCATCTGCGCCCTCTGAAGCCACCCCTGCGGTGAGCACTGCGCCAGCATCAAAATAATCTAGGAAGGAACCGTCCTTTGGATCACTTTAGTTACGACGCCAACGGCCAGCTGCAGGCCGAGCATACCTCATTACAACAACTGGCCGAACAGTACGGCACCCCGCTATACGTTTACTCCCGCGCCACCCTTGAGCGGCACTGGCATG
>NZ_PGGC01000238.1 GCF_002795305.1 Aeromonas cavernicola
CAGCGCTTTAGCCCAGTGATTGGTGACGATGTTTACCCCAATCTGGAGCTGGAAGCGACCCTCGCCAAGCGGGTCGCCAAAGGCGGTGTCGCCCGCGCGCAAATCGACAGTGCGCTCAGCACGGCCGAACAGTGGCTAGCTAAGCGAGCGAGCTGATTAGCTAGCGGAGATGGCCAAGAGGTCCCTGATGCACCATTCAGCTTACGCGCTGGCATCAGGGATCTGCTGCACTGGGCACTCAGAGCAGTAAATCGGCCAGCTCTGCCAACTGGTGTAACTCCACATCTGGCAATAAAGAGAGTGACGGCAGGGTGTTTTGTGGCTCGTTCAGCCAAGCGGTGCGAAATCCCTGTAAGCGGGCTCCGAGCACATCGCTGTGGGGATGATCGCCAACATGGAGGATCTGGGCGGCGCTCAGTTGTAAGGCGCGCTGCGCCTGTTGAAACATATCCGGTGCCGGTTTCATTCTGGCGCCAATCCCCGCTTTATAAACCAGAGTGAAATAGTCCGCTAACCCCGCTTGGCTGAGATCCAGAT
>NZ_PGGC01000024.1 GCF_002795305.1 Aeromonas cavernicola
CGCCCCGCCCGTCCCCCTTCCTGCGCATAGGTCCAGCTCTCATCGAGCTGAGCCAGATCGCGCAGCACGCTCTGGCCCTTGCCAGAGGAGCTCATCACCGGTTTCACCACGCACGGCAAGCCAATCGCCTCAACCGCCGCCACATACTCCGCTTGGCTTTGGGCAAAACGGTAGCGGGAAGTGGGCAGCCCCAATGTCTCGGCGGCAAGCCGGCGGATCCCTTCACGGTTCATGGTCAGTTGGGTGGCCCGCGCGGTCGGCACTACCTTGACTCCCTCCTGTTCGAGCTCAGCCAAGGTATCGGTGGCGATGGCCTCAAGCTCGGGAATAATAAGATCCGGTTTTACCTCAGCCACCAGCGCGCGCAGGGCGGTGCCATCCAGCATATCCAACACATGAGCACGGTGGGCAACCTGCATGGCGGGCGCATTAGGGTAGCGGTCAGCGGCGATCACCTCGATGCCAAGCCGTTGCAACTCAATGGCAACCTCTTTACCCAATTCACCGGAGCCAAGTAACAGCGCACGGGTAGCACTGGGGCAAGTGGCGGTTCCAAACATACGATCTCTCCTCATGTCGATGGTCACGCAGGATCGCCACTAACAGGGCAATCGCGGGCAAAAAAAGAGGTACGCTGGGCGTACCTCAGGAAACGGGGTGGCAGGCACGCTGCTCCAGATGAGTAAGCAAGGTGATGGCGCCAATGATGATGGCCGCGCCAAGCCACAGGCGGCCAGGGGGTGCCCAGCCAAATATCAACCAACCTGCCAGCACATTCATCGGCAACTTGGCAAAATCAAAGGGTTGAATAAAGGAGGCTTCCGCCACGCTGTAAGCCCGCGCAATGGCCAACTGGGCCAGTGCCGATAACACACCGGCCCCTGCCACCAATAACCACTGTGTCTCACTGGGCCACTGCCACTGGGGGAACGCCAGCATGGCGTTGAATGGGGTACTGACGATCAGCAGGTAGACCACCAAGGTATGCGCTGACTCCGTGGCTGCCTGATACCGCACCAACAGGGAGTATCCTGCCCAAAACAGCGCAGCCGCCACCGGCAGCAGCGATGCCCAGCTGAACTCATCGGTCCAAGGGGCCAAGATCACCATGGCTCCCACAAAGCCCGCTAAGGTCGCCATGAGCCGAGCACGGCTGACCTGCTCGTTGAGCAGCAGCACCGAGCCAAGGGTGGCGAACAGTGGTGAGGTCATCAGCAACGCAATCCCCTGCCAAATGGGCACAGGTACCGCCAGCGCCCACAACCAAAACTGGATGCCGATCACCGCCAACGCCACCCGCAGCAAGTGCAGCCGCAACTGCTGAGTGGCCAACGATTGGCGCACGCCATGGCGGATAAGCCACGGCAACAAACAGACCAGTGCAATCAGATATTGATGAAAGGCAACTTGGGTAGAGGGGAGATCGAGGTCAAAGCTGACATACTGGCTCAGGCTATTGACGGCAGCGAAGCAAAGGCCTGCAGCTAGCATCCAGACTGCACCGGCAAACGGGGAGTGGCTACGCGAGGAGGCCATGGGATCCACATCACTGAAAAAAGTGCGGCGGATCATAACGGCAATCGTTTGTCATGCCAAGTATTGCGCCGATCGCTGTCATGTGGCTACCGATTACAACCATTTATATCAAAAAAACTGAATAAGTTAAGCATCTAATTTGGCTATCACTATCTACCCCTGATGCATATATTGACCCACATCAACAGCTAAGCTGTTCAATCGACAATTAACGGAGTCTCACCATGGCGAATATCCTCGTAATTAAATCCAGCATCCTGGGTCAGTATTCTCAATCTAACGCACTGATCGATGGCTTTCTGGCCAAGTGCACAGCAGACACCGTCACAGTACGTGATCTAGCAACCCTCAACTTGCCAGTACTGGATGGCGAACTGGCTTCTGGTCTACGCGGTGGTGACAACCTCAATGCCCGTCAATTGGCGGTATTGGCTCAGTCTGACGAGCTGATTGCCGAGCTCAAAGCCAGCGATTTGGTGGTGATTGCTGCCCCTATGTACAACTTCAACATCCCAACTCAACTGAAGCTCTGGATTGACCTGATTGCCCGTGCTGGCGTGACATTCCGTTACACCGAGACGGGCCCCGTTGGTCTGGTTGATAACACTCGTGCTCTGGTGATCAGCCCCCGCGGTGGCATGCATGTTGGCGGCGCAACGGATCTGGTCACTCCCTACATGCGTACCCTGCTGGGCTTTATCGGCATCAACGAAGTCGAGTTTGTCTACGCCGAAGGCATGGGCATGGGCCCAGATGCGCAGGCGAAAGGATTGGACGCAGCCAAGGCACAGCTAGCGTCTGTCGCCCTGTAGGCCCTCTGTTAGCAACACTTAGCGACACGCCCCCCACTCATCAAGGGGCCATTTGCCCGCTTTGTTGAGATATAAAATCCGAGTTGAGATATAAAATCCGAGACAACGTGATGTGTCTCGGATTTTTGCTTTTAGCAGGCGCTCACTACCTGATGTTCATAGGCTTGAGTGGTGACAGTAGCCCGTAGAAAAAGACTCATAACGAGTACCTTTTTATCACCGCACCGTTGAGGGAATTGATGCGACCCGTCATCTATTAAGACTGATGAAGTTCATTGCCGCCGCCCCCATAGCTCGTGACGCCGCGCAGGCCAACTAGTAAAAAGACCTCGAGTTCGCAAGTAAAAAAAGTTATTTAAATTTTAATTTCATGCTCTGATGACTTGCATTTATCGGATCAGACGCATGAAGTCCCACTCACTGTGAGCAGCTACTAACAGTGACCTTACGACCCACAATTTATCCACAGCAATTGGGTTATCCACACATTGCATTGAGTCGTTCACCTCACTATCTTGTATCTCAACGTCAAAA
This sequence comes from Aeromonas cavernicola, assembly GCF_002795305.1. Lineage (GTDB taxonomy): Bacteria > Pseudomonadota > Gammaproteobacteria > Enterobacterales > Aeromonadaceae > Aeromonas > Aeromonas cavernicola. Next base: position 2,883 of record NZ_PGGC01000024.1, read on the forward strand.
TAACACTATATCTTGTGATTCATCGTGCATTTGTTGGCCAATCCAAGGGAGAGACATGACTCTCTTGGGGAGTGATGCAAGTGCGTTGGTTGTTCGGGCATTAATAAAAGGTCATCCACTAATGAATTTGTTTGTGACGAAGCGTAACGGACACAAAGAACCTATCGATCTGGATAAGATCCACCGCGTGTTGGATTGGGCTGCCGAGGGGCTCAATCATGTGTCGGTCTCTCAGGTGGAGCTCAAATCTCACATCCAGTTCTATGACGGTATCCGCACCGCCGACATTCACGAAACCATCATCAAGGCGACCGCTGACCTGATCTCTGAACAGACGCCGGACTACCAATACATGGCAGCCCGTCTGGCCATTTTCCATCTGCGTAAAAAAGCCTATGGCCAGTTTGAACCTCCTCATCTTTATCAACATGTCGCCAAGCTGGTGGACATGGGCAAGTATGACAAGCACCTGCTAGAGGATTACACCCAAGCGGAATTCGACGAGCTCAATGCCCACATGGATCACTGGCGCGATATGAACTTCTCCTACGCAGCCGTCAAGCAGCTGGAAGGGAAGTATCTGGTGCAAAACCGCGTCACCGGTGAGATTTACGAGAGCCCGCAGTTCCTCTACATCTTGGTGGCGGCGTGTCTCTTCTCTAAGTACCCGAAAGATACTCGTCTGAGCTATATCAAGCGCTTCTATGATGCGGTGTCGACCTTCAAGATCTCGCTGCCGACGCCGATCATGAGTGGCGTGCGTACCCCCACCCGCCAGTTCAGCTCTTGCGTGTTAATCGAGTGCGATGACAGCTTGGACTCCATCAACGCTACCGCCAGCTCCATTGTGCGTTACGTCTCACAGCGCGCCGGTATCGGCATCAACGCAGGTCGGATCCGCGGTCTGGGCAGCCCGATCCGTGGTGGCGAAGCGTTCCACACCGGTTGTATCCCCTTTTATAAGTATTTCCAAACCGCGGTTAAGTGCTGCTCCCAAGGAGGGGTGCGTGGCGGCGCGGCCACCCTGTTCTACCCACTGTGGCACAGTGAAGTAGAGAGCCTGCTGGTGCTGAAAAACAACCGCGGCGTCGAAGAGAACCGAGTTCGTCACATGGACTACGGTGTCCAGATCAACAAGCTAATGTACCAGCGCCTGATCAAGGGCGCGGACATCACCCTGTTCTCGCCGTCCGATGCACCGGGCCTGTACGATGCCTTTTTTGCCGATCAAGACCAATTTGAAGCACTCTATGTCAAGTACGAGCAAGATCCGGCTATTCGTAAAAAGAGCATTAAAGCCGTCGATCTGTTCTCCTTGATGATGCAAGAGCGCGCTGGCACTGGCCGCATCTATATCCAAAACGTGGATCACTGCAATACCCACAGCCCGTTTGATCCGCGCGTAGCGCCGGTACGCCAGTCCAACCTCTGTCTCGAAATTGCCCTGCCGACTAAGCCGCTCAATAACATTGATGATGAAAATGGCGAGATCGCGCTCTGTACCCTGTCCGCTTTCAACCTAGGGGTCATTGAGAAACTGGAAGATCTAGAAGAGATGGCCGATCTAGCGGTACGGGCCCTTGATGCCCTGCTGGATTATCAGGATTATCCAATCGCCGCCGCCCAAAAAGGCAGCATGGGACGTCGCACCTTGGGGATCGGTGTCATCAACTATGCCTACTACCTGGCCAAAAACGGTGCCCGCTACTCTGATGGCTCGGGGTTGGCGCTGACCCATCGTACCTTCGAAGCGATCCAGTACTACTTGCTCAAAGCCTCCGTGCAGTTAGCTCGGGAATTTGGCCCCTGTCCACTATTTGGCGAAACGACCTACGCGCAGGGCCTGTTACCTATCGATACCTACAAGAAAGATCTGGACATGCTGTGCAATGAGCCCCTGCATCTGGACTGGGAGAGCTTGCGATCCGATATCAAAACCGTGGGGCTGCGCAACTCGACCCTGACCGCCCTGATGCCGAGCGAAACCTCCAGTCAGATCTCTAACGCCACTAACGGCATCGAGCCGCCCCGTGGCTTGGTCTCGGTGAAGGCCTCAAAAGATGGCATCCTTAAACAAGTTGTCCCTGAGTATGAGCGCCTCAAAGAGAGCTACGAATTACTCTGGCAACAACCCAGCGTCGATGGATACCTGCAGCTGGTCGGCATTATGCAAAAGTTTGTGGATCAAGCTATTTCGGCTAACACCAACTACGACCCGACCCGTTTTGAAGGCAATAAAGTGCCCATGAAGCAGCTGCTCAAGGATCTGCTGACCGCCTACAAATATGGCCTGAAGACCCTTTACTATCACAATACCCGTGATGGGGCAGATGATGTTCAAGCTGACCTACAAGATGATGGTTGTGCCAGTGGGGCCTGTAAGATATAGCCCCTAACCATCCGATAAACCGAGCGGGGGCAATAAGCGCCCGCTCTCCTGTTTTCTCTACACAGATATTCTGGTAACCATGGCCTATTCAACTTTCTGCCAAACCCAAAACGACCAGCTCAAAGAGCCGATGTTTTTTGGCCAATCGGTCAATGTGGCCCGCTATGACCAGCAAAAACACGATGTGTTCGAGCGGTTGATCGAAAAACAACTCTCCTTCTTCTGGCGCCCAGAAGAGGTCGATGTGTCACGGGATCGCATCGACTATCAGGCCCTGCCCCCCCACGAGCAGCATATCTTTATCTCTAATCTCAAGTATCAGACGCTCCTCGACTCGATTCAGGGCCGTAGCCCGAACGTAGCGCTGCTGCCGCTGGTCTCCATCCCCGAGCTAGAGACGTGGATTGAGACATGGGCCTTCTCGGAGACCATCCACTCACGCTCCTATACCCACATCATTCGCAATATCGTCAACTCACCGGCGCAGGTGTTTGACGACATCGTCACCAACGAGCAAATTTTGAAACGGGCCAGCTCGATCAGCCATTTTTACGATGACCTGATTGCGGCCACCACCCTCTATAACCTCCATGGCGAGGGCACCCATCAGGTCGGTGGCGATCTGATGACCATCACACTGCATGAGCTTAAAAAGAAGCTCTATCTGTGCCTGATGAGCGTCAATGCACTGGAAGCCATCCGCTTTTACGTCAGCTTTGCCTGCTCCTTTGCCTTCGCCGAGCGTGAGCTGATGGAGGGCAACGCCAAGATCATCAAAATGATCGCCCGCGACGAAGCACTGCATCTTACCGGCACCCAACACATGCTGAATCTGATGCGTAGCGGTCAGGATGATCCTGAAATGCGCGATATCGCCCAAGAGTGTGAACAGGCTTGTTTCGATCTCTTTAAAGAGGCCGCGATTCAAGAAAAAGAGTGGGCTGAATACCTGTTCCAAGATGGCTCGATGATTGGCCTGAATAAGGACATCCTCTGCCAATATGTGGAGTACATCACTAACCTGCGGATGGCTGCTGTTGGCTTGCAACCCGCCTTTTCTGGCGCCAATCAAAACCCCATTCCATGGATCAATACTTGGTTGTCATCCGACAACGTGCAGGTCGCTCCACAAGAAGTGGAGGTAAGCTCTTATCTGGTCGGCCAGATCGACAGCGAAGTCAATGCCGATGATCTGGGCGATTTTGAACTGTGAGTGATGCCCTCCAGATCCAACCCTCAGCCTTGCACAGCACGGCTAAAGGGCTGGCGACGCAGCCTCTGGTACATACCCAAGATGGCGTACTCGCGGCCCATCCTGAGGAAAGTGTGCTAGAGACCTTGGAGCGACACGGCCACTGCGTCGAGTTTCAATGTCGCAGCGGCTATTGTGGCGCCTGTCGCACTCCTCTGCTCAGTGGTCAAGTGCATTACCCCCATGTACCACTGGCCTTTGTCTCCCAAGGCGAGTGCCTCCCTTGCTGCTGTCACCCCGTGGGGACGATCCGGCTAGATATTCAAAAACGCGGAGGCTGACCGCCTTCCCACAGCTCATGATTACCCCCACCAAAGCAGAAAGGGCAGCCTCATTGGCTGCCCTTTGGCGTGAAGCACGGGATATCGGCAATACTAACCCAATTGTTTCAGTAGCCTAGTCGCCTCAGCCCGCTGCTGCCCAGCGCCCTCTGCTGCCGCTTCTTCCAACAATTCACGAGCACTCTCTTTATCGTCAATCTCAAGGTAAGCACGGGCGAGATCAAGTTTGGCACCCACGCCACCGTCATCTCCATCAAATCCGTTAGATCTCGCTTGTTCATCGGATGTAAGGTGGGTGTAGGAGTCCTCCCCAGCGGCTGCATCTGCCTCCGCCAACAAACTCTCTATATCAACATAATCATTGTTCTGTGCCTGCGACCGCGGCTCAAGATTGACGGAGTGAGAGCCAGATTCACTAAACGCATTTTCAAAGTCGGCAAGTGCCAACTCATTAGGATCCCATTCTGGTACATTCTTACTCGGCTCCTCGCTGGGTAAGAGATCAAGTTCCGCCAACATCTCGTCCACATGTCGACCCGCAGCGAGGTCTACCACTGCGTCAGATTGTGAGTCGAATGGCTGCTCAAACTCACTGAGATCAACAGTAGCTAGCGCTTCATCGGTCAATTCATCAATCAAACTGATCGCGTCAGTGCTTGGCTCAACATCAGCAGCAGATTTAGCAAATAAGGCCGTGAGTTTGGCCTCTTCATTCACCGGTACTGCTGCATTGACATGGGTCTGTGCACTGGTCAAGTCAGGCGCTAATTCGGCCAATGAGGGCTCGGGCTCTTCATTCGCCAGCACGTCTTCGTTGACATCGATCTCAACACCCGCCGACTCGGGTGTTGACTCGGCAAGCAGGGCTGCTTGCTCTGCTTCTTCATTGACTAATTTTTCTTCATTGATATCGGTATCAGCGCGGGTCAGATCAGGTACGAGCTCGGCAAACAGGGCCGCTTGCTCTGCTTCTTCATTGGCTAATGCTTCTTCGTTGATATCGATATCAGCGCTGGTCGGCTCAGGCGCGAGCTCGGCAAACAAGGCCGCTTGCAACGCCTCTTCACTCACCAAGTCTGCGTTGACAGGGGTGTCCGTGCTCTCAGGCTCTAGTTCAGCAAACAGGGCCGCTTGCTGCGCCTCTTCGCTCACCAAGTCTGCGTTGACAGGGGTGTCCGTACTGGCTAACTCAGGCTCTAGTTCAGCAAACAGGGCCGCTTGTAGTGCCTCTTCACTCACCAAGTCTGCGGTTTCAGAGGTGTCCGTACTGGCTAACTCAGGCTCTAGTTCAGCAAACAGGGCCGCTTGCAGTGCCTCTTCACTCACCAAGTCTGCGTTGACATCGGTGTCAGCGCTGGCTACCTCAGGTACAACATCCGGTGCCGACTCATGACGGCTGTCTAACGGGAGGGACTCTGCCGTATCAGGCTCATCAGCACTGACAACTAAATCGACCTCGTTCTCATTTACTTCTGTGTCTAAAGGCGCCGCCATCAGCTTGGCATCATCAGACTCATAGAACTCAGGCATCGTCGCCATGGACTGCTCATCGGTGACATCCACACTGAGCAGTTGATCAAATTCGTTGTGATCCCGCTCCATCACCATGGCGGTAGATTCAGACAAGCTTAGCTCTTGCTCTTCCAGCTCACGCCGCGCCCTCGCCCGCAACCACAGGGTCACTAACGCCAATACCAGTAAAACCGGCAGTAGAATAATCATGGCTAGGTTAAGGGGCGAGGAGAGTAATTCCATCCACCAGCTTGATTTGGCGGCAGGCGCCTCGGCTACCGGCGGTGTTGGGTTAGCCTTCAGTTCCGCCAGCTCCTTTTGCAACATATCCTGATCTTGCAATTGAGCTTTGAGGGTCTCAATCTCTTCGGTCAATGCCTGCAAACGTAACTTGAGACGGTGATTCATCTCCGTGACTTGCCCCAGCTGGGCGTTAGCATCTTCCAACGCCAGAGCCAGCTCAGTGGCAGGTTTACCGACCGGTTTATCAAGTTCAGAGGGCAGTGGTGCAGGGGCCGTACTGCTAGCACTGCTGACTGTGGCTGGTACCGCCACAGGGATGACTTTTTCAGCCGCCTCTTTACCAGCCGCATCTTTGACCCCACTTACCGCAACAGGGGCTACCTCTGCAGGTTTGGGGATAGGCGCTGGATAGGTTTCCGATGGGGTTGGCTGAACCGCTGTCGTGGCCGGTGCGGGTGTCGCAGGCACAGCCGGTGGCAACGTGGTCACAGGTGTGGCCTTGGTGGTCTGCTTATCAGCCAAATATTTAGGGCTAAGGCCTTTCCAGCTGGCATTATCCTGATTGAAACGCTGACGAGCCTGCGCATCGGTGATCACGTTAGCTTCAGCGGTGGTCGGTAATAAAATACGGGACCCAACCAAGATGTGATTGATGTTGCCATCGGCAAAACTACGGGGATTTTTCTCGTAGATAGCGACCATGGTTTGATAGACGCTAACACGATTGGAAGGACGATGCTTACTGGCCAAGCCCCATAAGGTATCGGTAGAACGAACGGGGCCGTAGCTCCTAGCGCGGGCTGGGGCTGCTTTACGGGCCACCGGCTGGGCTGTGGCACGCAGCGGCCTTGCCACTGGTGGGGCGGGAGGTGGCGCAGACACCGTAGCAGGGGTAGGTTCATCAGGCCCTTTAAGCTCAACGTAGAAGGGCTCCCGTGCCGACTGTTGGGCTAAGGCGCCCCCCTGCAGACCCAATGCGAGCAAGATTGCCACTGTTATGCGGGAATGTCCCATATTCGTTCCTTCGTATCTTGGCCCTATCACATTGATAAAATAAGGATAGCTACCCAAAAAATCGGTTCAATATCAATCAGGCTCGGGTAGTCAACTCACCGCCCGACCTACTCGCTGCCCCACTCAATCCTGCATAAAAACGTAATCGTTTGAATATGCTATAAAAAACTATCTCATGCAGTCAGTAACATGGTCAGCCTTGCCCCAAGGCTGACCCGCATCTTTTTCCCTCACCACCCCGTATGCCGCGGTTTACAGATAATCTTGCACCAGCAGTTCAGCAATCTGCACACTGTTCGTTGCCGCGCCCTTACGAACGTTATCGGCCACAATCCACATATTGACACCGCTCGGGTGAGAAATATCTTGCCGCACCCGCCCCACGAGCACGTCATCTTTGCCGGTTGCATCGCGCACTGGGGTGGGGTAGTCGGCGTCATCAAAGAGCGAGACGCCAGGCGCATGTCGCAGCAAATCCTTCACTTGCTCAGCATCAAGGGGTTGATGCAGCTCTACGTGAACGGCCTGTGCATGGCCATAGAAGACCGGCACACGAACACACGTGGGGTTCACCGCAATGCTGGTATCACCCAGTATCTTTTGGGTTTCCCATACCATGCTCAGCTCTTCTCGGGTGTACCCGTTGTCGGTGATGCTGTCGATGTGAGGGATCACATTAAACGCAATTTGCTGAGGATAGAGGCTCGGCTCCACGGGTCGACCATTAAGTAACTGCGCAGTCTGGCCTGCCAGTTCACTCACTCCCTCTTGCCCTGACCCCGACACTGACTGATATGTCGCCACATTGATCCGAGCAATCCCCACCTCATCGTGCAATGGTTTGAGGGCAACCAGCATCTGAATAGTGACGCTGTTAGGATTCGCAATGATGTTGCGGTGACGAAAATCGGCTAAGGCTGCGGGGTTGACGTCTGGAACCACCAGCGGAATGTCGTCGTCATAGCGAAAGCAAGCCGTATTATCGATGACGATGCAGCCATGATCAGCCGCGATGGGTGCCCATTTTGCCGACACATCCGCATCAGCAGAAAAGAAAGCAAGCTGAACCTGGCCCCAGTCGAAGGTCTCTACGTCTTGGATTTCACGGCTCTTCCCCGCAAACCGTACAGTTTCACCGGCACTGTGGCTGGACGCGAGGGGATACAGCGCCGCGACCGGAAAATGACGCTCCTCTAAGATCTCGATGATCGCTTGACCGACGGCGCCACTGGCACCCAACACCGCTACATTAAACTGCTGACTCATTCGTTTTCCTTTTACTAACGCTGTAATGGTACTCAAGGCACCATGATTGACATGATCGATATGCGTGAAATGGCGTGTTATTGACATCGCTTGGTGGATGACCATGCGGCCGATCAGCGACCATGTGGTCCCATGCAACCGGTTAACCTACAGCAGCATGGCAATGCACAATCTATGCCAAGTTATATCAGGACTGGTGAGTCATAAAACCCAGCGCCCCTAGTTGCTCACTCACGTATTCACCGGTTAAACGCAGGGACGATAATTCGCGCCGCTCGGGGTAGTCTTTGCGCTGGGCATCAAAACTGCCGGGTTCACCGGCGCGATTGCGAAAGCGGGCATCATCGCGGCGTACATCATAAACCAGGTGAACCAATTGCTTGATCAACCCCTGATCGGCCACTTTGCTTGGCACCACCTGCGCCACATCTGGCGCTGGCAATAATGCCTGTAGATCTTGGCGCGGCGCACGCCCTAGCTGGCGGCACAGCGCGTCATAGAGCATCCAAGTGCCACGGGCTTTGCCCTCTAGGCTATATCCAGCGATATGAGGGGTAGCCAACTCGGTATAAGGGATGAGGGCCCACAACGGCTCGGGTTCGCCTTCCCACACATCCATCACCAACCGCAGCGGCCCTGCGGCTTGACCCGTGGACGCCAGAGCGCCCATCTGGCCCTGTTGACGAGCCAGCAGCGCGCGGTTGTCCCACACCTCGCCACGCGCTGCATTGATCAAGATCTGGCCCGCCGGACGCTGCGCAATCTCTTGCGCTCCCAACAGGTGGAAGGTGGCATCTGGCCCTTCGTGGGTCAGTGGCACGTGGAAGCTGACAATATCGGCCCCAAGGGCGGTCTGATAATCAACGTAACCCGCATCTGGCATGGCACGCGCTTTGGGGGGATCACAGCGCAGCACCCGCATCCCCAGCGCCTGCGCTTTACTGGCCACACACTCACCGGTATTGCCCGCCCCGATCACCGCCAGCGTCATCGCAGCGAGGTCAAGCTCGTGGCGCTCGGCCAGAACCAACAGCGCTGAGAGCACATAGTCTCCGACAGAGTGCTTATTACACCCAGGAGCGCTGTAAAAAGGGATATGGCGACGGGCAAGCAGGGCATGATCAATATGATCGGTTCCGATCGTAGCGGTCCCGACAAACTGCAATTGTGGGCAGGTCGCCAGTAAATTGACATCGACCCGGGTGATCGAACGCACTAACAGCACATCCGCATCGGTCAGATCCGCCGCCGTGATCTGTCGCCCAGCCAAGGGGACCACCTCCCCCAACTCAGCGAATAACTCAAGAGCATGGGGCATATTTTCATCAACGACGATCTTCATTGGACAGTCTCAGTTTGCAAAGGGCCACGGGCGCGCCATTCTAGCCCAACTGCGAGATCAATTTCAGCACGACCTGCATGAGCATCTCGCCGAGACGCCCGATAATGGCGTTGATAATCAGTACCCTATACCCCGCATATACCCAGCACGCGACTTATCGCCACCCGCAAGGGCACAATGTAGGCACGATGTAGGTTGTCAGCCAAGGGCCCGTCATCATGATCTAGCGGCACCTTGTTATGCCCCAGATATTCCCCTTCGCCCCTAGCAAGGGCCCTGCCTTGCTGATGCACAGGAGCAGCACAGCAACCTAGCGTGCAAGAAAGCCGCAATTTGTCATCAAAGATGGCTTATCATGGCGCCACCAAAAATTATAACTGATTGAACATCTTAACGATGGGTGGCCCGCCACGGGCCGTCAGCTAAGGAGTCTGTATGAAGAAGAATGTTATCTGTGACATCGACGGGGTTATCCTCCACAACAACGACCTTATTCCCGGTGCCGATCGCTTCGTCCATCGCCTGTTAGAACAAGGCAGCAAGCTATTGTTCCTCACCAACTACCCCGCACAAACCCAAAAAGATCTACAAAACCGCTTCCGCTCTGCGGGCATCGAGGTGCCGGAGGAGTGCTTCTACACCTCCGCCATGGGCACCGCCGATTTTCTCAAACGCCAAGATGGCAAAAAAGCCTATGTGATCGGGGAAGGGGCGCTGACCCACGAGCTCTACAAAGCGGGTTTCACCATCACTGATATCGACCCTGACTTCGTGGTGGTCGGTGAGACCCGCAACTATAACTGGAGCATGATGCAGTTGGGGGCCAAGTTTGTCGATCAAGGCGCCCGCTTTATCGCGACAAACCCCGACACCCACGGCCCCTTGATGTACCCCGCCTGTGGCGCCCTGTGTGCCCCCATCGAGCGGATGACGGGCAAAAAGCCCTTCTATGTCGGCAAGCCGAGTGCCTGGATCATCCGTGCAGCACTCAATCGGATGGAGGCCCACTCCGACGACACCCTGATCATTGGCGATAACCTGCGCACCGATATTCTGGCGGGCTTTCAAGCGGGCCTTGAAACCGTATTGGTGCTCTCAGGGGTGAGTAAGGTGGCAGATATCGATCGGATGCCATTTCGACCCAATCACATTTTCGACTCGGTGGTCGATATTAATATCGTCTGATCACCCCAGCTGTGCCGACCTGCCCGCTGACGCCGCTGATGCGCCAGCGGGCAGCGGTAACCTCGTCGCGGCAGCAGCATCATGCCGAAGGATGAAACATGGAACCCACTTTGATCGCCGTGGCCTTTGGCTGCGGCATGGTAGTCAACCTCATTGGCCTGCCGCCTCTGCTCGGCTTTCTCGCCGCCGGCTTTATGCTCAACGCCATGGGCTATCAACCTAGCCCAGCCTTAAATAAGATCGCCGATCTGGGTGTCACCCTCTTGCTGTTCACCATTGGCCTCAAGCTCAACCTCCACACCCTGATGCGGCGCGATGTGTGGGGCACCACCAGCGTACATCTGCTGCTCTCGACCTTGTTCTTCACCCTGATATTGCTGGTCTGTAAGGGCTTAGGCCTTGCGCTGGCGCTCTCCCTTGACTGGAAACTGGCGCTGCTGCTGGGCTTTGCCCTCTCCTTCTCCAGCACGGTGTTTGCGGTCAAGGTATTGGAAGATCGCAGCGACATGAATGCCCTCTACGCCCGTATCGCCATTGGCGTGCTGGTGATGCAGGACCTGTTCGCAGTGGCCTTTCTCACCTTCTCCAGCGGCAAGTGGCCCAGCATCTGGGCACTGTGGGTGCTGGGATTACCGCTGCTGCGCCCGCTGCTGTTCAAGCTATTAGAACGTGTGGGCCACGGCGAATTGTTGGTGCTGTTTGGGGTCTTTCTGGCACTGGTTGTGGGGGCTGCTGGCTTTGAGATGGTGGGGCTTAAACCCGATTTAGGGGCCCTGATCATCGGGATGTTGCTCGCCGCTCACCCTGCTGCTGCGGGCTTGGCCAAGGCGCTGTTTAACTTAAAAGATCTCTTTTTGGTCTGCTTTTTTCTCACCATCGGCCTCAACGGCCTGCCCACCCAAGAGACCATGGTGCTTGCACTGGTGCTGGTGCTGGCCCTGCCGCTCAAAAGCGCCCTCTATTATCTGGTTTACAGTGGTGCCCACCTGCGGGTGCGCACCGCATTGCTCTCCACCTTGGCCCTCAGTAACTTTTCGGAATTTGGCCTGATCGTGGCGGCCATTGCGGCCAAAGCGGGCTGGCTCTCTCATGAGTGGCTGGTGGCATTGTCGCTGGCACTGGCGGCCAGTTTTATGGTATCGGCTCCGTTAAATGGCCACAGCGAACGGATCTACCATCGCATTGGCCGCTGGCTCAAGGGGCTGCAAGCGAGCAACCTGCATCCGGAAGACCGCCCTATCGAGCTGGGTGATGCCGAGGTGATCATCCTTGGCATGGGGCGCATTGGCCAGGGCGCCTACGCGGAGCTAGAACATCAGGTCGGCCCAGTGATCCTCGGGGTGGAAAACGACAGCGACAAGCTGCCTGCGCTGCGTGCCCAAGGCATGAACGTTATCGAGGGCGACGCCACCGATACCGACTTCTGGGATAAAGTCCTGCTCTCCAATCAAGTCAATCTGGTCCTGCTGGCGATGCCCCACCACTCGGGTAACCTCTATGCCATCGAAAAACTGCGTAGCCAAGCTTTTAGCGGCAAGATCGCCGCCATTGTCCGCTTTGAAGATGAGATTGCCTCGCTGCAAGCCTATGGGGTCGATGCGGTATTCAACGTCTATAACGAAGCGGGCAGCGGCTTTGCTCGCCACGTCATCCCCCACCTACCAGATCGCTAAGCAAGGGACTCAGGTACTTGGCAAGGGGGGAGTCATCGTTTAGTTTATGGATTCATTTGTTTAATAAAACAAACATACACGGGGCCGAGCTGGCCCCGTCTGCATTGCCCAACCATGTTACCTGACCTAGTAGCCCAACCTAGTTACCAAACCAAGGAGCGATCATGAAAACCCTCAATGACTGGATCTTGCTCGACCGCCATCAAGCTGCCGCAACCCCACTCATGCCCGCCCCCGAGCGCATTACAGCAGGCAATCCGACGCAAACGGTGTGGAACCACTACTCCGATCCCAGCCAGCAGTTTCACGTGGGCTTTTGGTCCTGCGAGCCGGGCCGCTGGGCGATCCACTACACCGAGCACGAATATTGCCAACTGTTGGAGGGAGAGGTGGTGATCCACGACCGTCAAGGCGGCCAGCTTGCGCTGAAACCCGGCGATCAATTCGTCATTCCCGCTGGCTTTGTCGGGGAATGGGAGACCCTCACCTCTTGTCGTAAGGTCTATGTGATCTTCGAGCCTCACGCCTGATTGGCTGCCCTTGACGTAGACGTCAAGATGAGGTGGCTTATCCTGCGTCTAACGGACCTGTTGTCAGCACGATGGGTTGACGCTTACGTCATGATTTTCTGCGGTTTTCCTGCTTGCAAATGGTTTTTCCACTAGGCATTGTGGCTGCTGGGGACTGTAAACGGAATTTTGAGCCAGCACCCAAGGGTTCAGATAAAAATCAAGAGGATTACCGCCAATGTGTTCTATTTTCGGCATTCTGGATATCAAGTCCGACGCAGCTGCCCTGCGTAAATCGGCGTTAGAGATGTCCAAGCGACTGCGTCACCGTGGGCCAGACTGGTCCGGCGTCTACAGCTCGGATAAAGCGATTCTGGTGCACGAGCGCTTGGCCATCGTCGATCCGGGTAATGGCGCTCAGCCACTCTATAACACCGATCGCACCCACGTATTAGCCGTCAATGGCGAAATCTATAACCACAAAGAACTGGAGAAAACCCTCAAGGGCGACTTCCAGTTCCAGACCAAATCCGACTGTGAAGTACTGCTCGCCCTCTACCAGGAGAAGGGCCCGGCATTTTTAGACGATCTCAACGGCATCTTCGCTTTTATCCTCTACGACGCCGAGCAAGATGCTTACCTGATTGGTCGCGACCACATGGGGATCATCCCGCTCTATACCGGCCGCGACGAACACGGCAACTTCTATGTCGCCTCCGAGATGAAGGCGCTGGTGCCCGTCTGCAAGAGCGTCGAAACCTTCCCACCGGGCCACTACCTGTGGAGCAAGGATGGCGAACTTAAACAGTGGTACAAGCGTGACTGGATGGAGTACGGCGCGGTCGAACACAAGGTCAGTGACAAGGCTGAGCTGAAAGCGGCACTGGAAGCGGCAGTCAAACGCCAGCTGATGTGCGACGTGCCCTATGGCGTGCTGCTCTCCGGCGGGCTCGATTCGTCGGTGATCTCCGCCATCACCAAGATCTACGCCGCCCGTCGGGTGGAGGACGATGGCAAGAGCGAAGCCTGGTGGCCGCAGCTGCACTCGTTTGCGGTCGGCCTGGAAGGCTCGCCGGATCTCGCCGCTGCCCGTAAAGTGGCCGATCACCTCGGCACCATTCACCACCAGATCCACTTCACCGTGCAAGAGGGACTGGATGCGCTGCGGGATGTCATCTATCACCTTGAGACCTATGACGTCACCACCATTCGTGCCTCCACCCCGATGTACCTGATGGCCCGTTATATCAAGGCGATGGGGATCAAGATGGTGCTTTCCGGTGAAGGCTCCGACGAGCTGTTTGGTGGCTACCTCTACTTCCACAAGGCGCCCAACGCCCGAGAATTCCACGAAGAGAACGTGCGCAAGCTCGCCTCCCTGCATCTCTATGACTGCCTGCGTGCCAACAAGTCGATGGCCGCTTGGGGCGTCGAGGGGCGCGTGCCGTTCCTTGATAAGGAGTTCATGGACGTGGCGATGCGCCTGCAACCCGCGGACAAGATGTGTGGCAACGGCAAGATTGAGAAGCACATCCTGCGCGAAGCGTTCGAAGATCTGCTGCCCCATGAAGTGGCATGGCGCCAGAAGGAGCAGTTCTCCGACGGCGTGGGCTATTCATGGATCGACAGCCTCAAAGCCATGGTCGAACAGGAGGTGACCGATCAGATGTTCGAGGCGGCGTCCTTCCGCTTCCCCGTCAACACCCCGCTGACCAAAGAGGCCTACTACTACCGCGCCATCTTCGACGAACACTTCCCGCTGGAGTCCGCCGCCCGCACCGTGCCTTACGGCAAGTCGGTCGCCTGCTCCACCCCCACCGCACTGGAGTGGGATGCCAAGTTCAAAGAGATGGCCGACCCGTCTGGGCGCGCTGTGATGGACGTGCACCAACAAGGCTACTAACCAGCGCCCACCGATCACTCGGTGGATGGCGATCACTTACCGTGAACAGAAACCCCTCCTGTGCAGTGAGGGGTTTTTTATTGGCTAGCGATTAACAAAATAGATAAAAATAAAAATAAATTTTATAATCGCCGTTAAAATTCAACAAAAAATAGATCTAATTCAACTTTTGTTCGATTTTAAACCGTTACACTGCGGTTATCTGGTTCGTGAGCGGTCTCAAACCGAGCGGTTTCTCAGCCACTCAATGAACTCACCCTTTTTCTGTAAGCGGGCATGTTGCTCCCTTCAACCCTGAGGTAATCGTCACATGATCAGCGTTTTTGATATTTTCAAAATCGGTGTAGGCCCCTCCTCCTCCCACACAGTTGGCCCGATGAAAGCGGCCAAACAGTTCGTCGATGAGTTACGCGCAGGCGGTAAAATCCGTGAGATCACTCGGATCAAGGTCGATGTCTATGGCTCACTCTCTTGGACGGGCAAAGGCCACCACACCGACATCGCGATCATCATGGGTTTGGCGGGTAACCTGCCGGAGAATGTCGACATCGACGCCATCCCAGAGTTTATCTCGCGCGTAGAGCAGACCGAACGGCTGCCCATCGGCTTGCACTGCCACACCGTCAGCTTTCCCCGTGATGCCATGGTGTTTCATGACGAAGCTCTGCCGCTGCATGAAAATGGCATGACCTTGACCGCCTTTATTGAAGATGACGCCGTCGCTAGCAAGACCTACTACTCCATCGGCGGCGGGTTTATCGTCGATGAAGCCAACTTTGGCAACACTGACAGCGGCAATATGTCGGTCAACTACCCGTTTAAGAGTGCCGCAGAGCTGGTCGCCCACTGCAGCCAAACCGGGCTGTCGATCTCTGCGCTGATGCTGGCCAACGAGCAGTGCTTTAACACCCCAGAAGAGATTTATAAAAAGTTCGGTAAGATCTGGACCACCATGCGCGAGGGGATCGAGCGCGGTTGCCGCACCGAAGGGGTCCTTGCTGGCCCGCTGCGGGTGCCACGCCGAGCCGCCCCGCTCTACCGCCAATTGACCACCAATGAAAATCTCTCCAACGATCCGATGAACATCGTCGACTGGGTCAACATGTTCGCCCTGGCCGTGAGTGAAGAGAATGCCGCCGGTGGGCGGGTGGTCACCGCCCCCACCAACGGCGCAGCGGGCATCATCCCCGCCGTGCTCGCCTACTATGACAAATTTATCCAACCGGTGGGCCGCGATGAATACACCCGCTTCTACTTGGCCGCTGGCGCCATTGGCATCCTCTACAAGATGAACGCCTCCATCTCTGGCGCGGAAGTGGGGTGTCAGGGCGAGGTCGGGGTGTCGTGCTCCATGGCGGCCGCAGGCTTGACCGAATTGATGGGCGGCAGCCCCGAGCACGTCTGTGAAGCGGCCGAGATCGGCATGGAGCACAACCTAGGCTTGACCTGTGATCCGGTTGCAGGCCAAGTGCAGGTGCCCTGCATCGAGCGTAACGCCATTGCCGCGATGAAAGCGGTCAACGCCTCCCGCATGGCCCTGCGCCGCACCTCGCAGCCACGGGTCTCCCTCGATAAAGTGATCGAGACCATGTATATCACCGGTAAAGACATGGACTCCAAATACCGGGAAACCTCCCGCGGGGGTCTGGCCATCAAGGTGATGCACGTCGCCTGCGAATAACCCCCCATCGCCCACCATGCCAACCTTGATCAGTGGCATGGTGGGCCCCGCAACCACCCCACTCCATTGACCCCGCCTCCCCTACTCATGTTCTTCTTATGTTGCAATCGCTGTGACAGTGGCAATCGCTGTGATAGCGGCGAAGTGGCGACCATAACGCTGAGTTCATCTTTCGGCGATCTGATGGTGCGATAAGCTCATCTTTCGACGACCTCCCCTGTGCTGCTAAGATGTGGCCTCCCTGAACCACCGGATCGCTCCCGTGACACTGCCCTCTCTGTTGCAACACCTCCTCGTCCGCGTTCATAACAAGGTACGCGCCGCAGGCCATGCCCTGCGGATCTCCCCTCGGGCCCGCCTGAGAAAATGCACCATTTCAATCACCGCTGGCGACAACCAGCTACATATCGACGCTGATAGCGACCTGCGGCGCTGTCATATCACCATGGAAGGGCAAGGCAACCGCCTGATCATTGACCAAGGCTGTCACCTCAAAGGCCTTGTGATTGAAGTGCTGGGCAATCACTGCACTCTAGTCATAGGCAAGCGCGTCAAAAATACGGGGCCGGGCAAATTATCCTGCCGTGAAGCCGGCACCCGTCTGCTCATTGGCGATGATTCCCTGCTCGCAACCGGCATCACCATGCTGACCAGCGATGGCCACGATATTTATGACGCCAGCGGCCAGCGGATCAACGCCGCCAACGACATCGTCATCGGCCGCCGAGTCTGGATCGGCCAAGAGGTGATGATCTTAAAAGGCGCGCAGATTGGTGATGACTGCATCATTGGCGCCCGCGCAACCGTCACCGGCAAGATAGCCGCCACCAGCATTGCAGTGGGCAACCCCGCCAAGGCCATTCGCGCCAATATCACATGGCATGAACGCCTGACCTTTGCTGCCAGAGGCCCGCGCCCCCCTGCCGACCCGCAGCACGACAGGCCATAGCCGCCACCAACGTAGCCCCCGTCAGGCAGCCCCTGCCACATGGCGGCGGGCGCCAGCAGGAGATACTCATATGGTGTGCATTATGTCGCTTAATTGTTGGAATATTGAATCCCGTCACACCGGCGATGGTTTGAGTGGTTGCCCGACAACAAAGCCCCATGCGAACCTTTAAATCCCGTTAACTTACTAAAAAATAACAACTATGTTCAGGCAAATAATGTTGAGTGCCGCCCTGCTGTCGGCGGCGCTGCTTTCCGGTTGTGCTTCCGTACCCATGGCCGATGCCACCACAGACGCGCAGGCCAAGCAGTTTGTGGCACCCAAAGAGGCGGCCAACCTCTATATCTATCGCAATGAGACCTTCGGCACGGCGGTGAAAATGCCGGTGCTGGTGGATGGTATGGCTGTCGGCGATACCGTGGCCCACAGCTATATCCTCAAGCAGGTGACGCCGGGCAGCCACACCCTCACCTCCAAGTCGGAGAACGATGCCACCCTGACCCTCAGCACCGAGGCGGGTAAAAACTACTACGTCTGGCAGGAGGTCAAGATGGGCCTGCTGCTGGCCCGCTCCAAGCTGAGTCAGGTCAGCGAAGAGGAAGGCAAGCAAGGGGTGATGGAGAGCAAGTTGGTTAAGTGATCAGACTTTTTACCGAAAAACAGGGCGTAGCTTCACCTGTTACTTCGCTGTCAAAAAGGTGGGTGTCCCAGATTTTTTGTTGGTGGGAGAAGTGATGGCGTATGTGAGTGCGATAAACAAACTGAACACCCTAGGTCTGCCTGTCAGAAAGCCCTGAGTGTAACGATCACTTGGGGTTGGGGAAGTCATGATTTGTTGGCTGATTTGGGCAGCAACGCCGCCATCACATATTAATAACCAGATACGCCCCCTTACTTTTGTATATGGTTTAATAGGCAAAGCTGAGTCCATGGAGAATCGGGAATGAGCATTGGTGTAGTGACTTATATAAGTCACCACTTTAGGTCTGATATTGCTTTCAAGGACGTAGAGGCTTTGATAGCAATCCTACAGAATACATCAGCAATGATTTTCACTATTATGGGGATCTGGATAGCATATATCTATCCAAATGCAGTATTAAGAATTATTCAACCATCAAAGGTCACAGCTCTCTATTCTGATACAGATACCGAAAGAGTAATACTATTAGTTGGAATCGTCATATTATCGGCAGCAACATTATCATTACTTGTTATTGGTGTTGCAGCAAAACCTTTCATTATAAAAACTGCTGCATTCACCTCCAACAAAGAAGCATTTACTAGCATAGGAATATGGGGTCTTCTTGCTCTTACATATGCTCAACTATTTTGCATATATATTGTCATCGCATCCAGCGTTAACTTTATAAAGGATTTGAGTAACCTAAAGGCAAAGGAAAATCTATCCAGAAAACTTGATGGTGAACCAAATCAATAAATATACCTTAAGACTTTATGTCTTTTTATTTTGCTAAATACGAAAGAAAAAAGCTGACTGTTTATCACACCAATTTTCGTAGGGTGCAATGAACGAAGTGAATTGCACCTCTATCCTCACGAAATCGGTGCAATGTGCTCCGCTTATTGCGCCCTACGTTAACCACGTTAATTCCGATTATTTATTGTTGTGTGGCATTTCATATGCTGGCGTGGCGGCATCGCCCCATGATAATGGATATCGGCCCTGTTGAACCCAACGATGGAAGGTGAAATATGGCCAATCTTTCGGGGCTGTTACCAGCCCATGTTTGAGTAACCGTTCACCAGCAGGGGCTTGACGCACACAATTCTGCAGAGATGGGGTAATCCGTTTTCTCGATGCAGGCTTTGACGATGGAGCGCAGCCACTCCTCTGGGCAATGCCCCAGTCGTTTGGCTGTCTCCACTAACGACAGGATACGCTGGCGAAACAGTTCCCCACGATGTGAGCCCGTAGGTTCGAATAGCGAAGCGTATTCGGACGATCGCGAATCTAATCATATAAAAATCAAACCGCCTCCAATCTGGCATACGCCGTCACCAGCCACTTGGCGCCGACGTCGTCGAACGGGCTCGGCGCCCGGCTCTGCTGGCCGAGCTTGATGGCGCTGGCGTCGAAGATCGCGCGCGGCTTAGTGGTAAGTGCTGCTAAAGGCCAGCACACAACAACGCCCGCAACAATGCAGGCTTTGCTGTTTTTGGATCACCCTTGGATCACCCTTGGATCACTTATGGCTCATATTAGCCCCCATGTTAGGTGAGCCGCTGTGCTGTTGCTTTGCCAAGGTGGTGTAGATAACTGCCTAATAAACAAGGAAAATCGCCTTATTTAGGCAAGAAAAAACCCCAGCCAAAAAGGGCTGGGGTTTGTTTTATTTGGTGGAGCTGGGGGGATTTGAACCCCCGTCCAAAATTACTACATCCTTGGTACTACATGCTTAGTCACTCTTTACATTCGCCAACCCGCTGCGGAGAGACACGCCACGAATTGACTAGCTCGATTGGTTTTAATGCTTCCGCCCCGAGCAGGACTTCCACACGATCCTGTGAAGTATGACCTTCCGATTCCCTAGGACACAGGCAAGCTAGGGTAGAAGGGCTCTATGCAGGTTATTAAGCTGCTAGTGCGTAGTTTTCGTCGTTTGCGACTATTTTTTTGCGGTTTATTAACGAGGCCTACCGCACCTCGGCATGCACCTTGGGTTTCGTGAATCTTGTCGAATCCAGAATCAGCCCCAAGTTGTCAGTAGGGATTGTACGCAAAAATGCTGGTATGGCAAGGCGTTGATGACCATTCCCACGGGTCGAGACACTGTTTGCCGATTTATTGTTCGTCAGGGTCAGCACAGGTGGATAAAAACAGGCCAGCAAAAAAAGTCCGAGCATCAGCTCGGACTTTCATGGGGGCGTCGTTAGCCTCGGTTCTTGTTTTTCATGATCCGTGCTTTTTCCCGATCCCACTCGCGGGCCTTGGTGTCTTCGCGCTTGTCGTGCTCTTTTTTGCCCTTCACCAGACCGATCTCAACCTTGACCCAGCACTGTTTCCAGTAAAGGGCGAGGGGCACGATGGTGTAGCCCTGGCGGGCGATCAGGCTTTCGAGCTTGTCGAGTTCACGGCGGCTCAGCAGCAGTTTGCGGGTACGGGTCGGGTCACACACCACATGGCTGGAGGCCGCTTGCAGTGGCAGGAAGCTAGAGCCAAACAGATAGGCCTCACCATCGCGGAAGATGACATAGGCTTCGCTGATGTTGGCCTTGCCCGCCCGCAGGGATTTCACTTCCCACCCTTGCAAGGACAGACCTGCTTCGATCTTCTCTTCGATGAAGTATTCGTGGCGGGCGGTTCTGTTGAGTGCAATGGTGCTGGACCCGGCTTTGTTTTTACTGTTCTTTTTGCTCATGACGGGCGATTTCCGGCAATGACTAGGAGGCCCGTATTATACGTGGGTGGGGGCAGCTGTAAAACGCGCAGCAGGTCAAGTGGCTGCTTTGTGAGCAGTTGGGCCAAGGTTTTACCTCCAAAAGCGCCAACATGGTGGTAAAATCGCGGCGATTGGATGAGGAAAAGCGATGCCCCGTATTACACGCAGTGCCTTGGTGATGTTCAGCGCTGAACAGATGTTCAAGTTAGTCAACGATGTGGATGCTTATCCGCAGTTTCTACCCGGTTGTGTTGGCAGCCGGGTTCATGAGGCGGGCGACGATTACATGATGGCCTCGGTCGATGTGGCCAAAGCCGGTATCGCCAAGACCTTTACCACCCGCAATCAGCTAGAGGCTAATCGTCAGATCAAAATGGAGCTGGTGGATGGGCCATTTAGCAAGCTGGCCGGCTGGTGGACCTTCACACCCCTGGATGTGGATGCCTGCAAGGTGGAGTTTGACCTCGACTTCGAATTTACCTCAAAGCTTATCGAGCTGGCCTTTGGCCAAATATTTCGTGACCTCGTGAGTTCGATGGTGCTGGCGTTTTCTAACCGCGCCAAGGTGGTCTACGGTGTCTGAGTCCATCAATCCCATCAATATTGAAGTGGTCTATGCCCTCCCCGATCGCCAGACCGTGATCCCGTTAAGAGTGCCCGCCAATACCTGCGTGCTCGCCGCGATCGAGCTGTCAGGGATTGTGCAGCAGCATCCCGATATCGATCTGATGGTCAACAAATTCGGTATTTATAGCCGCCCCAGCAAGGGCAATGAGCTGCTGCAAGAGGGGGATCGGATTGAGATTTATCGCCCCTTGATTGCCGATCCCAAAGAGATCCGTAAAAAACGGGCCGAACAGGCGAAAGAGGCGGGCCGGGCCGATGTGGTCACTGGCGGGCGGCCCAATACCAACCGCAAGCGAGCCAGAGAGTGACAGTCCCACTCGCCGTGCTACTGATCATGCCATCACGCCCTTTTTTCAGCGCCTAATTGTTGTTTTTTTAAGGCGTTGGCGGTTGAAAAGCTCGCTAGCTGATAAAAACTCAACAAATTTCTTTACCCGTGACAGCATCATACGTAGACTTTGTCGGCAATATTTTACTCCCCCCCTCCTCAACGGTGAGATATTGCCATGCTCAGGATTGCCAAAGAAGCGTTAACCTTCGACGATGTATTGTTGGTTCCCGCCCACTCCGATGTTCTTCCCAATACTGCCGACCTGCGTACCAAGCTGACTGCTGCTATCAGCTTGAATATTCCGATGATTTCCGCTGCCATGGACACCGTGACCGAAGCCCGTTTGGCGATCGCACTGGCCCAAGAGGGCGGTATCGGCTTTATCCACAAGAACATGTCCATCGAGCAGCAAGCTGCCGAGGTGCGTAAGGTCAAGAAGTACGAAAGCGGTGTGGTGACCGACCCTGTCACCGTGCGCCCAGACATGACCATTGCCCAAATCAAGGAACTGAGCCACAAAAACGGCTTCGCCGGTTACCCTGTGGTCACCGACGGTAACCAGCTGGTCGGTATCATCACTGGTCGTGATGTGCGCTTTGTGATTGACCTCTCGCAAACCGTCGCGCAGATCATGACCCAAAAAGATCGTCTGGTGACCGTGCGCGAAGGGGCACCCCGTGAAGAGGTGGTGGCCCTGATGCAAAAACACCGGATCGAGAAGGTGCTGGTGGTCAGCAGCGACTTCACCTTAAAGGGCATGATCACCGTTAAAGATTTCCAAAAAGCCGAACGCAAACCCCATGCCTGTAAAGATGACAAGGGTCGCCTGCGGGTGGGAGCTGCGGTGGGGGCGGGTGCCGGCAACGAAGAGCGGGTCGCTGCGCTGGTGGAAGCCGGGGTGGACGTGCTGCTGATTGACTCCTCTCACGGTCACTCCCAAGGGGTACTGGATCGGATCAAAGCGACCCGTGACGCCTACCCTGACCTGCAAATCATTGGCGGGAATGTGGCAACTGGCGCAGGCGCGTTGGCGCTGGTCGCGGCAGGCGTCAATGCGGTGAAGGTGGGGATTGGCCCAGGCTCTATCTGTACTACCCGTATCGTCACTGGGGTTGGCGTACCGCAGATCACCGCAATTTCTGATGCGGTGGACGCCCTCGAAGGCACCGGCATTCCGGTGATTGCCGATGGCGGTATCCGCTTCTCTGGCGACGTGGCCAAGGCCATCGCGGCAGGCGCCAGCTGCGTCATGGTCGGCTCGATGTTTGCGGGCACCGAAGAGGCACCCGGAGAAATCGAGCTCTATCAGGGTCGCTCGTTCAAATCCTATCGCGGCATGGGCTCCTTGGGCGCCATGTCCAAAGGCTCCAGCGATCGCTACTTCCAGACCGACAACGCCGCCGACAAGCTGGTGCCAGAAGGGATCGAAGGGCGGGTGCCCTACAAGGGGCGCCTCAAAGAGATCATCCACCAACAGATGGGCGGCCTGCGCTCCTCCATGGGTTTGACCGGCAGCGCCACCATCGACGACATGCGCACCAAGGCAGAATTTGTGCGGATCTCCGGCGCAGGGATGAAAGAGTCCCACGTTCACGACGTGACCATTACCAAAGAAGCCCCCAACTATCGGATGGGCTAAGAAAAACGGGGCCCAGGTGCCCCGTTTTGTCACTGCTGTTATCCCCTGATGGGTGATCAAATACAGCTCGGTTTTGTTAAAAATCAGTCTGATGCAGGAATAAAATGACTAAAGATATTCACGCTCACCGCATCCTTATTCTGGATTTCGGCTCCCAATACACCCAGCTTATCGCCCGTCGCGTGCGCGAAATTGGGGTCTACTGCGAGCTGTGGGCTTGGGATGTGACACAAGAGCAGATCCGCGAATTTAACCCAAGCGGCATCATCCTTTCTGGCGGCCCCGAGTCGGTGACCGAAGCAGGCAGCCCACGCGCACCTGAGTACGTGTTCAACGCGGGGGTGCCGGTGTTTGGTATTTGTTACGGCATGCAAACCATGGCCGAGCAGCTGGGCGGCAAGGTGCAATCCTCCAACTTGCGTGAGTTTGGCTACGCCAAGGTCGAAGTGCTGGGTAATGCCGGTAACAGCTGTGCCCTGCTGCGCAACATCGAAGATGCCATTGCTGATAACGGCAACGCCCTGCTGGATGTCTGGATGAGCCACGGTGACAAGGTTACCGCCATCCCGGCCGACTTCACCACCATCGCCAGCACCCCGACCTGCCCCCACGCCGCCATGGCCAATGAAGCCAAGCGTTTCTACGGCGTGCAGTTCCACCCAGAAGTGACCCACACCCGGCAGGGTGCCCGTATGTTGGAGCACTTCGTCAAAGACATCTGCGGCTGCGAATGCCTGTGGACGCCGGCCACCATCATCGACGACGCCATTGCCCGCATCCGCGAGCAAGTAGGGGATGATGAGGTGATCCTTGGCCTCTCCGGCGGGGTCGACTCCTCGGTGGTCGCCATGCTGGTACACCGCGCCATCGGCGATCGCCTCACCTGCGTCTTCGTTGACAACGGCCTGCTGCGCTTAAACGAAGGCGAGCAGGTGATGGAGATGTTTGGCGATCACTTTGGCCTTAACATCATCAAGGTCGACGCCGAAGCGCGCTTCTTAGGTGCCCTAGCAGGGATTGACGAGCCGGAAGCCAAGCGCAAGGCCATTGGCCGCGTCTTCGTTGAGGTATTCGACGACGAAGCCAAAAAGCTGAAAAACGCCAAGTGGCTGGCCCAAGGCACCATCTACCCAGATGTGATCGAATCGGCTGCCAGCAAGACCGGCAAAGCCCACGTCATCAAGTCGCACCACAACGTTGGCGGCCTGCCGGACGAGATGAAGATGGGGCTAGTCGAGCCGTTGCGGGAGCTGTTTAAAGACGAAGTGCGCCGAGTGGGCTTAGAACTGGGCCTGCCCTACGACATGCTCTACCGTCACCCGTTCCCGGGCCCAGGTCTGGGCGTGCGCGTCCTTGGTGAAGTGAAGAAAGAGTACTGCGATATCTTGCGTCGCGCCGATGCGGTCTTTATCGAAGAGCTGCGCAAAGCCGACCTCTACAACCAGGTCAGCCAAGCGTTCGCCGTGTTCCTGCCGGTGCGCTCCGTTGGCGTGATGGGCGATGGTCGCAAATATGACTGGGTGATTGCCCTGCGCGCCGTCGAAACCATCGACTTCATGACCGCTCACTGGGCCCACCTGCCTTATGACTTCTTGGGTCACGTGTCCAATCGCATCATCAACGAGATCAACGGCATCTCCCGCGTGGTGTACGACATCTCCGGCAAGCCGCCTGCCACGATTGAATGGGAATAAGCGGCCAGCGCCCCCCTACCCTGCAAGCATAAAAATGCCTAAGACGCCCTCGCGGCGTCTTTTTTTAAACTGAATTTTCTTACTCAGCAAAAATACATTAAAAATATAGGCTTTCTATTTATTTTTACGCTATTTGGAAGATGTGAATTGATATCTTCACCATATTAAAAACCGTGTTTATCTCTATCCACACTGGCCTTTAAATAGCACTAACGGCCTCTATTTATTATTTTTATCTACCGCGGCACTTAACATATCTGATGCGCCAAATGGGTGGTCAATGGCATATATCCACCGCCCTTTGACTTTTTTCAGCACTTCAATACTCTCTCCTTGTGCTAATTTTTTCTTAGAGGCATCCTTACTACGAATCACCCAATTCACTCGCACTAATGCCAAATCATCCTTTTCAATCACATATACATCCTGAGAGCTTAATTCACCATTAAGCGATTTAAAGTTAATTAAATTTTCTCGGATTTTTACTAAGCCTGTATATACTTTTTTGTCGGTGACTACGGCCGCATCTTTTTCATAATAGAGATAATAAGCCATTGATATTACCTGCATTCATGGCCTCTACAAATTTCTTACTAAAATCAGCAGGCTGCTCAACATTTACCGGTGTTGCTTGTGCAACAGTTATAAAGCTGATAAAACAAGCCGCAAATAACAATTTAGATAATAAAGACATCTTAACCTCTGACAACTAGCGAAAATGAGGAACTATTCTGTTTGCTGCTCAATGCAGTGTCAATTGGTATATTGTAAAAACATTTGACTGTATTAACCTTAGCTCTTGTATGTGCAATTGAGCAAACAACCACATACCTAAAAGGAAATAGAATATTCGATTGGCTTATGGTGAATAATATTATTCAGATATTTCATCTGCTTTTATCATATTAATTCAGCATAGATTCATATTGGATATTCCCTGTTAGTCGCAGGCCAGTCAAAACTTCATTTAAATCCAAACAATCCCACATCGTAAAGCATATTCGGGCTGCTGCGATAAGAAGCGAACAGTACGCCACTGCTATTTCAGGTTTTCTGCTGCTTTGCTATCCCTTTGGTGGCGATAAACAGACGATAAGGCGCGGCTCATCGCGGCGATGAGCTTAGCAAGACGAGCCCTACTGTCTCTGTGTGCCTCCTCAGAAGAGTGATTGAGTGATGGGTTATCGCTAATAGATGGGACTTCCTGATTGCTCCTTCTCTGATTTTTCTTCGCCACTCAGCTCCACGCAAACCTTCTTACGGCCTTTATCGGCAAGCGCCATGGCCACGACTTGGGGTACTTCCTCCTGATGCCTGAGCTACGCCATCCCCCTATCTCATCCAAATTCAATTTCGAATTTTGTATGTAACTAAGAATTTTTTGTTGCTTCAGTCTCATCCTACCGAACAGTAGCATCCAAACTAACCCCATATGGCGCCCACTCTTAACCACTGACCTCACCTGCGCTCTGCCGCTGGCAAGGTGCTCTGGGGTCAACGGGGCCGCCGCAGGGATCGCATAGCAACAAGGAGGTGTACATGGC
Source organism: Aeromonas cavernicola (assembly GCF_002795305.1). Taxonomy (GTDB): domain Bacteria; phylum Pseudomonadota; class Gammaproteobacteria; order Enterobacterales; family Aeromonadaceae; genus Aeromonas; species Aeromonas cavernicola. The sequence continues at coordinate 29,321 of NZ_PGGC01000024.1, forward strand.
TCATTCTGCACTACCCACCATCGATTTGGCGGCCCTCACGGCGAGGTCAGCCACCCGTCACCAGATGCTGGCACGGCTGGGGCAAGCCGCCCGCGATGTGGGCTTTTTCTATCTGGTTGGTCATGGCCTTAGCGCGGCCGATCAGCAGGAGACGCTGGCACTGGCCGCCCGTTTCTTCGCCCTGCCCGCGCAGGAAAAATTGGCGGTGCAGATGGTTCATAGCCCCCATTTTCGTGGCTATAACCGCGTCGGTGCCGAGCTAACCCGGCAACGGCCGGATCAGCGCGAGCAGTTTGATATCATGAATGAGGCCCCCGCCCTGCTGGCGGCGCAGATCCGTGCACCTTGGCAGCGGCTGATCGGCCCCAATCAGTGGCCTACCGCCCTGCCTGAAATGCGATCTCACTTGCTGGCGTGGCAGGATCGGCTAAGTGCCATCACCCTCACCCTGCTCGCGGCCTTTGCCGAGGTGCTGGCCCAGCCCGCTGGGGTGTTTGATGAGAGCATTCGCGGCGCCCCCTACCAGCATATGAAGCTCATTCACTACCCAGGACAAGAGGCTGGCGGCAGCAGTCAGGGGGTCGGTGCCCATAAAGACCCCGGTTACCTGACCTTAGTGATGCAGGATGGGCAGGCAGGGCTGGAAGTGGAGACGGCAAACGGCTGGATCTGCGCTGCGCCGGTGCCGGGGGCACTGATAGTGAATATCGGCGAGCTGCTAGAACTGGCCTCCAACGGATATCTTAAGGCGACCTTACACCGAGTGGTGAGCCCACCATCTGGGGTATCGCGGCTCTCGTGCGCCTTTTTTATGGCAGCGCGGCTCGATGCCACTGTGCCACGGCTCACCCTCTCCCCCACGCTGGCAGCGCAGGCACAAGGGCCAGAGAGTGATCCCGCCAATCCGCTCTTTTATCAGGTGGGGGAGAACGTGCTCAAGGGGCGGCTACGATCCCACCCAGATGTGGCGGCGCGGCATTATGGGGCGCCTGCCGCCCCTCACCCGCTCGGTCAGCTGGGCCGATCACAGCGCCACGCGACCGCCAAGGCCGAGCGCCCCTCGGCGTAACTCATCAGGGCACTACGCAGCAGCCAGCTGTCATAGCGCAAACACACCGCACATCAGGCCGCAACGCGGCCACGAGGGAACAGACCATGCAATTTAAGACCATGAGCGTACACAGCGGCCAGCGGATCGATCCGCAAACGGGGGCGTTGACTACCCCGCTCTATCAGAGCAGCACCTTTAGCTATGTCACTGCCCAGGCGGGTAAGGATCGTTTCGCCGGTCAATCAGCTGGCTTTATCTACAGCCGTTTTGGCAACCCTACCACCGCCGAGCTGGAGCAGAAACTGGCCGTGCTGGAGGGGGCCGACGAGGCGCTGGTGGTGGCAAGCGGCATGGCGGCGGTGAGCGCCATCATGTATGCCTTGGCCGATAGCGGCGATGAGGTGGCGTATATTGGCCCGCTCTACGGTGGCACCGATGCCTTCCTTAAGCAGACGTTCAGCCGCGCAGGGATAAAGGTCAGTGCCTACGAGAGCGATCACGATCTGCTGGCTAATATCCGCCCTGCCACCAAGGTGATACTGTTCGAAACCCTGACCAACCCCACCCTCAAGGTGGTCGATCCGCGGCTGGTGGTGGAGGCGGCCCGCAAGGTGGGGGCTATCACGGTCTGTGATAACACCTTCCTCACCCCCTACCTGCTGCGTCCGTTGGCACTTGGCATAGACATAGTGATGCACAGCGGTACCAAGTATCTGGGCGGCCACGGTGACATCATTGCTGGGGTGGTGGCAGGCTCGCACGCCTTGATGAAGTCGATCCGCACTGTGGCACTTAAGCACATCGGCTCCCCCATCGGCCCGCAGGAAGCCTATCTGCTACAGCGCGGGGTTAAGACCTTGCCGCTGCGGATGGATGCCCACCAGCACAACGCCCAAAAAGTGGCCGAGTTTCTGGCGGCCCATACGGCAGTCAAACGGGTGATTTACCCAGGCCTTGCCAGTCATCCGGGCCACGATGCCCTCGGCGCCTTCGCCAGCGGTTTTGGTGGCGTGGTGAGCATTGAACTGGCAGGAGGGTTTGAGCGCTGCGCCGCCCTGCTCGATAACTTGCAGCTGTTTGTGCAGGCGGTGAGCTTGGGCGATCTCGAAAGCCTCGCCTGCCATCCCGCCAGCACCACCCACGCCGCCATGGACGAGGTAACTCGCCTTGCGGCTGGGGTCACTGACGATCTTATCCGCTTTAGCATTGGAGTTGAGGATGCAGGGGATCTGATCGCCGATCTGGCCACGGCGCTGACGCGGCTTTCGCCTGCGGCCACCACGTCATAACAAGAGAGGGCTCAACCCAACAACGGCCCTGCTGGGCCGTTGTTGGGGGAGGTAATGACAGCGTAACCCCTATGACTCCCAGACGATGGTGGTGCTGGATGACCACTGCTCGCCCAGTTCAGCGTACTGCTGCTCTAACAGGTGGCGGCGGATCTTCATGGTCGGCGTCAACACGCCGTTCTCAATGTTCCATGGGGCCTTGACCACCAACACGCCACGAATTTTGGCGTGAGATTCCAACTGGTCATTGACCCGAGTCCGCGCCGCCTCCAGCGTAGCATTGACCTCGGCACGGTTACCCTTCATGGCACTCTCTGCCAACTGCACCAAGGCGATCGGCTGGGGCATACCGTAACCAATCACGCAGAGTTGCTCGATGATGGGCTCCTGTGCCAGCAGAGCCTCGATGGGGACGGGCGCCACGTATTTGCCTTTGGCCGTTTTGAACACATCCTTCATTCGACCGGTGATGCTGAGGTAACCCTCTTTGTCCAACTTGCCCATGTCGCCAGTATGGAGCCAACCCTCGGCATCAATGGCCTCGGCACTGTGCTCGGGGTCTTTGTAGTAGCCCAACATCATCCCTTCGCAGCGACAGAGGATCTCCCCCTCATCGGAGACCTTGATGGTCACCCCCGGCCCCGCCTTACCAACGGTGCCAATTTTGTCGGCCCGAAACGGGTAGTTAATGGTAGAAAACGCATGATTTTCAGTCATACCCCACGCCTCCGTGATATGCAAACCGATGCTCAGATACCACTGAAGCAAAGCGGGGGAGACCGGCGCCGAGCCACAACCGAGCACCCGCGCCTGATCCAGCCCCAGTCCCTGTTGCAACTTCCGTTTGATGAGGCCGGAAATAAGCGGGATCTTGAGCAGCAAGGCCAGCTTGTTCTGGGGCAGCTTCTCGTGAATTTTGATGCGAAACATCGCCCACAACCGAGGCACCGAGATAAACACCGTTGGCCGACAGCGTTTGACATCGTCAATAAAGGTATCGAGGGATTCGGGAAAGGCGATGGTCGCGCCGCCATACAGGCTACCGCCGTAGATGTAGACCCGCTCGGTAATGTGGGCCAGCGGCAGATAGGAGAAACCCCGATCCGCCTGCCCTAACGCCACGGTTTCAACCAATCGCTCACACGACCAGGCGTAGCGCTCAACGCTGAGCATCGCTCCTTTGGGCTTGCCGGTACTGCCGGAGGTATAAACCAGACTCAGCAAGGCGTCGGGCGCCTGCAGCGGGCTGTCAGGGATGGGGTCATGCTGCTCTAGCAGATCGTCCCACTGGTAGCTGGCTGGCATGGTGTCATAGGGCAAGGCGATCCGCAGCAGCTCGCTCGGCACGCCGACCTCTTGGCTCTTCCAGTCATCGAGCTTGCCAACAAAAATGGCCTTGGCTTCGCTGTGACGCAGCACGTATTCGATGGTATCGACGTTAGCGGTAGGGTAGATAGGCACACTGATGTATTGCCCCATTTGCATCGCCAGATCGGCGATAAACCACTGGGCACAATTTTTGGAAAACAGCGCCACTTTATCGCCCGCCACCAGCCCAAGATGGCGTAAAGCCGCCGTCATCCGCCGTGCCTCATCGGCTACCTCACCCCAGGTAAAGTCGACATATTCGCGCTTGATGGTTTGCCGCAGATAGATGCGTTCAGGACAGTGCCGCTCCCAGTGATAGAGCATCTCGAGCGGCAGTTTATTGGCAATGCGTGAGGAAGAGGCCATGGTTTAATCCCTGAAACAAAAGGCGAAACTTATTATTAACCTTTTGCTAACTTTCAGGAAAGCACAACCTCATCTTGGTGTTTGAACTCTGGTGTTGATCACGCTTCAACTTGTTGTTGCAAGCGTTGCCACATGGCCTGTACCAACACCTCGTCTTGCTCGCTCAGTTCGCCCTGTAAAATCGCCTCGTTGAGACTGCGCAGTACATAGCTTTTGACATCCCGCACCAAGGTTTTACCTTCGAGCTCAGCCCGCGCTACCCCTAACGAGATGTGGCCCCGCAGATAACCACCCGCAAACAACTCGTCATCGCTGGCGGTGGCCACCATTGCGTCGATGAGCCCTAACAATTGGTGTTCAAAATCATGAATCGTCATATAACGCAGCCTCTTTTCCGGGATTGCCGGTCAACATTCGCAGGGAGTGACATTGCGATCGGGTGGATCACAACGCGCTGGCGCCAGGCTAGCGGCCTCTTTGACAGCCTATTCCGGGTTGGCCACCGGGTAGATGACCTGATCCTTGTAGCCGGTGGTGATCCGCAGATAACCACCCAACGCCCGGTTCAGTTCAGGATCGTCGGTATCAACCAGCAAGGGTTTGCCCGCAAGGTCGGCAAGTTTGGCTTTGGTGGCCAGCACCTGGATGTTAGCCAGCCCGACCTCCCGAATGACCTCTGGACTGAGTTGCTGATTGCCACGCCCGAACAGATGCCCCTGTCCACCGATCAGGGTAATGATCAAACGGCAGCGACGGCCACGGATCCGGGTCAGGATCTCAGTAGCGCCCAGATCCTGCCCGATCAGCTGGCCATTTTCCACCAGATCCACGCCCAGCAGGGTATTTTCCAATCCCAACGCCGCCATACAGGCCGCCACCGTGCTGCCAGAGCCCATCAGGTAGAGGGTATCGGGCTCCATCTGTTCCACCACATCGGCGGCGATGTCCGCCAACACCAGCGCTTCGCACTCCCGCCCCCCCTGCTTGACCGCTTGCACATAGCGCAGATCGCACGGGACTTGCAGCTGACCGTAGTGGCGTGAACGCACCTTGCCTGCGCGAAATGCCGCTTCATCGATGTCGCGCACGTCGCCATCCATCACGCTAAGCAGCTCACCGGCGATCATCCGCGCCGCCACCCGGCCACTGGCGGCCGGCGTCACACCATACACCCCAGAGTGAATTTTGCACCCAGCCGGAATACCAAGCACATGGCACGCCTCCCCCACTGCCGCACAAATATCCCGTGCGGTGCCATCGCCCCCGGCAAACAGCAGCAGATCCACTCCTGCCGCCTTCATGTGCGCTGCCGCCGCGCGAGTATCGGCGGCCGTGGTGATCGCGCTCGGCGGCTGATAGATGATCCGGTGCGGCAATCCCAGTTCCGTGGCCAGCACCGCCCCCATCTCCCCCGCGACGGTGAGTAACTCAAACGGTGTGGTCAGCTCGCACAACGGCAACAGGGCTTGATGGGCCCGAGCCTGCGCTTTGGCCTGCGCGCCTCGGGCCAGTGCCTCGGCCACCATGCCATCGCTGCCTTTAAGCCCTACCGCGCCGCCAATGCCGGCGATGGGATTAATAATGAGCCCTAATCGAAACATTCCGCTCTCCTCACAGATGCGGGCCATTTTTATCTTTTTGTCCCACTGGGACAAGTCATGATCCCCCTGCTAGAATGCGCCACTTCAATTTATTCAACCAAGGTTTAATCATGCTGGAATGGGTTCTTGATCCCTCTGCTTGGGTAGCGCTGGCCACCCTGACCCTGCTCGAAATCGTGCTGGGTATCGACAACATCATCTTTATTTCTATCTTGGTCGGCCGGTTACCCGAAGCCCAGCGCCAGCAGGCGCGGGTACTGGGCTTGGGCCTTGCCATGGGTACTCGGATCTTGCTGCTGCTGTCACTGGCGTGGGTGATGCGCCTCACCGAGCCACTCTTTACCGTGTTAGGTGAAGCGATCTCTGGCCGCGATCTCATCTTGCTGCTGGGGGGACTGTTCCTGATTGGTAAAAGTGCCCATGAAATTCACGCCTCGTTAGAGGGGGCGGCAGAGCCCGAGGGCACCCCGGCCGTCGCGGCGGGTTTTGCGAGCACCTTGGTCCAGATCGCCATCCTCGACATCGTGTTTAGCCTCGATTCCGTCATTACCGCGGTCGGTATGGCCGATCATGTGCCGGTGATGGTGCTGGCCATCGTGATCGCCGTCGGGGTCATGATGTTTGCCGCTAAGTCGATCGGGGATTTTGTCGATCGCCACCCCACTATCAAGATGTTGGCGCTCTCCTTCCTCACCCTTGTGGGCTTTGCCTTGGTGGCGGAGGGGATGGATCTGCACATTCCAAAAGGCTACATCTACTTTGCCATGGCCTTCTCCTTGACGGTGGAGATGATCAACATTCGGCTACGTAGCCACAGCGATAAGGCCAACTCATCGCAGTAACCCCTGCTTAGGCCCCTTTACGGATAACGAAAAACCCCCTTCACGATGAAGGGGGTTTGTTTTTTTATCCACCACTCGATGGGGAATAGAGGGGGGTGCCTGAATCGGTCACCCTAGGATTAGCTCAGCGGTATCGACCCATCCATCACCTTATAACAAGCCAGCAGGGCACACCCCAGCAGCAGCGCAGTCATGAGCTGTTCTGCACGGTTGAGGCGACGCAACCCATGATGTTGACGCGCTTTCCAGTAGATAAGGATGCCGGGGCTATAGAGCAGCGCCACCAGCAGCAAATACTCAATACCGGCGGCATAGATCAGCCATCCCCCATAGAGGGTGGCGACCAACGCCAGCAGCAGATCCCGTTTGCGCTGATGGGGCTGGCCCTGATAGGTCTGCCCTTGTAGCGCTAGTTTGAGGCCATATGCCCCAGAGAACACGTATGGCACCAAAGCCGCCGACGTAGCGATATTGACCAGTGCCAAATAGGTGCTGCTCTGGTAATAGATGATGATCAAAAACAGCTGCACCAAGGCCGTCGAACACCACAGCGACACCGTGGGCGAGCCGCGAGCGTTTTCATTGGCAAACCAGTGCGGAAACAGGCCGCTCTTACCCGCCATGTAAGGCACCTCAGAGGCCAGTACGGTCCAACTGAGCAGGGCCCCCAACACTGAGATCATCAAGCCGATGTTAATCAGCCAAGCGCCCCACGGACCGATCACCGCTTCGAGGATCATCGCAGTAGAAGGGTTTTTGAGCGCCGCCAATTGTGGCTGACTCATCACTCCAAGCGCAAACAGGGTCACCATCACATAGAGTGCCAAGGCCCCCAGCAGCGCCAGCACGGTTGCGCGTCCCACATCCTTGCGATGGCGGGCGCGGGCAGAGACCACCACCGCCCCTTCAATCCCGATAAAGACCCAAAGCGTCACCTTCATGGTGGATTTGACCTGCTCCATCACTGAACCCAGATCGCTGTTGCCCTGCCCCCACACGTCTAGGGTAAAGGTCTGCATATTGAAGGCAAGCAACATGGCCACACAGAGCACGATCAGCGGCACCATTTTGGCAATGGTGGTAACGATATTGACCAAGGCCGCCACTTGTACCCCACGCAGCACCAGCGCGTGTACCGACCAGATAAGCACCGATGCCAGCGCAATCGCCAGCGGGGTATTACCATCACCAAAGATGACCTGATCGGGGGTATCAAAGAAGTAACTGAGGGCACTAAACACCACAATGGCATAGGAGACATTGGCCAGCAGCTGGCAGAGCCAATACCCCCAAGCGGCATTAAAGCCGATAAAATCGCCAAAACCGGCTTTGGCATAGCTGAAGATGCCGCCATCAAGATCGGGCCGCCGCAATGAGAGTGTTTGATAGACCAGCGCCAGCGCGATCATGCCAATCCCGGTAATGGCCCAGCCCAGCGCTACCGCCCCTACACTGGCATGGGCGGCAATGTTCTGTGGCAGGCTAAAGACCCCAGCGCCGACCATGGAGCCGATCACCAGCGAGATGAGGGCGCCAAGCCCCAGTTTCTTGTCCATCTTGATCCTGCTTGATGAAGGCAGCGGCAGAGCGTCCCTATTCAGACTGCACGCGATATAGGAGCGGGGAAATCCAACCCCCGTGAAAAAAGCGGCAACTATATTGCATGACTATTCCTACCGCAATCCTTGCTCATTGCAATCACACCTGAAGTTGACCAAGCGCAATATTAGGCTGTTATTGCATCTTCATGCAGTGCTGTACTGTGCCATCAGCGATAGGCCCCTGCCAACCCAGCATCACGGCTATAGCCGCAAGCCACCATCGAGCTCGATAACTCGGCCTGACAGATAGTCATTGGCAAAAATAAACTGCACCGTCTGGGCCAATTGTGCCACCTCCCCTAACTGGCCAACTGCAATCGCTTGCTGCAGCCGAGCCAGCGCCTCCGGTTTCATCGCGGCCGTCATCTCGGTCGCAAAGACCCCAGGGGCGATGCCCATCACGCGAATACCAAACCGAGCCAGCTCCCGTGCCCACGTGACCACCAGCGAGGCCACCCCTGCCTTGCTGGCGGCATAGTTACTCTGCCCCATATTGCCGACCATCGCGATGGAGGCAATATTGATGATGACCCCCCCCTGCCCAGTGCGGGCCATCAGCGCCGCCCCTTCGCGGCCACACAAGAAGGTGCCGGTTAGATTCACGTCGATCACGCTCTGCCACTGGGCCAAGCTCATTTTTTCCAGTGGCTGGCCCGGTTTGTATTTAATGAGCAAGCCATCGCGCAGGATGCCCGCGCAGTTAACTAGCCCGTGCAACCGGCCCCACTGGGCGTCGATGGCGGCAAAGGCGGCCTCCACCTCCGCTTCATTGGCCACGTTGCACACCCACGGCGCACTATGCCCCCCTTGGCCACTCACCATGGCATGGGTCTGCTCCACATCGTGGCGGTTCACATCAAGCAGGGCCAGGGTCGCACCTTGGGCCGCCAAGCTCAGGGCGATCGCCCGGCCAAGCCCCCTGCCGGCCCCGGTAATGGCGATGACTTTCTGCTGGATCTCCATGCTATCTCCTTGGGGATATCAGTGAGGGCGCAGCGGATTAACGCCATGGGGCCAACGGTAAAACCCATCTAGCCAGTCATGATCGGTGCGCACAGCTTGCCAGCGAGGGGATTTATCTTTGTCGATCAATAAGGCGCGCACCCCTTCGATAAAGTCACCATCCAGCACGCAGTTCACCGACAGGGTCAACTCGTCGGCAAAGACCTCAGCGAGAGATTGATGGCGGGCGTGCCAATACTGGCGCCACAAAATAGCGCGGCTGATGGGGCTCCCCGCCAGACAGCTCTGCCGCGCGCTGGCCAGTTGTGCCTCCTCTGGCGCAAAGTGGGTGGCACTGAGCCGATCCAGTACCCCTTGCAGGGTGCGACCAGCTAGCAGCGTATCGATACGCTGGCGGTGTGGCAGTACCATTGGCTCAGGCAGTAGGGGCGTCGCCGCCTGCTGCAGGGCCGCCAACCGGCCGCTGATGAGATCGCGGTCGGCAAGCTCCCCCGTCCAGGGTAACTGCGCCAATGTGGCGAGCAGCCCCGCTCGCTCAGCACTGGCCATGCCGTGATCCGCCAGCCCAAGCCCGATGGCATCGGCTCCATTAAAACGGGCGCCGGTCAGGCCAAGCCACAGCCCCAATCGCCCCGGCATCCGGCTTAAAAACCAGCTAGCGCCGACATCGGGGTAGAGACCAATGGTGACCTCCGGCATGGCAAGCAGGCTCTTTTCAGTCACCACCCGATACTCGGCGCCAGCAAATAGGCCAATGCCGCCGCCCATGCAGATGCCATCGGCCACACAGATGAGCGGTTTACGATAAGAATGGATCAAGTGATCGATGCGGTACTCTTGGGCAAAGAAGTCACGGGCATACTCAAACAGCTCAAATTGGCTCACCTCCTGCTGACGGTAATAGAAGGATCGAATGTCGCCGCCCGCACAAAATGCCTTCTCCCCCGCCCCTTGTAGCAGCACACAGACGATGGCAGGATCCTGCTGCCAACGGCTCAGCGTCTGTTGCAGGATCTGGATCATCGGCAGGCTCAGGGCATTGAGGGAGGCAGGAGTGTCGAGGGTCAAGACCCCGATCTGCCGTCCGTGGGTGGTGGGGTAACAGCAGACCTTTACCGGTTCGTTCATGCAGTGCTCCATCTTGATATCAATAGCAATCTCATTTGCGCCGCCTGACGGCAACCCTATGCCAACCCTACACCAAACCCAAAGTGGGCTCAGCCAGCAGCTGGCGGGCGATGATCAGGCGCATCACCTCGTTGGTGCCTTCCAAAATACGGTGTACCCGGGTGTCTCTCAAATAGCGCTCCACCGGATAGTCGCGGATATAGCCATAGCCGCCAAACAGTTGCAGAGCCTCATCGCAGATCCGGTAACCCACATCGGTGGCAAAACGTTTGGCCATGGCGCACCACGCCCCCTTATCTGGGCTGGCTCGGTCGAGTTTGTCGGCCGCCTGACGGACCAGCAAACGGGCGGCCGCCAGCTCAGTCGCCATGTCAGCTAAGCGAAACTGCACGCTCTGAAATTCGCTGATCGGGTGACCAAATTGCTGACGAGTCTTGACATAGGTGAGCGCATCATCCAGCGCCTGCTGAGCAGTGCCTACCGAACAGGTGGCGATATTGATGCGCCCGCCATCAAGGGCCTGCATGGCAAATTTGAACCCCTCTCCCTCCTGCCCCAGTCGATAACTGGCAGGAATACGCACCTGGCTGAAGGTCACCTCGCGGGTCGGCTGGCTGTGCCAACCGAGTTTCTCTTCCGGCTTGCCATAACCCACCCCTGTGCTGGTAGCGGGCACCATAAAGGCAGAGATCCCCCCCGCCCCCTCGCCACCGGTGCGGGCCATCACCACCAGCACATCGGTGCTACCTGCTCCCGAGATAAAAACCTTGGTCCCCTCGATAAGGTAGAGATCGCCCTCGCGCACCGCTTTGGTGCTAAGCGCCGCCGCATCGGAACCCGCCCCGGGCTCGGTGAGGCAATAGGAGCCCAGTAATTCACCGCTCACCAATTTAGGTACCCACTCCTTTGCGACCTCGGTGGGCAACCCGCTGCCCAGCATCCAGCTCACCATGTTATGGATGGTCAGATAGGCCGTAGTGGAGGTGCAGCCCATGGCGAGCCGCTCAAAAATCAGGCTGGCATCGAGCCGGGGTAAGCCCAGCCCACCAAACTGCACGGGGGTATAGAGGCCGCAAAACCCGAGGGCGGCCGCCTGTTTGATGGTTGCGATGGGGAACTCATGATCCCTGTCCCAGCGGGCGGCATGAGGTGCGAGCGCCTCGTCGGCAAAGGCGGCGGCCGCGGCGACGTACGCTTGTTGGTCTTGGCTTAGAACAAAGTCCATGTGGGGTTGACCCTCCCTAGGTATGCCGTCACAAGCTGGCGAAATCCGATGAGTTATGTTGCGACAGCTCATGGGCAACTGAACTCATCCGGAGCCTATTTTCAGAACGTATTTTACCTTAGACTAACAATTGATTTACGTTTACGCTAACGTAAACTAAGCGGTACGAAAGCCGACCAGTTTGAGCCCCGTGCTAGCGGTCTGTGCTCACATTGAGCACCGCTGCCGTTATCACCACGCAGACCTTTATCCCAAGGAGAGCATGGATGCACATAGATGAGACTCTGGGCGCCCTGACCGAGCAAGTCGCGGCCTTCTGCCAGAAAGTGATTGCGCCACGGGCCAGTGACATCGATCAGAGCAACGCCTTCCCCCGCGATCTCTGGCCGCAAATGGGTGAGCTTGGGCTGCACGGCATCACGGTGGCGGAGGAGTATGGCGGGGTCAACCTCGGCTATCTGGCTCATGTGCTGGTGATGGAACAGGTGAGCCGCGCCAGCGCCTCGGTTGGCCTCTCCTACGGCGCCCACTCCAACCTGTGCATCAACCAGATCCATCGCCACGGCACGCCGGAACAGAAAGCGCGCTATCTGCCTGCACTGGTGAGCGGCGAGCATGTGGGGGCGCTGGCCATGAGCGAGCCGGGGGCGGGCTCCGACGTGGTCAGTATGCGCCTCACCGCAGAGCGTGAGGGCGATCATTTCGTGCTCAATGGCAACAAGATGTGGATCACCAATGGCCCCGATGCCGAGACCTTCGTCATCTATGCCAAGACCGATGCCAGTGCAGGCGCCAAAGGAATTTCTGCCTTTATTGTCGAGGCGGGCACCGCCGGTTTTAGCACCGCCCAAAAGCTCGACAAGCTGGGAATGCGCGGCTCCAGCACCTGCGAGCTGGTGTTCGATAACTGCCGCGTACCGCAGGAGAACCTGCTGGGCCCACTGCACGGCGGGGTCAAGGTGCTGATGAGCGGGCTCGACTACGAGCGGGCAGTGCTGGCGGCAGGCCCCCTTGGCATCATGCAGGCCTGCATGGACGTGGTGCTGCCCTATGTGCGCGAGCGCAAGCAGTTCGGCCAAGCCATCGGCGAGTTCCAGCTGGTACAGGGCAAGCTGGCTGACATGTATACCCGTCTGGCCAGCAGCCGGGCGCTGGTCTACTCAGTGGCGAACGCCTGCGATCAGGGCCGCACCAGCCGCAAAGATTGCGCCGCCGCTATTCTGTTTGCCGCCGAAAATGCCACCCAGATGGCGCTCGATGCCATTCAGCTACTGGGGGGCAACGGCTATATCAACGACTACCCCACTGGCCGCCTGCTGCGGGATGCCAAGCTCTACGAGATCGGCGCCGGCACCTCGGAAATTCGCCGCTGGCTGATTGGCCGCGAACTGATGGACGATACCCCATGAGCCAGATCCGCTCTCAGCTCGATACTGCCAGTGCCGACTATGCCGCCAATCGGGCCGCCATGCAGGCACTGGTCGATGATCTTAACGCCCATCTGGCCAACATCGCGCAAGGGGGCGGCGCAGCCAACAACGCCCGCCATCAGGCCCGCGGCAAACTGCTGCCCCGCGAGCGGATCAATCAACTGCTGGAGCCGGGCTCCCCCTTTCTTGAACTGTCGGCACTGGCAGGCTGGCAGGTCTATGACGAACCGGTGCCCGCTGCTGGCATCATCACCGGCATTGGCCGAGTCTCGGGCAGGCTCTGCATGTTGGTAGTGAACGATGCCACCGTGAAGGGGGGCACCTACTACCCGCTCACGGTGAAAAAACACCTGCGCGCTCAGGCCATTGCCGAGCGGCTACGGCTGCCCTGCCTCTATCTGGTGGATTCCGGCGGCGCCTTTCTGCCGATGCAGGATGAGGTGTTCCCCGACCGGGATCACTTTGGCCGGATTTTCTACAATCAGGCCCGCATGTCGGCCCAAAACATCCCCCAGCTTGCGGTCGTAATGGGGCTCTGTACCGCCGGGGGTGCCTACGTCCCCGCCATGGCGGACGAATCCATCATGGTCAGGGAGCAAGCCACCATTTTTCTGGCAGGCCCGCCGCTGGTGAAAGCCGCGACCG
>NZ_PGGC01000239.1 GCF_002795305.1 Aeromonas cavernicola
GATGGAGGTCATTCGCCACCCGGCCTATGACCACGCCATCGCCATCGTCTGACCGGGGGGCTCTCTTGAACCGTTTATTGAAGAAGATGGCACCCTGCCTTATTAGCCTGCTGCTGCCACTAGCGGCGCAGGCCGACACATCCCCGATCGCCTCTGCACCGCTACCCCGTATCGCCACTGTCGACTGGACCATTGCCGAAACCTTGCTGGCGCTCGGGGTGACGCCGCTGGCGGTGGGGGATGCAGGCCCCTATCAGGCATGGGTCGGCGAGCCACGGCTACCCGCCGAGGTGGTGGATATCGGCCTGCGCACCCAGCCCAACCGCGAGCTGCTGGCGGAGCTCAAACCCGATCGCATCCTCATCTCGCCGCTGACGGCTCCGCTGGCACGAACTCTTTCCCGCATCGCGCCGGTGAGCACTATTGCCCTCTATGATGGGCAAACCGATCCGTGGCAGCGGCTGCACGAGGTGACCCTGACCCTCGCCCGCATGGTGGGCAAAACCGCCGAGGGCGAACGGCTGCTGGCCGGGTTGGATCAGGAACTGGCCAGTATGAAGGCCGGATTGCCTGCGGATCTGCCACCCCTGCTGGTGGTGCAGTTTATCGATGAGCGCCATGTGCGGGTGTTTGGTCGCCACAGCCTGTTCGATGCGGTGATGACGCGGCTCGGGCTGCGTAATGGCTGGCAGGAGCAGACCAATGACTGGGGTTTCTCGGTGGTCAGCATCGAGCAGTTTATGACCTTGCCAACCGCGCGGCTGGTGGTGGTCGAGCCCATTCCGGTCGGAGTGAGCGAACGGCTGCAGGAGCCTGGGCTGTGGCAGCATCTGCCGCTGGTACGCCAAGCCCCCGTGCTGCATCTGCCTGCGGTCTGGAGTTTTGGCGGCGTACTTGCCGCCCGCCGTTTCGCCGGTCTGCTCAGCGATGCATTGCTGCAAGATGCCGAGCGCATGGAGGCTGGCCGATGAAGCGCCTGCTCACATCGCCGCTGCTGCGGCCAGTCTCGATCCTGCTGGGGTTGACCCTCTTGCTCGCATATTGGGAGCTAGCTCGCCAGCTGCCCGGTGCGCTCTGGTGGCAGAGCCTGTTCGCCCCCAATCTGGCTGACGTCAGCCAAGCGGTGGTGCATTTCAGCTGGCTGCCCCGCTTGGTTGTCACCCTGCTGGCCGGGGCGGCGCTCGGCATCTTGCAGCAA
>NZ_PGGC01000240.1 GCF_002795305.1 Aeromonas cavernicola
CGACCCGTGCACGGACTCGCTGTTACCAAGTCACGCCCGCCTTGACGGACGATCAGGCCAGCTCAGCCCGCAGCGCTCGGGTGGCATTGACCATCACCTTGAGGGCGGCCTCTGTCTCTTCCCAGCCACGGGTCTTGAGGCCGCAATCTGGGTTGACCCACAACCGCTCAACCGGTATCTGCTGGGCTGCTTTGCGGATCAGCCCCTCAATCCATCCCTGATTGGGCACGTTGGGGGAGTGAATATCATAGACACCTGGGCCTATCTCATTGGGATAGTTAAAGCGCTCAAACGCCCCCAGCAGCTGCATCTGGCTGCGGCTGGTCTCGATGGTGATGACGTCGGCATCGAGTGCGGCCACCGCCTCGATGATGAGGTTGAAGTCGCTATAACACATGTGGGTGTGGATCTGAGTGCTATCCGCCACTGGGCTTGCGCTCAGCCGAAACGCCCGCACCGCCCAGTCCAGATAGGTTTGATGATCTTGCTTGCGCAGCGGCAAGCCTTCGCGGATGGCGGGCTCATCAATTTGGATGATCTTGATGCCGGCGGCCTCCAGATCTGCCACCTCGTCGCGAATGGCCAAGCCAATCTGCAAGGCGGACTGCTCGCGACTCACATCTTCGCGCGGGAACGACCAGCAGAGGATGGTCACCGGGCCAGTCAGCATCCCCTTGACCGGCTTGTCGGTCAGGCTCTGGGCAAACTGGGTCCACGCTAGGGTCATCGGGGCTGGGCGATCGATGTCGCGGGTGATCACCGGTGGCTTGACGCAACGGGAGCCATAGCTTTGCACCCAACCGAAACGGGTGATGGCAAAGCCGTCCAGCAGTTCACCGAAATACTCCACCATGTCGTTGCGCTCGGCCTCGCCGTGCACCAGCACGTCCAGCCCGATGGCTTCCTGACGTTCGATGGCATCCTTGATCTGGGCCTGAATGCCCGCCTCATAGACGCGGTCATCGATGCGACCCGCCCGCCAATCCTGGCGCAATACTCGGATCTGCGACGTCTGCGGGAAGGAGCCGATGGTGGTAGTGGGCAACAGCGGTAACTTGAGATCGGCCCGTTGCAGCTCGGCCCTGACTGGATAGGGGCTGTGGCGATCGAAATCGCTATTAGTGAGGCTGGCCAGACGAGATCGCACGGCCAATTTGTGAACGCGGAGATCAGACTCCCGATCGACGATGGGCTGGCTGTAGGCGATGATCTTGTCGATCTGGCTTCCGTCGCGCGCGTTGCTATCCAAATACGCCGCCAGCAACCCCAGCTCGTAGCATTTTTGCACCGCAAAGGCGAACCAGCTGCGGGTCTGGGCATCGAGCTCCTGCTCCAAGCTCAGATCCACTGGGCTGTGCAGCAACGAGCAGGAGGAGCCGATCCAGAGCCGCTCACCGAGCTTGGTCTTGAGCGTCTTGAGGGTCGGTGCCAGCTTGGCCAGATTGGCGCGCCAGACGTTGCGGCCATTGATCACCCCCGCCGAGATGACCCACTGGGCTGGCAGGTGCGGCACCAGCGTCTCTAGCTGCTCGGGGGCAGCCACCAGATCCAGATGCAGGCCATCCACTTTCAGGCTGGTGATGATGTCGCGCTGATGGGCCACTGAGCCGAAATAGGTGGTGAGCAGCAGTTTGCTGGGGCCGCTCAAGCGCTGGTAAGCGTTGAGGTAGGCCAGCCGCCACTCGTCCGGCAAGTCCAGCGTCAGCGCCGGTTCGTCGATCTGTACCCACTCCACCCCTTGGGCGGACAGTTTCGCTAGGATCTCCTGATAGACAATCAGCAGGCGATCGAGCAGTTCTAGGCGCGAAAAACCGCTCTCTTTCTCCTTGCCAAGCCACAGATAAGAGAGCGGCCCCAGCAGCACCGCCTTGACCGGCAGCCCGAGCGCCTTGGCCTCTTCGACCTCGTCAAACAGCTGGCTCCAGCCCAGTTTGAAGCGCTGGTCACGGCTAAATTCCGGCACCAGATAGTGGTAGTTGGTGTTGAACCATTTGGTCATCTCGGCCGCGGCGGCCGTAGGGCCGGTCGGTGCTCGGCCACGGGCTACCCGAAACAGGGTATCGAGATCGGTCTCGCTCTTGCCATCAACCACATGGCGATGACGCTCAGGCACCGCATCCACCAGCAGGCTGGTGCCGAGCACCTGATCGTACCAAGCAAAGTCGCCCACAGGCAGCAAGGTGACGCCCGCCTGCTGCTGCGCCTGCCAGTGGCGCTGGCGCAGCGTCTTACCCACGGCAATCAGTTCAGCCTGCGTGGTCTCGCCACGCCAATAAGATTCGAGAGCAAATTTGAGTTCGCGCTGAGCGCCAATACGGGGAAAGCCCAGGGTGTGTGCATAGGTCATAACGCCAATTCCTTATGTTTATCATCTGATAAGAAGCTGGATGATTTAGCCATCCAGATGTTTACACATCCAAAATGACAAGATAAGGTGGCGCTGGCTATTGAATCCTTTTCAAGTGGCTCTCAAATAATCCGCAACTGACGTGCTGCCACCGCAACCATCAGGATGCAACAGCCGCTTGCTACGGGCTCTGCGCCCTTTCAAGCTATGCCACTTTCTACGAGACAAGGAGACTTCCCATGGCAGTGCTCAACAGTGCAGGGATCGAGATCAAACACTTGAAGACAGTGACCGCCCTGGCCGAACAAGGTTCGCTGGCCGCTGCCGCGCTGACCTTGAACCTCACCCAGTCCGCCCTCTCCCACCAGCTCAAAGAGTTAGAGACCCGCCTTAATCTGGAGCTGTTTCTGCGCAAAAGCCGCCCACTGCTGCTAACCGCGGCAGGCAACCAGTTACTGGCCCTCGCCCGTCAGGTGCTGCCCGCGCTAGCCCACACTGAAAAGCAGCTGCACGCCTTGCACAGTGGCGATGCGGGCAAGCTGCATCTGGCGCTCGATTGCCACAGTTGCATCCAATGGCTGCTGCCGCTGTTGCCCGATTTTCGCCGCCAGTGGCCGGGGGTAGATCTGGAAGTGGAATCAGTGCCGGGCTTTGATGCGATCAACGCGCTGCTCGGCGGCCAGCTCGACTTACTGCTCACCTCGGACGTACAGGCCCGTGGCGATCTCCACTTCGAGCCGCTGTTTGGCTTCGATCTCACCTTGGTGATGGCGCCAAATCACCGGCTCAGCCAGCAGCCCCGCATCGAGCCTAGCGATCTGGGGCAAGAGGTGCTGCTGGTCTATCCGGTGGAGCGCGTGCGCATGGATATCTTCAGTCGCTTTTTGCAACCGGCTGGGGTGGAGCCCGCCCGCTGCAAGCCGGTGGACAACACCTCGGTGATGCTGCAAATGGCCGCCGCTGGGCTTGGGCTCGCCGCCCTGCCATGCTGGGCCAGCGAGGCGTTTGTCCAGCAAGGGCTGCTGGCCGCGCGCCCTCTTGGCGCTGGGGTGCGCCGCCATATGTACGGTGCGGTGCGGGCGGCGGATAAAGATCAGCCATGTTTGCAAAGCCTGTTTGCCCGCATCCGCGCCAAGATGGCGCGCTGATCGCCGCTACAGGGCACCAAAATAGCTGCGTAGCGCCTCAATCACCCGCCGCACCTTCTCGGGGATCTCCCGCTGCGGGGTGATGGCGTGGATCTCCATCATGGGCGATCGATAATCGGGCAGCAGCTCCAGTAAGCGGCCGTGGGCCAGATCATCGCTAATTTCCCCCTCCGGCTGCAAGGCGATCCCGAGTCCAGCCAGAGCGAACTGGCGAAGCGGCAACACATTGTTGCACTGGACCTTGGTCTTCACTTTCACCCGGTGCTCGCCCCCTTTTTGATCGAGCAGCAGCAGGCCACTCCCCTGCACCTCGCCGCCGAGCCAGTCGTGATCAACCAGATCGGCAGGGCTGCGCGGCGCCGGCCTATTTGGCAAGGCGAGG
>NZ_PGGC01000241.1 GCF_002795305.1 Aeromonas cavernicola
GGCGGGTCAGCTGGGCCGGATAGAGGTCGTGACGGGCCCCACCCGCCGTGCCGACGATCCAAACCCCGCGCTCCTGCAACTCGCGCAGGGTGCGGGCCAGATTGGTGACCTGAATGAGCGGCACCACCTCGGCGGCGCCGCAAGCGACCTTGCGCACGATGGGGGTCAGGCCGGTGGCCTTGTCGCGCGGCACAATCAACCCATGGACCCCGGCGGCATCGGCGCTGCGCAAGCAGGCACCGAGGTTGTGCGGGTCAGTCACCCCATCCAGCACCAACAAGAAGGGCTGGCTCTGTTGTGCCGCCAGCTCGTCCAGCAAGTTAGCCAAGTCGTGTTCGGCGAGCTTCGGCGCTTCGATCACCTTGGCCATGATGCCTTGGTGATTGTTGCCCTCCGCCTTATCGTCAAGGGTCTTGCGGTTCACGCTCTGCACCTTGAGGCCAAGGGATTCCAGCTCGGCCAGCAGGGGTTGAAGCCGCTCATCATCCCGCCCCTTAAGGGCCCACACTTCGATAAAGCGCTCGGGGGTGCGCTCAAGCAGCGCAGAGACAGCGTGAATGCCGTAGATCAGTTCAGTACTCATGTTCAAGATCCGTAGGTTGGGCCGCACCCAGTGCGCCCCGAAGAAAAATGGCCGTACCGGCAGCCTGACCGCCATGATACTGGCGTCGTCACCGGTCGCTAAACGATGGCGCATCATACCAGAGACACCGGCATCGAGGGAGGAGGGCGCTGATCGGCCACGTGCCTGAACCTATGACGAGCCCTTCAGCGGCACGTGGCGACCAGCCAGTCATGGCCGGTTAGCCGCTACGCGGTGCGCAAAATGGTGGGGGTCCCAATTTCACTGCCAACCTACGACAGACCCATTATGGATGTCAGAAAATCCTGAAATCCTCTCCCTGTGACGGGGCTATCGTGGCCCCGTCTGTTGCC
>NZ_PGGC01000242.1 GCF_002795305.1 Aeromonas cavernicola
CTAAGCCTGCACCAGCTCCAGCAGCCAAGCCCACACCAGTTAAACCGGTCGAGGTCGTCAAGGCACCTCCTCCGGCCAAACCGCAGGCGGGCCAGATCAAGTCACTCGATGACCTGATCGAGAGCAAGATGAACCAACCCATCACGCCAGCCCCCGTGGCGGTGGCGAGTCAAGGTAGCTGGGTTCTCCAGCTGGGGGCATTTAAGAACGTTGATAGCGTCAATGCATTAGTGAGCAAGTTGCGGGCTGCGGGCTACTCTGCCCACACCTCGCCGCGCACCCCAGTGCAAGGGCAGCTCAACAGAGTGTTCATTGGGCCTGACGTTTCCAAGACCAAGCTCCAAGGTATGCAGGGGCGGATCTCTCAAATGACGGGATTAAGTGGCGCTGTGGTTGCTTATAATCTTTGACCCCAGTCCATTGTTACTGCGTCGTGCCCATCTTCCCATGGTGTGAACGACGCGATTGGTGCTGGGTTCGATGAGTGCTGAGTCCATCCCATCAATAGGAGCTGAATATGATCCTCTCAACTACCCCGACCCTAGAAGGCAAGATCATTCGTGAATACCGCGGCATCGTGGTGGGTGAAGCCATTCTCGGCGCCAATATTTTTAAAGATCTTTTCGCCGGGATCCGCGACATCATCGGCGGCCGTTCAGGCGCCTATGAAAAAGAGTTGGCCCGTGCCCGTAATGCCGATCAGTTAAGGA
>NZ_PGGC01000243.1 GCF_002795305.1 Aeromonas cavernicola
TGAAGCTGACTCTGGGTGCGGCGGCCGCGCCAGTCAGTGACGAGTTGGCACTGGTGTTAGCCCAGATTGAGCGGATCCGCGCCATCACCCGCAGCCTGCTGCAATACTCCCGCCCCGGCGATTACGAAACGGCGCCAGTGTGGCAGCACCTTAACCCCATCATCGAAGAGAGCCTGACCTTAGTGCGTTCGGCCCTGCGCCAGCAGCAGGTGACCCTGAACGCCGATCTGAAGGCCCAGCAACCTATCGAGGCGGATCGCCAGCAGCTACTGCAGGTGTTGATCAACCTCCTCGTCAATGCCAGCCACGCGCTGGGGGAGCAGGGGGCGATCCGAGTTGAGAGTGATGACTGGTTTAATGACGCTGGCCAGCGGCAGGGGGCACAGGTGCGGGTCATCGACAATGGCAGCGGCATCGAAGCGGCCATCATAGCCAAGATTTTTGATCCCTTCTTTACCACCCGCGCCACCGGCACTGGGCTTGGGCTGGCGTTAAGCCATCGCATTATCAGCCGCTGGGGGGGGGAGCTATTGGTCGACTCCATTCCTGGGCAGGGCAGCTGCTTTACGGTTCGGTTGCGCAGTCACGCCTTACTGGCCAGCAGTGGTGACAGTGCCCAGCTAGAGGGATGGCGGATCGCGCTGGGCGCCGAAGGGCGTGAACCCGAGTCGTCAACGCTAGCAGTCACCGAAAGCTAGTAGCTGGCCTTCTGTGGTAACGGTGCCGCTCTGTTCGCCCAGCGCGGTGTATGCAGGGGCCATGCACGGTGAGCCATGACCGGGTGTCGATTAAACAAAACGGGCCTGCCACCATGGCAGGCCCGTTTTTGCTGGCTGCGGCCCACGGCCTTGCGCCGCTTAACTGCTCGTGCCGTTTAACCGCTCGTGCCGTTTAACCGCTCGCGGCAGGGATTATTGCGGGCTCCATACCAGTTTGCCGCTCTGGCTGACGTCATAGCCGCCAAGCCGTGCCGCCAGTTCCCGCCCTGCAGGGGAGTGCAGCCAATCGAGCAACTGCTGTAACAGCGCCCGAAAGAAGACCCCCTGCGGCATCACCAGATCGCAGCAGGCCTGCGACAGCGGCATAAAGCCGAGGCCAAACTCGGTAGCGGTGCTCTGGGCACCGGGCCCCACGTCAGCATCGCCACGGCTGATGGCGGCGGCCAGCTCCCGCTCACTATTGACCTCGACAGTGCGTGTCAGCTGGGTCAGCGACTCCCCTTGGGTTTGCAGCCACTCCTGCAACGCCCGCTGGCTGCCACCGCCCTCTTGG
>NZ_PGGC01000244.1 GCF_002795305.1 Aeromonas cavernicola
CATGGCGCCATCATAGGCGTTATTTGCATTCGATTTTGTGAGCTCGGGCATAACATACGTGTTACAAATCAAATTTCAGGTGCCATTTCATGGCGGAAAAGTAAAATAACATTTTGATTAATAAGACTTATATTTTCACAGGCACGACCTTCATACAGCTGATCAGCGCCTCTGACGCCCTATCCTCGGCACAGTCCCCCCCTCACTCGACGGTCTTTCTCTAACAGCAGCCCCCTCGGTTCAACCGCCAGCGCAAACACGCCACCACCACGTTCTACCTGCGTCCCCCCCATTGCGACTATCCGTATGGCTACTTTCGACCCCTGAAAAATCCGATCCGTTGATCATGCAAAGCGTAAAAAGGGGAAGCGTATGCTTCCCCCACTTACATATTTCCTGATGAGTGTTGACCGACCTAAGCGTTATACCTCGGGCGACAAGCGCATCAGACTCCCGCTTTTGCTAAAGCAGCAGCGACAATTTGCTGGGCCTCTTGCTGAATCAGATCCAGATGTGCCTCCCCCTTGAAGCTCTCCATGTAGATCTTGTAGATCGACTCGGTGCCAGAGGGCCGCGCCGCAAACCAACCGTTCTCGGTGACCACCTTGAGGCCACCGATAGCGGCATCGTTGCCCGGTGCTCGGGTCAGCTTAGCGAGGATGGGTTCACCGGCCAAGGTAGAGGCTTCTACCAGTGCCGGATCCAGCTTGGAGAGCACCGCTTTCTGGGCGCTGTTGGCTGGCGCGTCGATCCGGCGGTAGCTGGAGCGGCCAAACTTGGCTTCCAGTGCGTCGTAATGAACTTGGGGATCTTTGCCGGTCACCGCCAGAATTTCCGCCGCCAGCAGCGCCAGAATGAAACCATCCTTGTCGGTGGTCCAGACGCTGCCATCCTTGCGCAGGAAGGAGGCGCCCGCGCTCTCTTCGCCGCCAAAGCCGAACTCGCCGCTGTAGAGGCCATCCACGA
>NZ_PGGC01000245.1 GCF_002795305.1 Aeromonas cavernicola
GCAGGCACCGGTCAGCAGCGGCACATAGAGGCCAGTCAGGTTCTCAAGCAGGGTGGCGAGCGGCAGCAACGTCAGGTGTTGTTCTACCTCGGCAGGGGCGACGCGCTTGGCCAGTGATGCACAGACCGCCATCATGGTCGCTTGGGATAGGCAGACCCCTTTGGGTTGCCCTGTGGTGCCGGAGGTGTAGGTGATCTTGGCGGTGCCCGCTGGCAAGGTAACCCGCTTGTTTGGCTGGCGGCGCCATAGCGGCACAGTGTGTTCTGCCTCAGACAGGCCACTGAGCAGCGTGAGCGGCTCGGCGGCCTGCCAGCCCTGATGGAAGGGGCCGACCAGCGCATCGGCGCCGCTGCTCTCCAGCAGCCACCCCTGCTGGTCAAGGCTGAAGAAGTGCGGCACCGGGATCACCACGATCTCAGCGTAGCTGCAGGCGAGATCCAGCAGGGCCCAAGCCAGACCGTTGTCCAGTTGCAGTGCCAGTCGCTGGATGCCGCGCTGTTGCAATTGATTCGCCAATTGCTGAATCTGTTGCCACAAGCGCTGGTAATCGAGTTGCTGCTGGCTGCTCTGTAAGGCCGCTTGCTGCGGGATAGTGCGGGCATGGTTGGCGATGGCGGCGAACAGGGTCATAGGGCACACCATTTCTTAGCGGTCAGGTCATTAGATTGGGAGGCGTCGCTAAACAGCGCCGGCATGGGCGCCAGCAGATTGAGCAGCAGACTGCTCTGGGCCAGCACCTCGCGCCCTTGATTGATGTTGCCCACCATCACCTTGGGCTGGCAACGGTAGTACTCGCCCCACGCAGCGGCATCGGCACCCACCTGATGGGCCTGGGCGGGGGCCAGCTCCACCGGGTTGAGTTGCAGCCGAGCAAAGCTGTTGCGCAGCTTGGCGGTACCAGTAAAGACCACGTAATCGAGGGCGTTGTCACACAGCAAACGACACAGCGCCGCGAACATCAGGCGGGCATTGCCCGGTTCGCTGCAAGCCAGATTACCCACTTCGATAATGCGGCTGCGTGCCGGATGGATTCCGAGGCGGGTGTTGATGGCGGTCTCAATGGGTTGCTCCAGATACTGTTCCAGATAGAGAGGCCCCTTACTGGCATGATTGAGACCACAGGCGCCGACCAGCGTCCCGTCCGCTCGATAGAGCCCGAGCAAGCAGGGGAGAAAGTGAGGTATGCGGGCGTTGAACTCGTGGCGATAGGCAGCCTGAATA
>NZ_PGGC01000246.1 GCF_002795305.1 Aeromonas cavernicola
GTTGCAACAGGTGTTTGGGCAGATCACACGCCTCGGCCATCTCCAGCAACTGCCATGCGTTGATTGCATCGGGGGAAAACTCGTCGCCGATGGCCATGGCCAGATGCTGGTTGAACTCGGGGTAAAGCCCCACATTGACCAGATCGTACCAGGGGGTCGGCGTCAGCCCTGCTCTTGATACGAAGAAGCTGTAGTTCTTGCCGTGGGCATCATGGTTGTTGACACAGAGGTTGAAGAGCAGCCATTGCAGCATGTTCAATCTGGTTTGAGCAGGATTGACGCAGAGGGCGCTGAGACTGAACAGCCGTGGCAGGCTCACCCCTTCCCGAATATGGGCCACATCTCGCCCGTCACCGAAGTTGCGTTCATATTTTCGGGCGACGGGAAACCCCAGCCCCTGACAGGCATCGATCATGTGGCGACGACGCACCCTCAAGCCATGCGCGTCAAGACGCCGATCGAACCGCTCTACCAGCAAACCTCGGTGGGGCTTATCGCCTTGGCCGACCCTGTGCAGTTCGACTTGTGCGACCGGCATGCCCAGCAACACGGCCAGCCGCATGGTCACGAACTCATTGATCACCAGATGAGGATGTTGCTCGAACTTGAGGAGGTGGGTGGAACAGAGCTCGCCCTCGCCAAACCCCAGCGCCCCCTCGAGTCGCAGCAGGTTGAGCTTGGCCTGCACCCCCGCAACCGAGAGGCGGGGGCGACCATCCCAAACTTCCAGCGGCCAGATCTCGGGCTGATCGAGGCGCAGCATCAGCTCCTGTGGCGTGATGGGGCGAAACCGGGTGGGGACGTCGGGCTCTGCGGGCAGGGTAAAGGTGACTGCCCCGGAGACATCGCGGCCGATGCTGTGGATCAGGGCAAAGAGATTGCTGCGCGAAACAGATAGCGCTTCAATCAGGTGATCCAGCCCGCGATTTTCTGGCAGTAAGTTGCCGAGATACGCCCGGATCTGGGCGCTGCTGGCCGAGCCATCCAGCGCCAGTGGTGGTGAGAGCGGGAAACCGCGAGCTTGCCACTCAGGTGTATAGCC
>NZ_PGGC01000247.1 GCF_002795305.1 Aeromonas cavernicola
GCGCAGCATCGGGGTGCGGGTCGAGCCCGGCGACACCAAATTGCAGCGCACGCCATAGGGGGCGAGCTCCAACCCTGCCGTTTGAGTGAGGCTGGTCAGCGCCGCCTTGGAGGCGCCATAGATGCCCATCCCCACTCGTGGCACCCGACCGGCATTGGAGGAGACATTGACGATGGTGCCCCTGCGCCGTGCCTGAAACCAAGGGGTCAGGGCCCGCATCAGGTAGAAGGGGGCGAAGGTGTTGACGGAAAAAGTGCGCAGCAAGAGGACATCGTCCACTTCATCAAGCCTGCCAGTGGTTAGCACGCCAGCGACATTGACTAGCACATCGGGCCCCAGCCCCTCCCTTAACAGCTGTTCGCAGCAGCGGGCCACGGCCTCGCTGTCACTCACGTCGAGCATCACCCCTTTCACGTTGCCGGGCAGCGCTTCAGCCAGTTGCAGATCGAGCGCTACCACGCTGGCCCCCGCCTCGGCAAAAGTGCGGGCCACCGCATGGCCAATCCCCTGCGCTGCGCCGGTCACCCAGACGGTTCGCCCTTGCCACTCGCTCATGGGGTGCACTCCAGCTCGCTGACGTGATCTTCGTTGACCTGATGAGCCTTGTCCTGACTGACATTGAGCTGACTGACCTTGGCTTGACTGACATTAGGCTGACTGACATTGGGCTGACGGGAGAGGAGCGTCCACCAGTGGGCCAAGGTCGGGTTGCGGGCCAGCTCGGCCAGCTCCACCAGCTGCCCCTGCTGGCGCCACTCCGCCACCAACCCCATCACCGTCAGCGAGTCGAGGCCGTAGTCAAGCAGGTTGTCCTCTTCGGCAGGCTGCTCCTGCTGCAACTCGGCAGGCAACCGTGCCAACACTTGAGCGCGCAGCGACTCGCGAGTTAGGGGGGGCGTGCTGGCCGCAGCCATCACCTCGGCCACGGTGATCACCCGACCTGCATTGCGGCTGACATAGGAGAGCGCCAGCAGATGATCCTCGCGGGAGAAGTCGGCGATGGCATCGGCCACTAGGAAGGGGCGGATATCGCGCATAAAGGCGTCGACTGCCGTCTGCATCACCCCGATATGACCGTAGATGCCGCAGATCACCAGCTGATCCCGCCCCCAGCCAGCCATCAGCTCGGCCAGCGGTGAGCGGCAAAACGCGCTGTAGCGCCACTTGGTCAGCACCGTATCCTGCGGCTCGGGCGCCAGCGCCGCCACTATCGGTTGACGCTCTGGCGCTCGGGTCAGCCCCGGCCCCCACAGGTCATTGAGCAGGGCCCGATCGGCCTGACTCTGCTGGGCAGGCTGGGCGGTATAGACCACCGGCATACCGAGGGCACGCGCCTGACGGATCAGGCTGGCGATATGGTCGATGACCTGATTGATCAGCGGATTGCCCGGCCCGTAGAAATCGACGAAATAGTGCTGCATATCGTGGACCAGCAAGGCGGCGCGGCCCGGTTCGAAAGGCCAATTGCTGTCTCTTATACACATCT
>NZ_PGGC01000248.1 GCF_002795305.1 Aeromonas cavernicola
TCTTTATACGATGTGGGTTTACAACGGCTTATTTACAACAGATCAGGATGCGGCGGGGACCGCGTGACTGGCGACCTGCGCCAAAATGTCGGCAACAGTGTAAAACGAACCAAACACAATGACTATATCGTCTGCGCCTGCGGCGGCAAGGGCGCACTGATATGCGGCAGTCACAGAATCAAACTGCTGGACCTGGGTCATTCGGTTACCAAGCGCAGTGGCAAGCTGCGCTGCCGTCGCTGCCCGGGGGCCGTTCAGGCTAGCCAGATACCAGCTGTCAATCAAGCCATCGAGCTCGGTCAGCGATCCCGCCATGTCCTTGTCTTTGAGCATGCCGACCACGGCGCGGCGCACACCCGTGCAGGGGATGTTACCCAGTTGAGCGGCCAGATAAGCCGCCGAGTGGGGGTTGTGAGCCACATCGACGATAACCAACGGCGCGCTTTGCAGCGGCTGCATCCGACCGGCCAGCCGCGCATTAGCCAACCCGTCACGAATAGCGGACTCCGCTAGCGGCAAACCGAGGGACTCCAGTGCCGCCAGCACGGTCACTGCGTTCATCAGTGGCAATACCGGCTTTGGCAAGTTGCGCCACAGATTGAGGCCCTGATAAT
This sequence comes from Aeromonas cavernicola, assembly GCF_002795305.1. Classification (GTDB taxonomy): domain Bacteria; phylum Pseudomonadota; class Gammaproteobacteria; order Enterobacterales; family Aeromonadaceae; genus Aeromonas; species Aeromonas cavernicola. The sequence goes on from NZ_PGGC01000248.1 coordinate 615, forward strand.
CCCAGCTGAACTCATGCTCTGTGCCAGAGAAGTCGACCCCCACCTGACGCAGGCTGGCGCCGAGGCGCTGCGCTTCGTTGGCGATAGTCACAGGCGGGTTAGGCTCGCCACTGATGGCGGGTTTGCCGGCGCGATACACCCCAGCCTTCTCCACCGCAACTGCTTCGCGGGTATCCCCCAACCAGTCGCAGTGATCGAGGGCAATGGAGGTGATCATCGCCACATCGGACTCCACCACATTGGTGGCATCGAGTCGGCCGCCCAGCCCCACTTCCAGCAGTAGCACATCCGGTGCGGCGCGGCGAAACAGCCAAAGCGCGGCCAGGGTGGCAAACTCGAAGAAGGTGAGCGCAATCTCACCGCGTGCCACCTCCACCTCGGCAAAGGCAGCACAATGATCACTATCGGCCAGCTCTTGGCCGTTAACCCGCACCCGCTCGGTAAAGCGCAGTAAATGGGGAGAGGAGTAGACGCCGACCTGGTAGCCTGCGGCCAGCAGAATGCTGGCAGCCATGGCACAGCTGGAGCCCTTGCCGTTGGTGCCGGCTACCGTGATCACTTTGCACGGCAACTGGGTGAGGCTCATGCGCCGAGCGACTGTGCCGACCCGTTCC
>NZ_PGGC01000025.1 GCF_002795305.1 Aeromonas cavernicola
CTGCAAAGTTTTTTGTTGCCAACAAAAAATGAGCCTTCAATAAGGAAGTGCCTATCTATATTCTCTCGTAAGAATAGCTACTTAGGGTGAATTAGGAACGTTGCCCCTTTGCGTCTGCCTGCTGTAAAGTGCTGACCAGAAATGAAAAACCCCGAATCCCTGTTTATCAACTTGGCGGAAGATTCAGAGAGTTCGGGGCTAGCCATCATCTATGGAGAAAATCATACCACATGGATCACCCTACACAACCCCACACCGCCAGTAAGCGCGGTGTGCGATGGTAAAACCCGCGCTTCACGCGGCCTTTGTCGAACGCCTCCCCCGTCGCCCCTACTGCACCGATGATCCGGCGCAGGGGCTGCTTATTCGCTCGCAGGCGACCGCGCTTGCCTATCGCCACATCCAACACAACCCACCGCCTCATGTCTCCTGTCTGGTGTTTGATGTGGACAGGCCGGACGGCTATGAGGCGTGGAAGGAGGCCGGATTACCCGCCCCGAACTGGATCACGTTCAACACCCGTAACGGCCACGCTCACTATGGGTACTATCTGGCGGTCCCTGTTGCCCGCACCAGTGCGGCCAAGCAAAAGCCGCTGCGCTATTTGGCGGCCATAGAGCACGTTTTGGCGAAGCGGCTAGGGGCTGATATGGGGTATTCAGGGCTTATCACCAAAAACCCCGTACACGGCCATTGGTGGACGGTATGGCACCACAACGAGGCGTTTAGCCTCGACTATCTGGCGGAGTTCTGCCCCGATGCGGAGTTGGCGGCCTACAGCCGCCGCAGTTGCAAAGAGGTTAGCGGGCTGGGGCGTAACGTCACGGTGTTCGATAACGTGCGTGAATGGGCCTACAGCGCGGTGAGGGAGCATTGGCGACCCAATGGCTATGACGGATGGGCCAATGCTGTGAGGGCGGCCTGTGATAGCGCCAATGTGTTTGGTTTAGAGCAGGGCG
>NZ_PGGC01000249.1 GCF_002795305.1 Aeromonas cavernicola
TTCGGTAAAGGTCACCACCAGAATTTCGGTCACTGACAACGGCCGCTCGTGGGCGCTCGGCTGGCCGGCATCGACGCCCTCTTCGATGAGCGGGCCGTGGCCCAGCAGCAGGCGCAGGTAGAGACCGGCGATGGTGTAGGTCTTGCCGGTACCGGCGGAGGCTTCGATCAGTCGTTCACCATGGAGGGGAAAACGCAGGGTATTGAGCGGGTTAGCCATTATTTCAGCTCCTCCAGGGTCTTGAGCAGCGGGGTCAGGTGTTCACGGGCCAGCGCCTGCAACTGCCCAAGCACCTCGTCATCGAGTTCGGGGAAGCAGCGGGCGACGTAAACGTCTTGCCCCTCCCCATTGATCATCCAGCCGCCGTTGAAACGGGTGAGAGCCGCCTTGTCGGCCGCCTCCGGCTTGTCGGGATCCTTCTCGATCGCCTTGAGCCAATCCCATGCGGTGTTGGGGAAGAAGGGCAGCGGCCGCTTCATCCCCTGCGCCCAGCACGCCACCAGCGCCGCCAGCTTGGGTCGCGCCTCATCGGCAGCGAGCTTGGCTAACCGCAGACTCTGTTTGGCATCGAACAGCAGGGTGTCGCCGGGGGCGCAGCTCAATGAGAGGCAGAGGTGCTGGATCCAGCCCAGCAGCAGATCCTTGCCGTTGAAGCTGCCGGGTTTGACCACCAGCAAACGCCCCTTCTGGGTGTCGATCCACCCTTGCAGCTGGCCCTGTGTGAGGGAGATATCGATCTCCACCGCCTGTTTTTCTGCCTCATTGGCCGCAACCCAGGGCCGTAACCGATCGGCCAGCTTGCCCATCTCTGCATCCAGATCGTCCAGCAGCAGGCTGCCGAACCACCCTTGCGGCAGCAGGCCGGTAAGCTGCAACCGCTCGCGGCGCTCGGTACTATCACCCTTTGCCAGATGGGCATCGAGCAGCAGATCTTTCAGCTGATAATGTTGCAGGCCATCCAGCTCGAACGGCTCGCTATCCTCGATGTTGGCTTCGTTCAGTTCGAACCACACCTTGAGACGACGGTTGAGGAAATATTTGGTGGGCTGGCGATAGAAGCGCAGCAGCTCGGCCAGCTCCAACCCCTGCTCTCTCCCCCATTCGGGGGGCAAAGGCAGCTCGCCGCTCTGGAAGTTGGCCGCGCCGCGCTCTGGGTTAAGGGCGGGCAGCCAGTCGGCGGCATAGGTAAAGAGGCGCGAACCCGCCTCCGGATAGAAGTAGTTGCGGCTGTAGGGGGTGAGCGGGTGCGCCACCATCAGGTGGTTGAGCAGCCGCTTGCCGGAGGTTTCGTCATCAAGCTCCTCATCCCCCGCCAGCACGAAGCCCTGCCGCACATAGTCGATCAGCTCCGCCAGCAGCACCGACGGCACCTTGTCGCTGTTGTCCTGCGCGCTGAAGCCCTGATAGCTGATATAGAGCCCCTGCTGGGCACTCAGCAGCGCCTCAAGGAAGAGGTAGCGGTCATCATCACGACGGGAGCGATCCCCGCGCCGCGACGCCACCGCCATCAGATCGAACCCCATGGGAGCCAGGGTACGCGGGTAGACGCCATCGTTCATGCCAAGCAGACAGACCTGCTTGAAGGGGATGGAGCGCATCGGCATCAGGGTGCAGAAGTTGACCTGACCGGCGAGGAAGCGCTGGCTGGAGCGGGACTCCCCCAGCACGCTGCCAAGGTAATCCTGCAACAGGGAGGCCGAGATGGGCTGCTCGAAGCGGGCTTCACCAAGCCGGGTCTGCCACTCGGCCAGCTGGCTGCGAATCAGCTGGAGCTGACGCTCTTCATCCTCGTCTGCCAGATAGAAGCGCTCCAGCAGCGCCAGCAGGCAGGCGTTCCACTCGGCCAGCGGCTGCGCCTGTTGCAGGCGGGGCAAAAACTCGGCCAGCGAATCGACGAACCAGGCGAGCTTGCCGAGTGCCAGCCCCTGCTGCCCCTCGATATCGGCGTAGGGCAGAATGCCCGCCACCGGCTCGCCATCCCCCATGGCAAAGCCGAGCAGCATGCGGCGCAGGCCGAACAGCCAGCTGTTGCCGGACATGGGCGGCAGATCGAACCGGACGGGGTAGCCGTCGTCCAGCCCCCAGCGGATGCCGGTCTCCTGCACCCAGACCCGCAGCTGGTTGAACTCGTCGTCATCCAGCTCGAAGCGGCGCAGCACGGCGGGCACCTCGAGAATGGCGAGCAGCTCGCCCGCCCCGAAGCGGGCGTTGGGCAGCCTGAGCAGGGCGAGGAAGCTTTGCAGCAGCGGGCTCTCCTGACTCGCCGCC
>NZ_PGGC01000250.1 GCF_002795305.1 Aeromonas cavernicola
CTTTACAGCCATCAGCGGCGTGAGCTGGTGGCCTTTGCCCGCCAGATTGAGCCCGCCTTGCTGGTACTCAGCCCCTCCCACCCCGGCTTTGCCGGTGAAGCGGGAAGCCTGGCAGCCCTTGATGAGTTGGTATCGCCTTCCTGTCAGACACTGCTGTTCGAGCAGGCAGAAGGCTCCGATCTTCAGTCTGGGTTTGCATGGCGTCAGTCTGAAACCGTGGCTCGTGCTGATGGTTCGCCGCTGACGGCTATCGCGCCAACTCCTACCCCGGCCGATCAGGTCGCCTTGTTCCAGCTCTCCGGCGGCAGCACTGGCACCCCCAAACTGATCCCCCGTACCCACGATGACTATGGCTACAGCGTGCGCCAGAGCGTGGCTGTGTGCGGTTGGGATGAGCGGGTGATCTATCTCTGCGCCCTGCCAGCGCCCCACAACTTTCCCCTGAGCTCCCCCGGCGCACTCGGAGTGTTTTATGCCGGTGGCTGCGTGGTGCTGGCAAAGGATCCCTCTGCGGCAACCTGTCTGCCGCTGGTGCAGCGCCATCACGTCAACTGGGCGGCGCTGGTGCCACCTGCCTTGGCGCTCTGGCTGGAGGCGGCCAGCCACTATCCGCAGACCTCGCTGGAGTGTGTGCAGGTGGGCGGTGCGCGCCTCAGCCCGGCTCACGCCGAGGCGGTGGCGAGCCGCCTTGGCTGCCGTTTGCAGCAGGTGTTTGGCATGGCCGAGGGGCTGGTCAACTACACCCGCGCTGAGGATGATCACTGGCATCTCGTCAATACCCAGGGCCGCCCGATGAGCTTGGGCGACGAGGTAGAAGTGCGAGGCAGCGACGGGTGTCCCTTGCCCGATGGCGAGTGCGGCGAGCTCTGGACGCGTGGCCCCTACACCTTTCGCGGCTACTTCAAGGCCGCTGCCCACAATCAGCGGGCTTTTGATCGGGACGGTTTCTACTGCACCGGCGATCTGGTCTGCCGCTTGCCCGGCGGCCATCTGATGGTGGTGGGGCGCAACAAGGATCAGATCAACCGGGGCGGAGAGAAGATCGACGCCCTCGAGATTGAA
>NZ_PGGC01000251.1 GCF_002795305.1 Aeromonas cavernicola
TCTTCAACAATCCGAGTGCGGCAAGCCTGCTCGACCCGCCCGCCACTGCCGGTGCTACCCGCATCGCCGCCGGTGGCCTGTACCGCATCATTTTCCCCCTTCGAGGCACCGATCCCCTCGATATAGACCGGCACGGTTAACCAGGTTTCCGTGGGTAATCGATACAGGTCATGGGCCTTACCAATATTGGTCACATCGTTCTTTTCACTGTCATTGCCAAGGGGTAGATCGCCATCACGGCAGGCATCGATCCATGCTTCCCGCTCGGCGGCGGAGCAGCTGGCTAAAAACGCCTCAAGCTGCGGTTTTCCCTCTCGATGCTTAAAGGTGCTGTTGCTGGTGCCATCAAAAAAGACCCCAATGCGCAGGGTGGTGAGCTGATAGCCCTTTACCTCAATCACATAAGAGTGCTGGGTGATAAAGCGCGGCGGCTGGGCCTGCCCGGCCTGATGCCCTTTAGGCAACGGCTGGTCGGGGTCAGTGAGGCAGAGGTCGCCAGTAGTTACCTTGATATGCTCGCGTACTTTGTCACAGTGGCCGGGCTGGGCGGCAGTGTAATCGGCCACGGGGCTCACTTCGTTATCGTTAAGGGCGGCGCGCCGCTGCGCCGCCTTAAGCCACGGGTCGGTGGCGATCTTGACCGTGACCGGACCCACCGCAAAACCTTCCACCAAGGTGGGGCCATCTTGCAACGTCACGGTATAGGACTGACCGGTTTGGTCGGTCAAGATCGCCTGTTGGCCTTTAAACGAGCGGTTATGTTCATCGCGCACGTCTATCTCAATCCAGCAGTTGTAGCGCTCGCAGGGGAGGCAATAGGGATCGGCAAACATCAGTGAGCTCCACTAAGGGGATGGTATTGGGCCGAACTGACCCCATGTTCGGTGAGCCAGCGCTCAACCTGTTGTAATTCGTCGTCAGTCAACATAAAGGCGGGTTGGATGGTTGCCACCGGCAAACCCACTTCGAGCGCCAAGGCCCCCGCTACCACGCCATCGCGCAGTTCGTCACGCAACCCGGCTTGGTTGGCACGGCGTAACATCGCGGCAATGGTGACCTCTGGGGTTGGGTGACGCTCCATCATACTGGTCATGGTTTGCCATAAGCGGCGCTGCAAGATATAGCGGTGGCGGCTCTCATCATAGAGCGCGGCCAGATGCTGCGGCCGAATGTGAAACCAAGGGCGTGGTTGAAGCTGGTAGGGCGCGGCATCGACACTGCGGCTGATGGCTTGGCCGTTGATCCACAACCCAGCGCAGGGACCCAATACGCTATCACGCTCCGCTACCGTCATCGCCTGTAACATCGGCAGGAAAATACGCTGATCCGAAAAACGTAACCAGAGCGCCTCCCCTTCGCGGATCGCTTCAATCAGGCTTTGCCAATGGCGACGCACCACCTCAACGGGCTGATCACTGACCACGTAAAACCCGCTCGGGGTCGGGTGCTGGCCAATAAACTCGGCAGAGGGCGCGGATAATAGCCAAGGCCCTTGCGCCGCCTGGTCGGCAAATGGCGTACCTGCAAAGAGCGGAAACGCCTCGCCACTACCGAGGTCGTAGAAATGTGGGATCAGGTCACTGTCGGCCACCCCATCAATGATGGCAAACAGCTGCCCCTGATAGTGATTGCGCCATTGCAGTACGCTCATGCCTTACCCCCCGTTGCCAACGGGCAGGGCTTCACTAAGGGTGCCATGGCGTCCATGCTTTTTTGCACAGCAGGAGCCGCTAGGGTGGCAGGGGGGGCTGGAGGCGCAGCGACCTGCCCCGGTAGCGTAGGGGCTTTCCCCGCCCAGCCGCTGCCATTACCGGAGCTGCCGCCGGAGTTGATCTT
>NZ_PGGC01000252.1 GCF_002795305.1 Aeromonas cavernicola
TGCTGGGAGAGCGCTGCGAGGTGGAAGAGGTGGTGGCGCTGCTGGCACGCCAACAGCAGCCGCCCGCCCGTTGGCGGCGGCTCTATCTGGTGGGTTTTTCCCTGTGGAAGCGCGCTTTTATCACCACCTTTTGCCGCCATCTGGCCGATGAACTGCGCTTTGTCCGGCGCCCGCCCGCCCAGCTGACCGGCGATGAACAGCTGCTGGTGTGGGGCAGTCGTTACCCCGAGCTCACCTCCGCCCTGCGGGTAGAAGATGGCTTTATCCGCTCCAACGGGCTGGGCTCCAATCTTTGTCAGCCCTCGTCACTGTGCCTTGATCCGATAGGGATCTACTTTGACGCCCGCCAGCCCAGCGAGCTGGAGCAGCGGCTCAATTACCAACCATTAGGGCACGCGGCATTAGCGCGGGGGGACGCGTTAGTGGCGTTGCTGCAAGCAAGCCGGATCAGTAAATACAACGTGGGCGGCGCATGTGACTATCAACCGCCCCACGATGGGCGGCAGCGGGTGTTGGTGGTGGGGCAAGTGGATGGCGATGCGTCCATTGTCTGCGGCAGTCCGGTTATTCGCACCAACGAGCAGCTGCTGTGGGCGGTGCGCGCCGCCAAGCCCGACGCCCATATTTTGTTTAAGCCGCACCCCGATGTGGTGGCGGGCAATCGGGCGGGGGCTATCTCGGCGCAGTGCCTGCGCGAATGCGTTGATAGCGAAGTGCATGGGGGCAATCTTGCCTCGCTCTATCCCCACATTGACGAGCTGCACACCATGACCTCGCTCAGTGGCTTCGAGGCGTTGGTGCAGGGGGTCAAGGTCGTCACCTGGGGCCAACCGTTTTACAGCGGCTGGGGGCTGACTCAGGATGTGAATCCTCCGGCGCGGCGCCAGCGCCCCTTACCCTTAGCGGGGTTGGTCTACATCACCTTGGCGGTGTACCCCTGCTATGTCGATTGGCGATCGGGCCTGTGGTGTAGCCCAGAGCAGTTGATCCGCCAGCTCACCACCCAACAGCCGACCCAGATTGCAGGGATCCGCCATTGGCAGCGTTGGCAACTCAAGTTGCGTTATTTTACTCGGACATTGCATAATGCCCGCCATTTTTTCACCTTATAAGCTGGCTGTTTGATGAATATTCTGTTGCTTCAGGGCCCTTTGGGGCCATTTTATCAAACATTGAGCCAGCACTTGGTGGCGGCCGGCTATCGGGTGATCAAGGTCTATTTTAATGGTGGCGATGCCTGCTGGCCTTGTGCGGGGGAGCCCGTGCATTATCGCGGCACCGCCAGCGAGTGGAGCCCCTTTTTTGAGCAGTTACTCCAGCAATACGCCGTGGATACGGTGCTCTGTTATGGTGACTGCCGCTACTACCATCGGCTGGCGGGGCAGATTTGCCAGCGCAAGCAGCTGCCGTTTTGGGTCATGGAAGAGGGTTATCTGCGCCCCCACTTTGTCACCCTAGAGCAAGGGGGGGCCAATGCCTTTAGCCCGCTCTACCCGCAGCGGGCAAAGTTGGCACAGTGGCAGTGGCCCGTCGCCGCGCCAGCCCCGACCAAAATCGGCAAAACCTTTGCCGCCAGAGCCTGGTTTGCCAGTCGTTACCACATCAATAAGGCATTGGCGCAGTGGCGCTATCC
>NZ_PGGC01000253.1 GCF_002795305.1 Aeromonas cavernicola
CGCCCTTGGCGAGCACTCCATCACAGTTGACTGTGATGTGCTGCAAGCTGATGGCGGCACCCGTACCGCCTCCATTACCGGTGCCTGTGTGGCGCTGGTGGATGCGCTGGACTGGATGGTCGAGAAGGGCATGATCAAGCAGAGCCCGCTCAAGCAGATGATTGCCGCCGTTTCCGTCGGCATGTATCAGGGCGAAGCCATCTGCGATCTGGAGTACATCGAAGACTCCGCCGCCGAGACCGACATGAACGTGGTGATGACCGAAGATGGTCGCATCATCGAGGTGCAGGGCACTGCGGAGGCCGAGCCCTTCACCCATGAAGAGTTGCTGGACATGCTGGCGCTCGCCAAGGGCGGCATTGCCGACATCATTGCGCTGCAGAAGCAGTCGCTCTCCTGATACCAGGACCTGTTGATGTTTCGGCACAAGTCGCGTTGCAGTGTCAAAGGATGCCAGGCTAGGCGCAGGATGCCGCCAATGGTTATTCCCTTGGCAAGTCCTGCAACAACGCATGGCATCCTTTGCCACGCAACCCGTAGGGACGGGTCTGTTTTTGTGCATAACGTCGTTATTCGATGCCTCGTTTGGATTACCAAACTTCGCATCTCATGCCTAGTTCTGCGCAAAAACCGACTCCGTCGCGGCTGTGACGAAGCGTCAACAGATCCTGCAAACGCGGCATTGACCGCGTTTTTTTATACCCCCCCACAAGGCAACGACAAGCCAAGCAAGGAGCCAGAATGAAAGCCTACCAGCGTCAATTTATCGAGTTCGCCCTGGAAAAACAGGTCCTCAAATTCGGTGAATTTACCCTGAAATCCGGTCGTAAAAGCCCCTACTTCTTCAACGCCGGCCTGTTCAACAGTGGCCGCGACCTAGCCCGCCTCGGCCGTTTCTATGCCGCCGCCCTGATGGATGCCGGCACCCCGTTCGATGTGCTGTTTGGCCCGGCCTACAAGGGGATCCCCATCGCCTCCGCCACCGCCGTGCAGTTGGTCGAACAGCACGATGTGGATGTACCCTGGTGCTTCAACCGCAAGGAGGCCAAGGATCACGGCGAGGGCGGCAATCTGGTGGGCAGCCCGCTCAAGGGGCGCATCATGCTGGTGGATGACGTCATCACCGCCGGGACCGCCATTCGCGAATCCATGGATCTGATCCAGGCCAACGGTGCCTCGCTGGCTGGCGTGTTGATCGCGCTGGACCGTCAGGAGAAGGGTAAGGGCGAGCTCTCCGCCATTCAGGAGGTGGAGCGTGACTATGGCGCCCACATTATCGCCATCATCCAGATGAGTGACCTGATCGCTTATTTGGAAGAAAAGCTGGAAGAGAAGCAGGCCGAACAGCCGGAGCTGGCGGCACAACTGACGGCGATGACGGCTTATCGCGCCCAGTACGGCATCTGAGTCGCCATTCATACCGCGCAATAGCTGAATGCGGCGCCCGTTTGCTCTCTGGCAGCAAACGGGCGCCGTTTTTTTATCTACAAAGAAAGGGGATCAGGTGGCTTGAGTTTACCCCTAGAGTAAAGATTAGGGTTCGCCGGTCGGCTGCTAGTATGACCGACTTATTCCGAGGAAGAACATGATGACTACCGAGACGCAGTACCCTATTCATTTTCAGTTGCCGCTTACTGGCATGAGTTGTGCCAACTGTGCCAGCCGCATCACGACCAGCCTCAACAAGCTTGAAGGGGTCGAGGCCACCGTCAACTTCGCGCTGGAGCAGGCGGCCATCGAACTGGCCAGCCCCGATCGCCTGCCTGCGGTGCTCGACAGCATCAAGAGTCAGGGTTACGACTACGGCAGCGAGACCATCCAGTTTCAAATCACCGGCATGACCTGTGCCGGTTGCTCGACCCGCCTGAACAAGATGCTGGCCGCACTGCCCGGTGTCATCTCGGCAGAGGTTAACTTTTCCATCGAGCAGGCCCGGATCGTGCTGGTCCCCGGGATGCAGACGCCCGCCGCCCTGCGCGAGCAGATCGAGGCGCTCGGCTTTGGCGCCCAGCTGGCGCAGGGCTAGGCCAGTCGCCGCCGCCAGCAGTTGCTGGAGCGGGAAGCGCAGGAGGCCGCCACAGCCCGTCAGGCGCAAACCCGGGTCATCGTCTCGGCTTTGCTGACGTTGCCGCTGCTGGTGGGGATGCTGGCCATGGCCGGAGTGTTCCCCTGGCATCTACCCGCTTGGCTGGAGCTGGTGCTCGCCACCCCGGT
>NZ_PGGC01000254.1 GCF_002795305.1 Aeromonas cavernicola
TTTGAACCGGGCCGCGCCATCGTCGCCAACGCAGGGGTGCTGTTGACCCGAGTCGAGTATCTCAAACCGGGTGAGACCCGTAACTTCGCGCTGATCGATGCCGGCATGAATGACTTGCTGCGCCCCTCTCTGTATGGCGCATGGATGAACATCATCGAAGTCGATAGTCGCGCCGGTCACCCCCCTGCACTGTACGATGTGGTGGGGCCAGTGTGCGAAACCGGCGATTTTCTTGGCAAAGAGCGTACCTTGGCGATTAGCGAAGGCTCGTTGCTGGCAGTGCGCTCCGCTGGGGCATACGGCTTTACCATGGCATCTAACTACAACACCCGTCCGCGTGCAGCGGAGGTGCTGGTCGATGGCACCCAAGCGTATCTCATCAGAGAGCGCGAGCAGTTAGCCGACCTCTGGCGTGGTGAGCACCTACTGCCTTAAGCTGCCGTTAATATGGCTTGAGTGTGCCCACAAACAGGAACAGATGATGTTGATAGAGTTCGCCAAGCTGCCTGACAACGTGGACAACGACGTTGCTGTGGTGACTCTGTTGAGATTGAGCACACAC
>NZ_PGGC01000255.1 GCF_002795305.1 Aeromonas cavernicola
GCCGCCCTCGCCCTGCTGCCCGCCACCCTGCTGCAAGAGATCCGCGAATCAGGCCGGATAGCCCAGTTCAACGGCAAGGCGCTCGATGGCCAAGGGGCAACCAGCGAGCAGTCGCTGACCCGGGTTGGTAGCTTTGCCCTGCTGGGCAGCGCAGGCTTCCTGCAACCGACTGCCGAAGGCTTGAGCCCAGTACTGGGTCTGCCCAGCGGCGTGCTCGCTGCCGTTGCTGCTTATCAGGGTCAGGAAGGTGAAGCACTGCCGCTGGATCCCTCCCACGGCACGCTGCTAGCGATGCTGGCGCAGGCGCCCACCTTCTGGCAGCAGGTGCAACAGGGTGGCCAAGTTGGCGCCATTATCGTGCTGCTGGCTGCCATCGGGTTAGGCATCGCCGCAATCCGGCTGTGGAGCCTGTCCCGCGAACTGTCACGGGTGCGTCGCCAGCTTAAGAGCGGCGAATACCATGCCGACAACGCCCTCGGTCGGGTGCTGACGGTGGCGGACAAGCACCCCGATCTGAGCATGGAGACCCTCGAACTGCGGCTTGATGAGGCGATCCTGCAGGAGACCCCTCGCCTTGAGCGCGGCATTGGCATGGTCAAGGTGATTGCGGCCATCGCCCCGATGCTAGGTCTGCTCGGTACCGTGACCGGGATGATCGGCACCTTTCAGGCCATCACCCAGTTTGGTACTGGCGATCCCAAGATCATGGCGGGCGGCATCTCGATGGCGCTGGTCACCACGGTACAGGGGCTGGTCGCGGCCATTCCGCTGATCTTGGCCCACAGCCTGCTGCAATCACGCTTCACCGAGCTATCCAATGTGCTGGAGCAGCAAGTGGCCGGCATTCTGGCCGAGCGAGCCGACGGCACTCAGCGCGGGATGGAGCGAGCGGCATGATGCTCGACATCTGGCAACAGCTGCAGAGCTTCATGGGCCGTGGCGGTCCGGTGCTTTGGGTCATTCTGGCTCTGCTGGTGCTGATGTGGATTTTGATGATCGAGCGGCTGCTCTACCTCAATCTGGGGTTTACACCGTTGCAGCAACAGCTGCTCAGCCGCTGGCAAGCCCGCCACGAGCGCCACAGCTGGCAGGCGCGCGCCATGCGCAGCCGCTGGCTAGCGCAGGCCGAGCTGGCGCTCAATCGTCATCTGATCTTCATCCGCACCCTGGTGGTGCTCTGCCCCATGCTGGGGTTGCTCGGCACCGTGACCGGGATGATCGGCGTATTCGATGCGTTGGCCGCGGCCAACCGCTTTAACCCAGAGAGCATGGCGGGCGGGATCTCCCGCGCCACCATCCCCACCATGGCAGGCATGGTGGTGGCGCTCTGTGGCGTGTTGTTACTTAGCCGGCTGGAAAGTCAGGCCAAACGAGCGTTGGCCAAGACCCGAGACGGCCTGCGAGAAGAGAAGGTAATGCAATGAGACGGCAAGCCAAACGCCAGCGTGATGAAGTGCAGATCGACATGACCCCCATGCTGGATATCGTGTTTATCATGCTGATCTTTTTTATTGTCACCACCTCCTTCGTGCGCGAAGCGGGGCTCGACGTACACCGCCCCCAGGCCAGTGCGGCCAAGGCGCAGAAATCCTCCAGCATCATGCTGGCGATCGGCGCTCAGGGTCAGATTTTTCTCGATCGCAAGCAGGTCGACGTGGAACGGGTACAAGCTACCCTCGCCCGCCTGCTGGCAGAACAACCGGACGCCAGCTTGGTGATTCAAGCCGATGAGCGGGTGCCCCACGGCAAGGTGGTGCGGGTAATGGATGAAGCCAAAGCGGCGGGTATCGCCAATATCGCCGTGGCGGTGGCACCGAAATGAAACACAAGCTGATGAGCCTAGGACTGGGGATCGCCCTCAGTCTGGGCATCCTGCTGTTTATGGCCACGCTGGTGGAGCCGCCCAAGGGTGAGAAGGCGGCGAGCGAGCAGCAGCCCATCGTCATCAATATGCAGAATGAAGTGACCGAGGTGCAGCTGCGCGAACGGCCAGCGCCCAAGGAGCCAGAACCGCTGCCGGAACCCCCAGCCGCATTGGCTGCGACACCGCTGCCGATGCCCGCTGCGGCCCCCTTGGCGGCCGTTGAGCCAAGTCTGGATCTGGTCTCCAGCCTCAGCGCGGTGCAGATCTATGCCCCCGGCGTAGCGACCAGCAGCGCCCCCGTACTCAGCGGCAATGGCCAAGGCCAGCAGCAGGGCACAGGCATAGGCACTGGCGATATGTTACTGCCGCTGCAACGGATCGAGCCGGTTTACCCCTATCGCGCCCAGCAGGCCGGCATTGAAGGCTTCGTCACCCTGCGTTTTAGCGTCAATGCCGAGGGTGGCGTGCAGGATGTGGAAGTGGTCGAGGCCAACCCCAAGCGGCAGTTCGAGCGGGCGGCCATTCAGGCGATCAATAAGTGGCGCTATCAGCCGAGACCGGGGGCCAGCGACAAGCTGGTGCAAGTCATCACGCTCAAATTCAAACTGGAGTCATAACGATGTTGCGGATCTGGATCTGTCTGCTGGCTTTGGCCAGCCACGCTTGTCTAGCGATGGAGGTTAGCCCTCACTTCTCGCGCCAGCTTGACCCCGTGCTGAAGCTCTATCAGTCCGGCCAGTGGCAGCAGGCCCAGAACAAGGCATCTGGCCTAACCCCACACTCCGAAGCCGAGCGCGCTTGGCTGGCCCAGCTGCAAGCCTCGCTGGCGGCCAACCTGCAACAGACCGCCCAGGCGAGCCGTTATGTCGAACAGGCCCTTGCCTATAAAGAGTGGCCCGAGCAACAACAGCTCCAGCTGCTGCGACTGCGCGGCGATATTCAGGCCCAGCAAGCCAACTGGTCGGGGGCCATCGCCAGCTACAAGGCGGCGCTGGCACTCAAGCAAGACGATGCACTGCGCCTGCGACTGGCTGGGCTTTACTACCAAAATAAGCAGTATGGTGACGCCGCCAGCCAGAGCGAGCAGTTATTGAAAAAAGGCTGGCAGAAGCAGGCCGCTATCATTCGCCTCTCGGCCCTGACCGCCCAGCAACGTTATGGCGTGGCGGCCGATCAGGCAGCCGAGCTGATCCGCCGCGAGCCGACCGAGAGCAAATGGTGGCAGCAGGCGGTGTCGCTCAACCTCTCCGCCAAGCGCGGCGATCAGGCGTTGGCGCTGCTGCAGACCGCCATCGACAAAAAACGAATGGATGATAGGTCAGCCCGTAATCAACTGATCCGCCTCTATGCCTGGCAAGGGCTGCCTTATCGTGGTGCCCGTCTGCTGGAAGCGGCCATGGCCAAGGGACAGATGCAACAAAGTGCGGAAAACCGCCAACTGCTGGCCCAATTGTGGGAAGGTGCCCGGGAATGGTCACAAGCGGTCGCGAGCTGGCAGGTGCTCGCCAACCAATACGGTCAGCCCAAAGCCGCCATGCGCGCCGCCGAACTGCTGCTGCAACAGGGCAAG
>NZ_PGGC01000256.1 GCF_002795305.1 Aeromonas cavernicola
CAGATAATCATCGAGCTCCTGCGCCGTGGGCATGGCGGGAGCGCAGCCGTGGCGTGACACCACCAGCGCGCCACAGGCGTTGGCATAAGTACACGCCTGCTGCCAGCCCTCACCCCGTAAATAGCCACGCAACAGCCCCGCCATGAAGGCATCCCCCGCCCCCAACACATTGAGCACCTCGACCCGTACTCCCTTGACCGCCACCCCCTCATCGAGCGAATCAGGGATCGCCGCACTAAACACCACGCAACCCAGCGGCCCCCGTTTGCACACCAGCTCAGCAGCGGTCAACTCCCGCACTCGGCGCAGGGCGGTCAGGGTATCGCTGGACCCACCGGCAATGTGAAACTCCTCTTCGGTGCCGACAATTAGATCAAACAGCGGCAGCACCTCTTGTAGCTGGGCGGTCACCGACTCATTGGCAATGAAGCGGGTTTCGCCATCCCCCAGCGAGGTGAGCCCCCACAGCACCGGCCGATAGTCGAGATCGATGGCCGTCTTGACCCCATGCCGACGGGCATAGTGCAACGCCGTCAGCACCGCCGCGCGGGTATTGGGATGGGAGAGGTGAGTACCGGTGATGGCCAAACAACGGGCCGAGGCGATAAAGTCCTCGTCGATGTCATCACGGGTGAGGGCCATGTCGGCGCAGTTATCGCGATAAAAAATCAAGGGAAAGGTCTGTTGATCCTTGATCCCCAGCAGCACCAGCGCGGTCAGGTGGTCATGGTCGGTAATCAGGTGACTGGTATCACACCCTGCCCGGGTCAGCTCCTCGCGCAAGAAGCGGCCCATGTGTTCATCTCCCACCCGCGCCAACATCGCCGATTTCAGGCCAAGGCGCGCGGTGCCTAACGCCACGTTACCGGATGAACCGCCAAGGTATTTGGCAAATGAGCCCATATCCTCTAACCGCGCCCCGATCTGCTGGCCATACAAATCCACCGCAACTCGGCCAAGGCAAATCAAGTCCAACTTTTTTTCACTGTTCATGAGTGACTCCAAACTGGCTCCCTCGGGAGCCGTGCGCCGCCAAAGCGGCCACGGAAAAATGGGCACTGGGCCGCCTAACATGCACTGACATCCACCCAGCGCGCCTCGGCATGGGATAACGCAATGGC
>NZ_PGGC01000257.1 GCF_002795305.1 Aeromonas cavernicola
GATGGGCGCAGTTGGCCGCCATCCTTGGCTCTGGTTGCTGGCGCTGGTGGCTTATAGCCTGTGGCAGCAGGCCGATGGCTGGCTCGGCCTGTTCGAGCCCCGCAGTTGGCAGCAGATGGGCCATTTTCTCGCCACCGGTTGGCCACCTCGCCTTGATCAGGATTTTCTCGCGCTGACCCTGAGCGCCACCCTCGAAAGTCTGGCGGTGGCCACCTTGGGGCTGGCTGGCGCCCTGCTGCTGGGGATCCCATTCGCCCTGCTCGGCTCGCGCGCCTTGTCGCTGGCCGAGCTTGGCCCGATCCCAAGCCCGCTGCGTAGCGGGCTGCGCAGGATCAGTCGTTGGCTGGCCATCTTATTGCGTAGCCTGCCCGAGCTCATCTGGGCGCTGCTGTTTGTCCGCCTGTCTGGACTTGGGCCGTTGGCCGCGATTTTGGCCATCGCGGTCAGTTATGGCGGCATGTTGGCTAAGGTCTACAACGAAATCATGGAGAGTGGTGCCCTGCAACCGGCCCGCGCCTTGTTGCTGGGGGGCAGCGGTCGGCTGCAAGCGCTCTGCTATGGGGTGCTGCCCACTGTGCGCCAAGAGCTGCTCTCCTATACCGTTTATCGCTGGGAGTGTGCCCTGCGCGCCTCGGTGATCATGGGCTTTGTCGGCGCGGGTGGGCTTGGCCAACAACTCGAACTCTCTTTGCGGATGTTTGCTGGTGGTGAGGTGTTGACCCTGTTGCTGGCTTTTTTGCTGCTGGTGACGCTGGCGGATGGGCTGAGTGCTTGGCTACGCCACACGCGCTTCCCCGGTATGCAACTGCTGGCTTGGGTTGGGCTGGCCAGTGTCATTGCCTGCTAT
This sequence comes from Aeromonas cavernicola, assembly GCF_002795305.1. Lineage (GTDB taxonomy): Bacteria > Pseudomonadota > Gammaproteobacteria > Enterobacterales > Aeromonadaceae > Aeromonas > Aeromonas cavernicola. Next base: position 848 of record NZ_PGGC01000257.1, read on the forward strand.
CAGCTCGATTGGCGGATGTTGAGCTGGTCGGTCGCCGGATTAGGTCAGTTTATTACCGAGTTTCTCCAACCCGATCTGAGTGCGGCCTTCTTGTCGACGGTGGTAAATGGGCTGTTTGATACCCTGCAAATGGCCCTACTGAGCACGTTATTGAGTGCCCTGCTAGCGCTGCCGTTGGCTTGCTTAGCACGCCATTGCTGGCCGCTGCGGCTGCTGTTTAATCTGTTGCGTTCAGTGCCTGAGCTTATCTTCGCCAGCCTGTTGGTGATGGCGGTCGGCTTAGGGCCGGTTGCCGGTATTTTAGCGCTCACCCTACACACCACTGGGGTGTTAGCGCGGTTGTTTGTGGAGACGCTGGAAAACGCTGACCCGACGCCTCGACAGGCCTTGACCCTATGCGGGGCGGGTGCCATCAGTAGTTTTTGGTACGCGCTGTTTCCGCAAGTGGCTCGGCAGTGGCTCGCCTACAGCCTCTATCGCGGCGAGATGAATCTGCGGGCTGCCACCATCCTCGGCC
>NZ_PGGC01000258.1 GCF_002795305.1 Aeromonas cavernicola
GATGTGTAAAAGAGACAGCCAACACGCCCGCCGAGACGGCGATTTGATACAGCACGCTGGTAAAGTCTTTGGTAATTTGCAGCGATTTGGTCTCCACTTGCGGCAGCACAAAAATCTCATCCCCTGGGGTCACTTTGATGTCGTTGTCGGCCAGTTCGCTCTTCTCGATTTGACTAAAAGTGCCATCGCGGTGCAGCAGTAATATCCGCGAGTTGCTGGCCTTTTGGGTAAAGCCGCCCGCTAAGTTGACGTAATCGCTCACCGTGCGCTGCGGCGCCGCCAATATCGCGTTCGGGAACATCACGTCCCCGTGCACCATCACCAGATTGGTTTGGCGCGGAATGCGGATGATGTCGCCGGGCTCTAACCGTATCTCTTCCATATCCGGCGCATTGGCCAGCACCACTTGCCCGCTCGGTTGAATGTCGCGCGCTCGCTCCACCCACTTCATCAGCAAATCGGCCTCGTTTTTGCGCAGGCTCGCTTCCCCCTCTGACGAGGAGCGGGCGGTCAAAATGCTCGCCTCAAAGGCCTTGAGCGAGGAGCCGAGCATCTCTTTTTGCCGTTGCTGCACCGAGGTGCGATAAAGCTGGATGGCGTTGATGTCGGCATCTTGGGTCAGTTTGAGGCCATTGAGCACATCGCCCAAGCGGGCGCCGTAGCGCAGCACCACCTCTTGGTCGCTGTTGTGCTCCCCTTCGACCCGCACCGCGATGGAGGCGTAGCGCTTATCGGCGATGACCTCGACGGTGTCGCCGCTGCTGACCATCACCTTCTCCAATTGGGTGGGGTCTTGCAGGGGGTAGTTATCCATGCGGATATTCTCCCCCTGATTGCGGCTGACCCGAATGTGGGTGGCGTCGGCGTCGGGGCTGGCGAGGGCCAGCAGCTCAGCCAAAGTGACGTGGGGTTTGCTGAGTTCAAACTTGTTGGCGTTGGCGACCTTGCCACGCACCGTGGCCTGATAGCGCAGCGGGGCGACCACCAGGGTGTCGCCATCGCGCAGCTGGGTCGGTTGCAAGGTGCCGCTTAGCAAAAATTGGTAGAGGTTAAAGCGGCGCAGGGTCTGGCCGCCGCGCTTGAGCGCCACATCAAGGTAGCTGCCCCGTTCGGGGGCGATGCCGCCGGCTTTATCGAGAAAATAGAGGATGGCATCGCCAGATTGGCCAGCATAGAGGCCAGGCTGTTTGACAAAACCGGTGACAAAGATTTTGACCGGCTGACTGACATCTAAGGTGGCGTAGACGCTGACGTTTTTTTGATAAACGCGGGTGATGGCGCCGAGCAGGGTGTCGTTAAGCTGCTCGTTACGGACCCC
>NZ_PGGC01000026.1 GCF_002795305.1 Aeromonas cavernicola
AAAATCAACCTCTATGCACAGCGCCTCGCGATTAAAGTCATCGATCACATTAAACAGTCGCACCGACCGACCATCACTGAGCTGGTCATGCATAAAATCCATCGACCAGCACTGATTGGGCTTGTTTGGCACGGCCAATGCGTCCGGCTTTTCACGCACCCATCGCTTCTTGGGTTTGATCCGCATGTTCAGTTCAAGCTCCCGATAAATCCGGTAGACCCGCTTATGGTTCCAGCCAAACCCTTTGACATTGCGTAGGTAGAGAAAACAGAGGCTAAAGCCCCAGTTGCGCTGGCTGTTAGTTATACGCAGCAACCAATCCGCAATAAGCAGGTTTTCATCGGCAAGCACGGGTTGATAGCGATAACAGCCTTCGCTGACCTTGAAGAGGTTGCAGGCACGCCTGATTGATATGGCAAAGTGTGAAATCGCTTTGGTAGCCATCTCCCTGCGGGCAGATGGCGTTACCACTTTTTTGCCATGGCCTCCTTGATGATCTCGGCCTTGAGGCGCTCCTCGGCATACATGTTCTTGAGGCGACGATTTTCCTCTTCCAGCTCTTTGAGGCGAGCCATAAGGGAGGAGTCCATGCCACCGAATTTGGAGCGCCACTTGTAGAAAGTGGCACAGCTGATGCCATGCTCACGGCACAGCTCAGGGACGGGTGAACCAGACTCGGCCTGTTTGAGGATGGCGATGATTTGGGCATCGCTAAAACGTGATGTTTTCATGTAGAACCTCCAGCGTTCAAGATACGAGAAAATTCTACTTATGAGCACCCCAGTTTGTCGGGGGGATTACCCTACCGGCTGAAAACGCTGCTGGAAGAGATGCGACTGGCGCAGGCGGTAGATTGGCCCCTTGAAGATCCAGACACTTCGCCCCTCTTAACTTAAGAGGTAGTCTTGGAACTATGTTCAGTACTAGTCGCAACGAGAAGATGGTCGAAGTGTTAACAGGGGCTGAGCGCCGTCGACGCCGGACTCCGCAGGAAAAGATCTCCATCGTGCAGCAGAC
>NZ_PGGC01000259.1 GCF_002795305.1 Aeromonas cavernicola
CCGGCCTCTACTTTGGTGGCGGCCAGAAAGAGGTGGCGATGTGGGCCGCCATCGGCAGCGGCTTCTGGGCTCAAGTGTTCTGGCTCGGGGTGGTGGGGATCGGCATGCTGCTGCCCCAGCTGCTGGCTCTGCTGACCCCGGCGCCCCTGCGGGAGCGAAACGGCCATCTGGTACTGATCTGCAGCCTGACCCTGATGGGGATCTTGCTGCTGCGCTACGTCGTGCTTTATGCCGGCCAAATGACGGTAGTTTAAAAACCGGTTCACGCTCCTGTTGCGAGGCCGTGATCAAGGCTCATGTGCTGCTCGCGTGTTTGCAATTAAGAGCGCTCACGTATGTCTACACGCTCTGGTTCGCGCAGCTCTTTAACGAGCTGACGACCTCTCACGACGGATCGTGAGCCGGTTATTAAAGTGGGGGACAAGCGCCAGCCACCTTCGGGTGACTGGCGCTGGTTTGTTGTTGGCCCAATGAATTTCTGGTGATGCCACACCCGTTGCTTGGCAATGTTCCCCGCCAAAGGGAGACAACGCGGCCTGTGTGTCATGACATGAATGACATCAAAGATTGACTGGAGGTTGTGTGCTGGCGGAGCTTGGCTATCTCTCACTGCTACTGGCGGCGGCACTCTCCTTGCTGCAGGGCGTCCTGCCCTGGCTGGGGTTGCGGCTCGCCTCCCCGACTCTGCTGCGCTGCGCCACGCCGCTGGCGCTGATCAATACCATCCTGCTGTTAGCCTCCCTACTGCTGCTCGCCAGCTGCTTTGGCCAGGATGATTTCACCGTCAGCTATGTGGCCCAACACGCCAACAGCGCCCTGCCGCTGGGTTTCAAGTTGGCGGCGGTGTGGGGCGGCCATGAAGGCTCCATGCTCTTTTTCGTCTTTGCGCTGGGGTTGTGGGGGGCTCTGGTGGCGATTTGTTCAAAACGGGTCGATCCGCTGATCACCGCCCGGGTATTGGCCATCATGGGGCTGATCGTCGGGCTGTTTGCCCTCTATACCCTGATCTTCTCCAGCCCATTTGACCGCCAATTCCCGGGGCCGCTGGAGGGGCGCGATCTCAATCCCATGCTGCAGGATATCGGCCTTATCATCCATCCGCCCCAGCTCGTAATAGGCCCACCAAGAGCCAAGTACGATACCGGCGGTGAGAAACACCCAGGAGCCGAGTGCCCAAGGGCGGCTCCAGTGGGCCACGGCGCCATCGAGCCTGCCCGAATGGAGCGCTGCCATGGCGAAGGCGACGTTGACCGCAAAGCCGACGTAACCGAGATAGAGCAGGGGCGGATGGATGATAAGGC
>NZ_PGGC01000260.1 GCF_002795305.1 Aeromonas cavernicola
CACTTGGCCAGGCGCCATGATATTCACTACTGGCAGATCCGCGACCCCCTTGAGGTGAGTTTGCCGCCAGATAGCGTGTTGTCAGTCACCCTTGCTGATACAGCGCGCCAGTCGCTGGGCTGGTTAGATGGCCAACATCCACGCTTTGCCCGCCGTTATCAGCGTGCCGCCAGCCAGTGGTTGGCCCAGAGCCAACAACAGCTCTTGCCTGTGGTGCAGCGCCTTTACCTGCTCGATAACGGCCAGCCCCTGCAACAACAGTGGCAGGGGGCGCTATGTTCACCCACTTGATGGCGCTCGGCTGGCCACGGCCCCTTGAACTGACGCTAACAGAGCCGCCACCCTGGGTTGCGTCACTGAGGGATATCCACCCCGGCCCCAGCCTAGTCAACCCTGAGCTGGCACTGCGCTGGCAAGGCTGGCTGTGGTGCTTGCTGGCGATCGGCACCCTCGCGCTGCTGGGCTCAGTGCTGGTGCGCTGGCGCCGTTACCGACAGTGGTGCCAACCCCTGGCCTGTCCCCCCGCACTGTTGGTGAGCACCCTGCACAGCGCGCTGCGACATGCCGCCTTAGTACGCTGGCCGCAAGCTCGCACGTTGCAAGGGGCGCCATGGTTGCACTTTCTCGATCAACAAGGGGGCGGCAACTTTGCCCAATTTAGCGATGAGTGGCTGCGCTGGCTTTATGGCCAACAGCAGCCCCCCCCCGCGCAAGCTCGGGAATTAGCACAGCAGTATCGCCGCTTGGGCCGCCGCCTGATTTGGGGATGGCCGTGGC
>NZ_PGGC01000261.1 GCF_002795305.1 Aeromonas cavernicola
GGCCAGATGAGCCGCGTTTATTCGGCCAAAATCGCCGGTATCAAGGCGGCAGATGAAGGGCTGACCGTGGCGGGCTCGGTGATGGCATCCGATGCCTTCTTCCCGTTCCGCGATGGTATCGATGCCGCCGCGGCAGCGGGGATCTCCTGCGTGATCCAGCCGGGTGGCTCGATGCGCGACAGCGAGGTGATCGCCGCCGCCGACGAGCACGGCATGTGCATGGTGTTCAGCAACATGCGCCATTTCCGGCATTGATGGATCAGGGGCTGCCACTGGCGGCCCTTTTGTTGTCTCTTTTCAACTGACTATTGCGACCTGCTTCCCTTGCAGAAGCAGTGACCCCACATAGAAGCGAGCGATACGATGAAAGTACTGATCATTGGTAACGGTGGCCGTGAACACGCCCTGGCTTGGAAAGCTCAACAGTCTCCGCTGGTGACCCGGGTCTTCGTCGCCCCCGGTAACGCCGGCACCGCCCACGAAGGGAGCATCGAGAACGTGGCCATCGCCGCCACCGATATTCCCGCGTTGCTCGACTTTGCCAAGGCGCAGCGCATCGGGCTCACCATCGTCGGGCCCGAAGCCCCCTTGGTCAAAGGCGTGGTCGACGCGTTTCGCGCCGAAGGGCTGGCGATTTTTGGTCCCACTGCGGCAGCAGCCCAGTTAGAGGGCTCTAAGGGCTTTGCCAAAGACTTTCTGGCTCGCCACGGGATCCCGACCGCAGCCTATCAAAACTTCACCGAGGTGGAGCCAGCGCTCGCCTATCTGCGTGAGCAAGGCGCCCCTATCGTCATCAAGGCCGATGGTCTGGCGGCGGGCAAGGGGGTGATTGTCGCCATGACCTTGCAAGAAGCAGAAGACGCGGTACGCGACATGCTCTCCGGTAACGCCTTTGGTGATGCCGGCGCGCGGGTGGTGATCGAGGAGTTTCTGGAAGGGGAAGAGGCGAGCTTCATCGTGATGGTCGATGGCGAGCACGTGCTGCCGATGGCCACCAGCCAAGATCACAAGCGGGTTGGCGATGGCGATACCGGCCTCAACACCGGCGGCATGGGGGCTTACTCCCCCGCCCCCGTGGTCACGGCGGCCGTGCACCAAAAGGTGATGGAGCAGGTGATCATGCCAACCGTGCGGGGCATGGCGGCAGAGGGCAACCTGTACACCGGTTTCCTCTATGCTGGCCTGATGATTGACGGTCAGGGCAATCCCAAGGTGATTGAGTTCAACTGCCGTTTCGGTGATCCCGAGACCCAGCCCATCATGTTGCGGATGCGCTCCGATCTGGTGGAGCTGTGCTTAGCCGCCTGCGCAGGCAAGCTGGATCAAGTCGACGCCATCTACGACCCACGGGTCGCCGTTGGCGTAGTGCTGGCTGCGGGGGGGTATCCCGGTGATTATCAGCTGGGGCTGCCGATCAGCGGCCTGCCAGTGGAAGAGGCCAGCGGCGAGAAGGTATTCCACGCGGGCTCTCGCCTCGAAGG
>NZ_PGGC01000262.1 GCF_002795305.1 Aeromonas cavernicola
AGGTGCTGGCCGGAGGGCGCGCCCGCTGCGGGGAGGATCTGCCACTCATCGCCATGGGCCATGCCTATCTGGCGGCGGACCAGCCCTCCGAGCTGTCGGAACAGCGGGTGCTCGGCGGCAACCAGCACGCCCTGCCTGCCGAACTCTTTGCCGGTGCAGACTACACGGCGCTCGGCCACCTCCATCTGGCCCAGAGCCCGGCCGAGGGAGTGCACTACAGCGGTTCGCCGCTGCCGCTCTCGCTTGCCGAAGCCAACTACAACCATCAGGTGCTGGAAGTGACCTTTGCAGAGGGGAAACTGGCTGGGCTGGAGCGGATCCCGGTGCCCCGCGCGGTGGAGATGATCCGCCTGCCCCAGAGCAGCCTCAACGACGCGCTGAACGCCATCGCATCGCTCGAGCTGCCCGCCAGTCCACAAGAAGCACAACCCTTCCTCGAAGTACGGCTGCTGCTGCCCAAGCCCGAGGCCCGCATCCGCGAACGGATTCTGGCAGCCATCGCCGACAAACCGGTGCGTCTGGCCCGCATCAGCACCCAGTATCAGGGCTCGGGCGAAGGGCTGGCCGATGGTCGCGAGCGGCGCAGGCTCGATGAGCTCTCCCCCACTGAGGTGTTTCGCCTCTGCTATCAGCGCCAGTTCGAAGGGGAGCCCGAGGCGGGGTTGGTTGCCTCGTTTGAAGAGATCCTGGAGCAGGTGAAGGAGTCAAACCAATGAAAATCTTGGCCCCATCCGGTGAGAGTCTGGGCAGAGCCAACCTCCCTGCGAAGAAAGCGGCACGGATGAAGGAGTGCAATTCACAATGAAAATCTTGTCTCTGTCTGGTGAGAATCTGGCCAGTCTGACCGGCCCCTTCACCATCGACTTTACCAAGGGGGCGCTCGGCGCTGCCGGTCTGTTTGCCATCACCGGTAACACAGGTGCCGGCAAGAGCACCCTGCTCGACGCCATTTGTCTCGCCCTCTACGACGAGATGCCGCGCTTTATCGCCAATCGCAAAAACGTGGCCGAAGTGGGCCGCATGGATGATGAAGAGAAGCTCAAGGCCAACGACGTACGCGGCATCCTCAGCCGCGGCCATGCCAGCGGCTTTGCCGAGGTGCAGTTTCGTGGCTGCGATGGCCGCATCTGGCTGGCCCGCTGGGCGGTGCGCCGGGCGCGCAACCGCTCGGAGGGGCGCTTTCAGGCGCAAGAGCGAACCCTGACCGATGTGGAGTCCGGGCAGGTCTTCTCCGGCAGCAAACGGGAGCTGCAGGATCGCATTGACGAGCTGGTGGGTCTCTCCTGGGAGCAGTTTCGCCGCGCGGTGATCCTGCCGCAGGGGGAGTTTGCCGCCTTTCTCAAATCGGATGCCAACGAGCGCTCCGCCCTGCTCGAACGGATGACAGGCACCGAGCTCTACTCCGCCATCTCCATCCAGACCTATGAACGGGCGCGGGAAGAGCAGCAGAAGCTGGCCACCATCGCCCAGCGCCTCGGCGACGTGGCGCTGATGGACGAAGCGACCCGCGAGCATTGGGTAAGCCAGCAGGTGAGCCTCTCCACCACCCTCAAGCACGAGCAGCAACAGCAGCAGCTGATGCAGGACTTGCGCGACCTCAATAGCCGCATTGCCGCCCAGCTG
>NZ_PGGC01000263.1 GCF_002795305.1 Aeromonas cavernicola
CATAGACACGGATGCAGTTTTTTCCCTAATGCAGTCACTTTATTAAATAGTTAACTGCCAGTCAATTTTCGGCTGGCTTGCACTACCTTTGTTTACATAATTTATATATTTATACATATATTTCTTTTTCCAGTTATTTTATGATTATTATTATTTTATGAACAGAGAGACAACATCTGCCGGAGGTAAATTCCATGTATGTACACATGTACTTGGCGATTAAAGTCTGATTCTGAAACATATAAAATTCTAAAGGGATTGGACAGGCTAGATGCAGGAAGATTGTTTCCAATGTTGGGGAAGTCCAGAACGAGGGGTCACAGTTTAAGGATAAAGGGGAAGCCTTTTAGGTCTGAGATGAGGAAAAACTTCTTCACACAGAGAGTGGTGAATCTGTGGAATTCTCTGCCCAAGGAAACAGTTGAGGCCACCTCAGTAAATAAATTTAAGACCAGGTTGGATAGGTTTTTGCATCAGAATCAGAATCAGAATCAGACTTCAATCGCCAAATACGTGCGTACATACATGGAATTTACCT
>NZ_PGGC01000264.1 GCF_002795305.1 Aeromonas cavernicola
AGATGTGTATAAGAGACAGGTCGTACTCCATAAAGGGATCGTAGTTGCCGTAGTGCACGATCTGCCTGTCCACCAGACCCGGGTCAATCTCGCGCTTGGCGCGGACAAAGTAGGGGATCGACTGGCCCGCCTCATCGCGCAGGGCAAAGGATTGGGCGCGAATGCGGATGCTGGTGTTGATCACCTCCTGACGGGGGAAGGGCATCAGGTTGAACAGGCAGAGCTTGTCGGCCACCTGTACCCCGTCGTTGCACAGTGCCACCGGCATGTTGTCGACAATCTTGCGCATGTAGAAGCGGATCAGGTTCTCGGCCATGTCGTCGGCCAGCACAAAGCGATTCATCACCTCCTGATGCACCTTGTCACTGCAGCAGCAGCCGATGCTGTCATGGGCGTGGTTCTTCATGATCTCCTTCCACATCTTCTCCAGCAGGCCATGGTGGTACTCAAAGCNNTGGCCAGCGGTTCGAGGATGTTGACGATCTTGTTCTCGATGGCGGCGTGGGCCAGCTTGATGTCCATCCGGGTGGAGGAGATGGTGCGGTGTACCCGCATGTATTTGCCGTCGTTGAACTCCCCCTTGAGGGTGGCAAGCCTGTCGCGGCACGCCTCGATACGCTCGAACACCTGCTCGAAGCGGCTCATCTGGAATGT
>NZ_PGGC01000265.1 GCF_002795305.1 Aeromonas cavernicola
AACTGCCGCCGATGTAGCGCGGGCGCTGAGTGCCCCGCGCCGCACCTTGGCTGATTTTATGGCGCTGATCTCGCCAGCCGCCGAGGCGTATCTGCCGCAGATGGCGGCCGAGGCCGAGCGGCTAACTCGCCAGCGTTTTGGCAACACCATCGGCTTCTATGTGCCGCTCTATCTGTCGAACCTGTGTGCCAACGACTGCACCTACTGCGGCTTCTCCATGAGCAACCGCCTCAAGCGCAAGACCTTGAATAAAGAGGAGATTGAGCGCGAGTGTCTGGCCATCAAGGCGCGCGGTTTTGACAGCGTGCTGCTGGTGACCGGCGAGCACGAGCACAAGGTGGGGCTCGCCTATTTTCGCGAGGTGATGCCCATCATCCGCCGCCACTTCAGCACGGTAGGGATGGAGGTGCAGCCCCTCTCGCAAGCCGAATATGCCGAGCTGAAAACCCTCGGCCTCGACGCCGTCATGGTCTATCAGGAGACCTACCACGCCCCCACCTACGCCCGCCA
>NZ_PGGC01000266.1 GCF_002795305.1 Aeromonas cavernicola
GATGTAACCAGGAAGTTAGACGGGGGAGATCCAGTTGATGTAGAGTACCTCGATTTTCAGAAGGCATTTGATAAGGTCCCACATAGGAGATTGGTGGGTAAAATCAGAGCTCATGGCATTGGGGGGGAGACATTGACATGGATAGAAAACTGGTTGGCAGATAGAAAGCAAAGGGTAGTGGTGAATGGGTGTTTCTCGGAATGGCAGGTGGTGACTAGTGGGGTGCCACAGGGCTCGGTGTTGGGACCACAGCTGTTTACGATTTACGTCAACGATTTAGATGAGGGCATTGAGAATAACATCAGCAAATTTGCTGATGATACTAAGCTGGGTGGCAGTGTGGCATGTGATGAGGATGTTAGGAGAATTCAGGGTGACTTGGATAGGCTGGGCGAGTGGGCAGATACTTGGCAGATGATGTTTAATGTGAATAAGTGTGAGGTGGTCCACTTTGGGAGTAAGAACAGGAGGGCGGATTATTATCTCAAAGGTGTAGGGTTAGGTAAAGGAGAAATACAGCGAGATCTGGGAGTCCTTGTTCATCAGTCACTAAAGGTGAATGAGCAAGTGCAGAAAGCAGTGAAGAAGGCTAATGGGATGCTGGCCTTTATTACAAAGGGAATTGAGTACAAGAGCAAGGAAATCCTCTTGCATTTGTACAGAGCCCTGGTGAGACCACACCTGGAGTATTGTATACAGTTTTGGTCTC
>NZ_PGGC01000267.1 GCF_002795305.1 Aeromonas cavernicola
AAATCCTGTTCGTTGCACAACACTAAATCCAGAATAGCCTTGTCCCTGGTCGGCTCTTGGACAAGTTGCTCCAAGAATGCATCCTGCAGGCACTCTACAAACTCCCGATCCTGGGGTCCAGCACCAACCTGATTCTCCCAGTTCACCTGCATGTTGAAATCCCCCATAACTACTGCAACATTTCCTTTGCTACATGCTAATGCTAACTCCGCATTCAACTTGCACCCAATATCCATGCTACTGTTTGGAGACCTGTAGACAACCCCCATTAGGGTCCTTTTGCCCTTACTGTTCCTCAATTCTATCCATACAGACTCCACTTCTCCTGATCCTATGTCTCCCCTTGCAAAGGACTGAATCTCATTCCTCACCAACAGGGCTACCCCACCCCCTCTGCCTACGTTTCTGTCCCTACGATAGCACGTATACCCTTGCACATTCATTTCCCAGGTCTGATCTCCCTGCAGCCATGTCTCCGTTATCCCAACAACATCATAGTTACCCATTCGCACCGGAGCTTCAAGCTCATCTGCCTTATTTCTGACACTTCTTGCATTCAGATAAAGAATTCTTAGCCCATTTCTCCTCTCTCTGTTTGAATCTCTGCCTACTGTGCTTAACCCAGCTCCCCGAACTTCCATCCGGCTACACGCCCCTTGAATTTCGGTAACCTTCCTAAATTTACCTACTCTTTCTGTACATTTAACACCAAGTTCCGTCAGATCATCCCTCTGTACATGC
>NZ_PGGC01000268.1 GCF_002795305.1 Aeromonas cavernicola
TGCTGACCGTGCCGGGCAAGGATACTATCCTTGGCGCCACCATAGTGGGCACTCACGCCGGTGAACGGATCGCCGAGTTCGTGCTCGCCATGCGTCACCGCCTCGGCCTTGGCAAGATCCTCGGCACCATTCACGCCTATCCCACCCTGATGGAGGGAAACAAATACGTGGCGGGTGAATGGCAACGGGCCCACCAGCCCACCCGAGTGCTGGCTTGGCTGACCCGTTATCACCGCTGGCGCCGTGGCGTCTGACAACCAAGGTTACTGTTATGCTCCAGCCATTCTCACCGCTCAAACCGCGGTTAAACACCCTGCTGTGCGCCCTGTCACTGCTGGCCAGCAGCCCGCTGTTAGCCAGTCCTGATAACAACTGGCAACAGACCCTTGAGGAGGCGAAGGGACAGTCCGTCTACTTCAACGCTTGGGGCGGCAGCCCGGAGATCAACGCTTATCTGGTGTGGGCCGGGCAGGAGATCGCACGCGACTATCAGGTCAAGCTAGTGCAGGTGAAGGTGGATGACATCGCCCAGAGCGTCAGCCAGCTGCTGGCCAACCAGCAGGCGGGCAAGCAAACTGGCGGCCCCATCGATCTGCTCTGGGTCAACGGCGAGAACTTCAAGGCGCTCAAGGAGCAGGGGCTGCTTGGCGCCCCCTTTACCGCCGAGCTGCCCAACATGGCACTGGTCGACAACAGCCTGCCGGTGAGTGAGGACTTCACCCTGCCGGTGGAAGGGCTGGAAGCCCCATGGGGAATCGGCCAGCTCAACCTGATGGTCGATAC